>JBMDWN010000151.1:0-4551 GCA_048595275.1 Olivibacter sp. | reverse complement strand
GGCGGCATGGTTATCAACACCTTAAGAAATCGGTTGACCTTACCGCAAGAGGCTACGGGAAATGTAATCAATACACTCCCCTTCAGAAACGTAAGTTTTTCCGGTAATTTCACTTACGCATACGATAGCCGCTACCATGCACAATTCACCTTCGGCTATAACGGATCGGAGCGGTTTGACAATAATTATCGATGGGGTTTCTTCCCGGCAGCTGGTCTGGCCTGGACCATTCATAATGAGCCCTTCATGGAGCCGTTGAAGAATACCTTCAGTACCCTGCGTTTACGTTTTACGCATGGTCTTTTGGGTAACGATAACATTTCCGATACCCGGTTTTTCTACCTTTCACAGGTTAACCTGAATAACGGCGACAGAGGCTTCAATTTCGGTGTAAACCCAAACGATTATAATGTAGGCGGTGTTTCGATAGACCGTTACGAAAACCCCTTTGTGCGCTGGGAAGTTTCCAGGCAGACGAACTTAGGGATTGACCTGGGCCTGTTCAATGGAAAGATCGGATTTACCGGAGATTTTTTCCGGCAACTCCGTTCGGATATCGTGCAGGAGCGGGCACACCTGCCCTCTTCTATGGGACTTGCAGCCTCGGTGCTCGCGAACGTCGGAAAGTATAAAAGTGAAGGTTTTGATGCAGAACTCACCTATCAGCACAGCGTCAACCAAAACCTGTGGTTCCAGGGCAGAGGAACCTTTACATTTACCCGGGGAGAATATGTGTTCTTCGAAGAGCCTAATTACGAGTATGCCTATTTAAGTCGGATCGGAACGGATTTCAATCAGCGATTCGGCTACATCGCTGAGCGCCTGTTTATCGACGATGAAGAGGTCGCCAATAGTCCGCAACAAAATTTTGGGGGTCTTGTGATGGGTGGAGATATAAAGTATCTGGACATCAATGGTGACGGGGTCGTGGATGCAAATGATGTGGTACCCATTGGTTTTCCGACTTCACCCCAGATCAACTTCGGCTTCGGACTAACTACCGGATATAAGAATTTTGATTTTTCCTTCTTTTTCAGCGGTATGGCAAGGACTTCCTTGCATATTGATCCCACCACCGGTGATCCGGATGACCCGAATGATAGCGGCTCGGCTCCCTTCGGAAGCATCACGAGCCCCAATGCGGTCTTGCAGGCCTGGGCCAACAGTTACTGGTCGGAGGATAACCGGGATATTTATGCGCTCTGGCCCAGATTAAGCCAGAATACGCTGGATAATAATACCCAGAACAGCACCTACTGGATGAGGAGTGGGGCCTTTATCCGGTTAAAGCAAGCGGAATTCGCCTATACGCTTAACCGGGAATTCACCCGGCGTTACAAGATTGAAAATTTCAGAATATACGGTAGCGGTACCAACTTGTTTCACATCAGCCCTTTTAAATTATGGGATCCGGAAATGGGCGGAGACGGGTTGCGGTATCCGCTCCAGCGCGTATTTAATCTTGGAGTACTGGTAACGTTTTAAACTGGAGACTTGAATTATGAAAAAGACTTGTTTATTTATATTCCTCATACTTGGTTTTGGAAGCCAGAGTTGCAATAAGTACATGGATATCGTTCCTGATAACATTGCTGAATTGGATCAGGCTTTCTCTATGCGCGTAACCGCGGAACGCTTCCTGGCTACCTGTTATAATTCGCTGCCAAACTTTTTTCAACGAAATGCGAACCCCGCATTTCTCTCAGGCGATGAGATGTGGCTGAACTCTACGACTAACTTTTCTCAGGGAAGCTGGCAGAACTGGTACATCGCCCTGGGCGCTCAAAACGTTAACAGCCCTCTGTTGAATTACTGGGATGGGAATAGCGGTGGAAAAGACCTTTGGGGAGGCATAAGGGAATGTAATATTTTCCTGGAGAACATCCATTCAGTGCCCGACATGGACGAGGTTGAGAAAGACCGTTGGGCTGCGGAAGTAGAGTTTTTAAAGGCCTATTACCATTACCAGATTATGAGAATGTACGGGCCTATCCCCATTGTTGATGTTAATACACCCGTATTCGCCGAACCGGAGGAAGTGAATTTCATCCGGCAGCCTATTGACGAAGTGTTTGCTTACATTGTCAGCACGATCGATGGGGCTATCCCCCGTTTGATGCCGGACGTAACGGTACCTGCAGAAGAAAACGGGCGTATTACGCAAATGGTTGCCAAGGCAATGAAAGCTGAAATACTGATGACGGCGGCCAGTCCTTTGTTTAACGGGAACACCGATTACACCAGTTATCTTTCGATTGACGGCGAGCCTTTATTTAACGCCACTTTTTCAGCGGAGAAATGGCAGGCAGCCGCAGATGCCTGCCTGGAGGCTATTGAAATCGCAGAGTCTTTCGGGAAGTCCCTGTACCGTTGGACACCATTACCAAACATGACCGTAGTGCCCCAGGCGAGCACGGTAAATCAAATGAGCTTAAGACAGGCGGTGACGGAGAGACAGAACAATTCAGAAATGATTTGGGTGAATAATAGCAGTTCTTTTGGAGAGCCCCAGGCTATAGCCTTTGCTCCCCGAAGTTTTGATCCTGCGCGTATCAGTAACCAGCGACTTGGGGGCTTCATGGCACCGACGATTAATATTGTGTCTATGTTTTACAGTAAAAACGGCGTTCCGATTGAAGAAGACAGGACTTATGATTATAACGGGCGCTTTGAATTGCGTCAGGTTCCGGATGGAGCGTCCGAATATCAGTATAACCTGATACCGGGTTACAATACCATCGGCTTTCATTTTGATCGGGAGGACCGGTTTTACGCCTCGCTATCCTTCGACGGCGGACGGTATTTCATGAGCAGTCATACCAGCGATGCGGAGGCTTTCCCAACCAATTCACGTCCGGGAGGAAATACGGCAGCGACGAACTCACCAACAAGTTATTCGGGCACCGGCTATACCGTAAAAAAACTGGTTAACTATCAAAGTGCTATCGGGACGAATAACAATTGGATTAATTATCAGTATGGTTTCCCGATCATGAGACTCGCCAACTTATATCTGCTTTACGCTGAGGCCATGAATGAAGTCTTCGGGCCAAACGAAGCATCTTTAATGTACTTAGATCGCATCAGAGAACGTAGCGGACTGCGAGGGGTTATTGAATCCTGGAGCGAGTATTCCTCTTGTCCGGGGAAGCCCACTACAAAAGAAGGGCTTAGAGAAATAATAGTTCAGGAGCGTGCCATAGAGCTGGCTTTTGAAGGACAACGATACTGGGATCTGAGAAGATGGAAGACAGCTACAATCGAACTGAATACGGCGATTCTCGGGTGGGATATTTTGCAGGATGCACCGGAAACGTATTACAGACCCGTAACGATATTCGACCGCACCTTCCTGTTGAGGGATTATTTCTGGCCAATTAGCCTGAATGAACTCCGCCGTAACCCAAGGCTTTTGCAAGGGCCATATTGGTAACCTAAATAAGATATGATGAATAGATATTTAAAACTAGGGCTTTTGATGATGACCTGTTCTGTCCTGTTTCAGAACTGTGAAGATAGCCTGGAGCCCGCTCCGGTAAGGACCGGAGAGGCGCCCGAGCCGGTAACGAGTTACACGGTGCTCTCCCTTCCGGGGGCCGCCAGGATTTCTTATGATTTACCCGGAGGTGCAGATCTGCGTTACGTTAAAGCCGTTTATCAGCTGGCGGATGGATCTACCCGGGAAAGCCGGTCCTCTGTCTACCGGAATTATGTTTTGGTGGACGGCTTTGCGACTGCGGGATCATTTGATATTGATTTGGTCGCGGTAGGCGTAGGAGATGTAGAATCTGCACCGACCCGAATTTCCATTGACATTCTCCGGCCACCGCATGTTGCAGTGGTAGACGAGCTCCGGGAGGAGGGGAATTTGTCGGTCACCTTCGGCGGTATCCGGGTTGATTTTTCCAACGAAACCAGTGCCGCTATTGCTCTACACGTAATTACCCGCCTCGGAGCCGGACCCTGGCAGACGGCCACTACGCATTACACCCGGGCCGAAGCCGGTATTTTCAACGTCAGGGGCTTCGAATCCGAAGAACGTGAATTCGGCATTTATGTAACCGACCGGTGGAATAATCGCTCGGATACGGTGGTGACGACGGTAACGCCGTTATTTGAAATGATGATGGACAAATCCCTTTTCAGAGAATATAATCTTGCCGGTGATGTGTATCAGGGACACATCGGCTTTACATCTGTTCAAGGCATTTGGAATGGCGTCATTCAGGGATCCAATGGACAGTTATTTCATACCGCCCCGGGTACTGGCATCCCACAGCAGTTCACCTTTGATATGGGCGTTCAGGCTTCGCTCAACCGATTTGCACTTTATCCAAGATACGACCATGAATACCGCTTTAATCACCCACGGCGTTTCGAACTATACGGATCTAATACCCCGGCAAGTGATGGAGGTTGGGACAGCTGGACGTTGGTCGGAACCTTCGAATCAGTAAAGCCGTCTGGACAGCCCGCAGGGCAGCAAACCGCGGACGACCTTGCCTATGAGCGTGACGGAGAGAACTTTGACGTCGATATGCAAGATCAGTC
>JBMDWN010000150.1:0-15460 GCA_048595275.1 Olivibacter sp. | reverse complement strand
TACCGTCCAACGGCACTGTTTCTCACAAATAAGGAGAATTTTACAGCTCAGTACGGAGATTTTGCAGGCACAGAGCTGAATTCGGATGAGATGCTTTGGAGTGTTGCCGGAAACTTGAGTTTGGTCTATAAGGTGCTTTTCGGACTGGATTATCAGCCGGAAGGGCTGCGAATAGCCCCACACGTGCCGGCAGTGCTTCGGGGTACGAGGCGCCTGGATGGTGTTACTTATCGCAAGGCGAAGCTCAATATTGAAGTAAAGGGATATGGCAGCGCGGTTTCCCGTACGCTGCTGGACGGGAAGGAGCTTGAGGAAGCATACATCCCGGCTGACCTGGAAGGTGAGCATGAAGTATTGGTAGAACTCGACGGCAAAGATTTGACGGAACAGGGCCTGAACGAAGTCGGTAACAGCTTTGCCCTGGATGTTCCTTCCAGCAGGTATGAAAATGGAATGCTGAAATGGCAGGCTATCGCCGGTGCAGAAAAATACAAAATTCTGAAGAACGGGAGTGCATTGACCCTGGTAGATAATTTCGAACTGAACATTACGCAGGGCGATTATGCGGAATACCAGGTCATTGCGGTAGACTCCAATGGAGTAGAATCCTACGCCAGCAGTCCGTACACGGTTGTCCCTCCTGACCGGGAACAACGAATCGAATTTGAGGATCTGTTAAAAGGCGGGCAACGGAGTAATCCCGGATATACAGGGGAGGGCTATCTGGAACTGGCTGAAGATCAAACCCAGGAAATTCCGTTAACCGTTACGGTTGCCGACAGTGGACCCTATGGCTTATCGATTCGGTACGCGAATGGAAACGGGCCCGTTAATACCGGTACTAATTGCGAGATGAGGGCACTTTTCGGTGATGATCAGGAAGCCGGTGTTTTTATTTTTCCGCAGAGAGGAAAGGGGGAGTGGTCAAATTGGGGTGGTAGCAATATAATCGTGCAGGAGCTGGGGAAGGGAACGCACCGGTTCTCCTTACGATACAGACCGCCAATCCGGAAATCGGATAAGGGAGATAGAAAAAGAATTTTACTTGATCATGTATACCTGTTCCGGATACGATAAGCTCAGCAAATCAGATGAACGCAGGATTGGTAATCGATAAGTTAAACAGGTGGCGCACACGGCGTATCTCAAACCGTAATTTTTTAATCATCCTGGCTGTGTTGACCGGTCTGGTTGGTGGCCTTGCCGCCTCGGGTCTGAAAGCCCTGACCCATGGGATAGCGAGTTTTCTGCAGAATGATGTACAGCACCAATATAAGTACTATTTCTACCTGGTTTTTCCGACAATCGGTATCCTGCTGACCGTGATATACGTCAGACGCTTTATCAAAAAGGGGCACTTCGAACACGGCATTAGTCCTATTTTATACGCTATTTCCAGGAAATCAAGCAGGATTGAATCCCACAATATTTACTCCCAGATTATTTCATCTGCGCTGACAGTGGGTTTTGGGGGGTCATCCGGTCTGGAAGCGCCGATCGCTTATAGTGGCTCAGCCATTGGATCAAACATCGGTCGCTTTTTTGGTCTGAACTATCGTGAAGTCACTATGCTGCTGGCTTGCGGTGCGGCGGCAGGTATTGCAGGCGCCTTCAACAGCCCGGTTGCAGGGATGGTCTTCGCGATCGAGATCTTACTTCCTGAATTCTCCATACCAGCCTTTATACCGCTGCTGATGGCCGCTGCTACGGCATCGGTGGTATCAAAGGTGCTGTATAGTGAGCCGCTGTTTCATGTCATGTCGGAAGAATGGGTGGTTGCTGCCCTGGTCTTTTACGTTATTCTGGCTTTCCTGATCGGTGGTTTTTCCGTCTACTTCGCGAAACTGAATACCGTGATGAAAGACTGGTTTGCGAAGATCAGAAATCCGTACAATAAAATTTGGATCGGAGGGCTGAGTCTGGGCGCAATGATTTTTATCTTTCCCGCACTTTATGGGGAAGGCTACCTGGCCATACAGCAACTCATGCTTGGTAACAGTGAATCCCTGCTTCAAAACAGTGTATTCAGCCAATTCAGTCATCTCGGGCTTGTGGTTATTTTATACGCTGTGCTGACGGTCTTTGCCAAGTCTGTAGCGGTACTTCTTACGTTAATGAGTGGCGGAAACGGAGGTACATTCGGACCGAGTCTGGTTATGGGAGGTCTTCTGGGCTTCGCGTTCGCGCACGGCGTAAACTTATTGGGTTTTATTCACCTGAATGAAACCAATTTCATTGTCGTTGGTATGGCTGGTGCGCTGAGCGGTATCATGCACGCTCCACTGACGGCAATATTCCTGATTGCAGAAATTACCGGTGGCTATACATTAATGGTACCGTTAATGATTGTATCGGCCATTTCTTACTTCATCAACCGGGCTACCTTAAAATACTCCATTTACACGAAACAGCTGGCTGAGCGGGGCGATTGGCTTTCGCACGAAGACAAGGACAGAACGGTTCTGAGAATGATGAAACTTCGTTATGTGGTAGAGAATAACTTCACTGTTCTGAAGCCGGATGAACGACCTGAAGACCGTCGTTCGGATATTATTCATACGAAAAGGAATATCTTTCCGGTGGTCAATGATCAACGAATTCTCGTCGGCATCATTTACAGCGAACGATTGTTCAGTATTTTGATGGGCGAGGAAAAAACGGATAAAACTTTTGGTGAGCTGGCACAGGCCCCGAACGACGTCGTACAGGTTGATGCTAACATGTATGACGTCATGCGAAAGATGGATCGGGAAGATATCTGGATACTCCCGGTAGTGGATGCTAAGGATCATTACGTTGGATTTGTTTCAAAATCCGCTATATTTAATAAGTACAGAGCCCTGCTGATCCGGCAGGGAGCTTACTTGGATTAAGAAAATCGATCATGAAAAGTAACATTATTGTAAATTCGATTTATTCCGGAATAGCGTGGTTCGTCTTGCTGCTGTTTCTGGCCTCCTGTGGCGTAAATCAACAAGCCAAACAACTTAAAGCCCTGGAGCAATGTAAATTCGAAGTGGAATCTGTGGACAGTTTGTACCTTGCGGGCGCAGATGTTGAACGTTTGTTAAAGGACGGAAACCTGGATGTCGGGCGTTTTGCTTTCGCTATGATGAATCGTAAATTGCCGTTGGAAGGACTTGTTCACCTGTCTGTTCAGAATCCGGGAGATCACACCGCCGGCGTCAATGCTTTTCAGTATCAGGTTTTATTGGCGAAAGAGGTTCTGGCAACAGGTACAGTGGACGCACGTGTCCAGGTGAAGCCCGGGGAAATGCAGCGCGTAGCTGTTCCGGTAAAAAGCGATATCTATGGTCTTGTAAAAAGTAAGGACGTCATGCAGGAGCTCCTGAATTTTGTATCCGGTCGCGAGTTGTCTCAGCCGTACGATCTTACTATCCGGGTAAAGCCGACCTTATCCATCGCCAATCAGCAGATCAATTATCCGGGATGGATTACCTTCGATAAGAAGGTGAGCAAGGAGTTGCTGCTCCGGTAACGTTTAGTCGTACGCATGAAGAAGAAAAGTTCGGTCGATATACCTTCACATAACTTATCGGCCGATGGCACAAAAGAGTTCCTGGCAATCGGGGGAAACCGGACTACGCTCAACACGGTAGAGTTTCAGGCTCTGAACATCTTCAGCCCTTTTCAGTCAGATTTTTTCGCCATAATTATGGTGCATCGTGGTTCCATTGATGTAAAGGTCAATATGCAGAACCACCGCCTGGAAAAAAATCAGTTATTGACTTTTTCCCCGAATATGATCAAGAGCCTTATCGAGATCAGTAACGATTGCCGTTTTACCGCAGTTTTGTTTAAGCCTTCTTATCTGCTTCAACAGAATAGTATGAAGCATCAGGAACTATATGACTTATTTGGACAAACCCGTTCTGTCGTAACCGCCACCGATGCGCAGGCTAAGCTGTTGAACAACCTGCTGGATGTAATTCTCCACCGCTTTTATGAAACAGAAGATCTCCTCAATCGAGACCAAACAATCCTGCATTCGTTTTTTGCTTTTGTTTTTGAATATGCTTCGATCCGTCAGTTGATGGATCAACGGGGGAATGATCAGAAATTAAGCAGGAAGGAAGATCTTGTGCTGCGTTTTATCCGCCTTGTCGCTCAGGAAGTCAAACAGGAACGTAGCGTTGGTCATTACGCAAGGAAGCTTTTTATCACACCGAAGTATTTGAGTGAGACTATTAAAGAGGTTACTGGTAAGACGGCTTCGACTATCATAGGGGAATTGCTGGTGCAGGAGGCCGGAAGCTTATTAAGTATTCCCGGTCTGACCATTCTGGAAGTCTCAAGACATTTTAATTTCCCGGACGTGTCTTTTTTTGGGAAGTATTTTAAACGTTATACTGGCGCAAGCCCCCGGAAGTTTCGTGAGAAGATATCGGAGCCGAAGTAAAAAAAAGTTGATAATGATCGCTTTTTCGGAGCGCAATCCGGGCGTTTTCGAAGGCGGATGATGATGCTAATCAGACGACGGAAACGAAAATAAGACCGGTAACAAGTCACTGATTTCTGACTTTTAGAAATCCTTCTCTCCTGTAAATATTATGTTTTTATTATGCTTTCATGCGATCCGAATTAAGTAAGGCGTCCCAGGGCCTTGAATGACGCATTTATGACAAATGAAGGATCTCGTAACGCATGAACCTGTCATATTGTTGTCTGCATTTAATGACTTTTTTAAAAAAACGAATTATAGACTACTTTTTCCGACATTTTAACCTTTTCTTTGATTGTTTTTGGATAGATATTTGTGTGTTTGTATTTAGTTGATATAGAAACGATTTTTAATATCGCAATCAATGGGGCAATTACTTAATAACGACGATCTTGCAATCTTTCACTTAGATAGTCTAAGTAAGCTGCTACGCAATAAAGCGAACCAATATCTTTCAGCGCAGGGAATTGATATCCGCGTAGAGCAACTGCCCGTTTTGTTGAGTATACCCGATGAGGGGCTACCTCAGCAACAGATTGCGAACGATATCGGTCGGGACAAATCGTCCGTTCTGAGAACCATTTATCATCTTGAACGGGAATCGCTGGTAATGGTGACTCCGGATCGTGACGACAAGCGTAAAAATCGGATTTTGCTGACGGATAAAGGCAAGATGCTGACAGCGACTATCCGCGATAAAATACTTAATCTGGAGCGGGTTTTATTTACAAACCTGAAGAGTCCGGAGCGTAATCGTTTTATGCGGGTAATTAAGGATATTGGAGATAACCTTCAGAATCTGCATGTAATATAAATAGATTAAGCGTATTTGTTGATAAGAAACCTTTAGGGTTATAAAAACAATTTGAATGAGTAAAAATTTCGACAAGCGAATTGCCGAATTCAGAGATGCGGCTGTTATAAAAGAGAAGGGTCTGTATCCTTACTTCAGGCCGATCGAATCTGGTCAGGACACGGAAGTTACCATAGATGGTAAAAGAGTGCTGATGTTTGGCTCCAACTCATATTTAGGACTGACCAATCATCCTAAAATAATTGAAGCAGCTCAACGGGCAACCGCTAAATACGGTACGGGTTGTGCAGGATCGCGTTTTTTAAACGGCACGCTTGACATTCACGAAGAATTGGAGGCGGAGCTGGCTGATTACGTCGGGAAGGAAGGGGCTGTCCTATTCAGTACCGGATTTCAGGCGAATTTAGGCGCTTTATCCTGTTTGACAGGAAGAAATGACTATCTGATTCTGGACGACAGCAATCACGCTTCAATCATTGACGGGAGTCGTTTGTCTTTTTCCAAGGTCATTAAGTTCAAGCATAACAACATGCAGGATCTTCGTAATAAAATTAGTTTATTACCGGAGCAGGCGGTGAAATTGATTGCAGTAGATGGCGTTTTCAGCATGGAAGGAGATTTTGTTAAGCTTCCTGAAATGGTCGAAATTGCAAAAGAGTTCGATGCCGCGTTGATGGTTGATGATGCGCATGGTCTGGGCGTTATTGGAGAACGAGGGGCAGGAACAGCTTCGCATTTTGGTCTGACGGAAGACGTGGACCTGATCATGGGGACCTTCAGCAAGTCTCTGGCTTCTCTTGGTGGGTTTATTGCCAGCGATGCCAACACGATTGAATACCTCAAGCATCGTGCAAGGTCTTTGATGTTTAGTGCGAGCATGACACCCGCATCGGCCGCTAGCGTTTTGGCTGCTCTGCAGATCATTCGTAATGAGCCGGAACATATCGAAAATCTGTGGAAGAATACGGAGTATGCCAAACAGTCGCTGCTTTCAGCTGGTTTCGATCTGGGAAAAACAGAGAGCCCGATCCTACCGGTTTATATTCGGGATAACGATGCCACTTTTCTAATTACCAAAGTACTTCAGGAACAAGGCGTGTTTGTAAATCCAGTTGTATCTCCTGCGGTAGCATCTCATGATTCTTTAATTCGGTTCTCGTTGATGGCAACACACACGTTCGACCAAATTGACGAAGCGGTAGACAAGCTTACGGCTGCTCACCGTAAGGTAATGGAAAATCAATATTATAAAACAGCCTGACCGGCTGATGCTTCAATAGGGTTATAATTTAGGGTGTATGACGGAAATTGTACCAGTTAAATCAAAAAAACAACTTAGCGTTTTTATCGATTTTCCCCATGATTTATATAAGGGCGATCCGAATTATGTTCCCGAATTATTCATCGCCCAGCGTGATTTGCTTACCCCGGGTAAGCATCCTTTTCATAAACACTCTTCGCTTCAATTGTTTCTTGCCTATAAGGAAGGAAAATTGGTGGGTCGGGTTGCTGCTATTTATAATATAAATCATAACGCGTTTACCGGCAAAAAGGATGGTTTTTTTGGTTTCTTTGATGCGATAAATGATCAGGAAACGGTTGATCGGCTAATTCAGGTTTCTTCTGATTGGGTAAAGGATAAAGGTGCTACCCGTATTTTGGGTCCTGTCAATTTGTCCACTAATGACACTTGCGGGTTGCTCGTAGAAGGTTTTGACCGACCTCCAGTAGCCATGATGCCCTATAACGCTCCCTACTATTCCGAACGGCTTGAACAGAATGGTCTGCACAAACAGACCGATCTCCTGGCTTACCTGGTCTCAAAGACGTCAATGAATGATCGGTCTGTCCGGCTATTGGACGCTTTGCTGGGAAGATTAAAAAGGGGGGGCATTACCATAAGGCAGATTGATAAAAAGAATCTTAAAAAAGAAATTCCGCACATAAAAGCACTTTACAACCAAGCCTGGGATAAAAATCTTGGATTCGTTCCGATGACGGATGAAGAATTTGATTTTCTGGCTAAAGACCTTTCTCTGGTGCTTGATCCGAAATATTGTTTGCTCGCAGAAAAAGAGGGTAAGGTGATTGGATTTGTTCTGGGTATTCCAGATATCAATCAAATTCTAAAAAAAATCAAGCGGGGGAGACTCCTGCCAACCGGGATTTTTAAACTCCTTTTCGGTCTTAAAAAGGTGTCCGGACTTCGTGTGCTCCTTTTAGGCGTACTTGAAGGTTACCGTAAGCTTGGAATAGAAGCTTGCTTATATGGTCAGTTAATAAAAAATTCTGATAATACACCTGTTGCTTACGCTGAATGTTCCTGGATGCTTGAAGATAATTATCTGATGAACCATGCTATTGAGCAGATTAACGGAGTTCAATATAAGCGGTACCGCATTTACGAAAAATCCATAATTTGATATAGATTGTTCTTAACCAGGGTTTTGTAATAAAATCGGCTTCTGTTATATTGCTTGTTTTTGACTTTTTGACCACAAATGTATAAAGGTCTTTTCTTTAATTTTGCTTGCAGAAAATAGAAAAAAGTGAACACACACATTACCCATTACTTAAGTATAATATTCTTTCTTTTCACGCTTCTGAATAGCAATATCGTCGCAGCTCAGAGTACGGTGGTCAGAGGCACCATCAGAGATGCCGATACGAAAGAGACGCTACCATACGTGAGCATCGTTATACCAGGAACAAGCATAGGTACTTCAGCGGATGACGATGGTCATTATTCAATAAAGATTTCAGGTAATTATTCTAAGCTCAAGTTTGCTTATATCGGCTATTTAACGATCGAAAAAGAGCTTAGCCCCGGAACCGATCAGGTCATAGATGTCGATTTGAAAGTAGATGCCACGATGCTGGATGAAGTCGTGGTAACTTCAAAGAAATATCGGTACCGGAACAGGAATAATCCAGCCGTTGAGCTGATCAGAAAAGTAATTGAACATAAAGCAGAAAATCAGCCGGATCAGTACGATTATGTGCAGTATGAGCAGTATGAGAAGGTATCACTTGCCTTAAGTAACTTATCTGATAAATTCAAAGAACGTCGTTTATTCAGAAACTACCAGTTCCTTTTTACAGAACAGGACTCCAATACGGTGGGTGGCAAGAATGTGTTACCTGCTTACATGGAGGAAAAGCTTTCCGATGTTTATTTTAGGAAAAGCCCCTATCGCAAAAAGCAGTATGTTGTGGCAAATCAGCGTGCTGAATTTGACCCGCATTTCATCGACAACGATGGACTCAGTACTTATTTTAACCGGCTTTATGAAGATATAAATATTTACGATAACGATATCTCCATAGTTACAAACCTATTACTTAGTCCAATCGCTGGAAATTCGCCGACATTTTATAAGTTTTTTATCAGTGACACCATTAAACAGGCTGATCCCTGGTTGGTTGAATTGAGCTTTGTACCGCGGAATAAATCCGATTTACTCTTCGAGGGGAAACTGTACATTACACTGGATGGGAATTACGCCGTGCAGAATGCCTACCTCACTGTAAATAAAGATATTAATCTCAATTTTATGAGAGACCTTGAGGCTAGGCTAGAATTTGATAAGAATCCGGACGGACGGTATCATCTGGACAAGAGTACGTTAACGATGGAGTTTGCGCTCGGTGAAAAAGGAGGGGGGATCCTCGGACAGCGAACGGTTTCTTATAAAGACTTTCTAATTAATAAACAGCAACCAGACAGTGTCTTCAAGGGACCGGAAGTAGAGGCTGTATACGCGACTCAGGAGAAACCAACGGAGGACTTCTGGAATCAGGCGAGACATCTTCCGCTGGAGGTGCGTGAAATGGGAATTTACAAAAATGTGGATACCCTCCAGTCTATCCGTTCCTTCCGACGGGTCATGGATATTGGTAGTTTACTTTTGGCAGGTTACAAATCATTCGGAAAATTTGAAGTCGGACCAGCAAACACCTTTTATAGTTTCAATCCTGTGGAAGGGTTTCGTCTCCGGCTGGGCGGACGTACAACTACGGACCTGAGTAAAAGAGTATATTTTGAAACTTACGGTGCTTATGGATTCCGTGATGAAAAATGGAAATATTTTCTGAGCGGTACTTATTCTATAAATAACAAATCTATATATACGTTTCCACTTCATTACCTGCGTGCAAGCTATCAACGGGATACTAAAATTCCGGGACAGGAACTGCAGTTCGTTCAGGAAGATAATTTCCTTCTGTCGTTCAAAAGAGGAGACAATCGACGCTGGTTATACAACGACATATTTAAATTGGAGTATGTTCGTGAATTCCAATCCCGGTTTTCTTATAGTTTTGGTTTCACAAACTGGCGTCAGCGACCGGCAGGTATTTTGGCTTACGACCTGCTACAGGGGCAGGGTGGGGTGCAATCTATACAGGAGTTGACCAATACGGAGCTGTCGGTTGATTTACGTTACGCTCCAAAAGAGCAGTTTTACCAGGGTAAAATCTATCGGGTTCCTATTCAGAACAAGTATCCGATTTTTAACTTAAGATATGCTTACGGTATGGATGGTTTTATGGGCGGAGAACATGCTTATCACAATTTCACGGCACGTGCAGCAAAGCGATTTTTTCTTTCACAATTCGGCTACGCGGATCTATCGGTTGAGGGGAATTATATTCTCGGTTCGGGGATTCCATTCCCGTTGCTCTCCATACACCGGGCCAATCAGACATACGCCTATCAGCTGAATTCCTATAACTTGATGAATTTTCTGGAGTTCGTAAGTGATCACTACGCGGCCATATTTGCCGAATATTACCTTAACGGGTTTATTTTTAATAAAATACCACTATTGAGAAAATTAAAGCTTCGCGAAGTCGTTGGATTTCGTGGATTGGTAGGCGGATTACGGGACGAAAATAATCCGGCCTTACAAAATGGTGTCTATCGTTTTCCTCTCGACGAAAACGGCGTTCCGATCACCTATACGCTGGGCAGCACACCTTACGTAGAAGGTAGCGTGGGTTTAGCAAATATATTTAAATTTGTACGTGTTGATCTGGTGCGGAGATTTACCTACCTGGAACATCCGACTGTTGCTAAATGGGGTGTCCGGGCGAGAGTGAAATTTGACTTTTAACTTGTTTGAAATTAAGGCTTAATATTATGGAAAAGAAATACATTTCTAATTCAGAAGAGTCGGTGAGGATGTTCAAAAGTAATTTGCTCGAACCGCTCACCAAAGTACATTTCACCGTGCCGTTGATCTTGTTTATTCCGGTAATTATATATTTTACCTGGGAAGCTTTCGTTGTCTTGGACGCTACCGTTTGGCAATACGCAGGCTTTTATATTGTAGGATTAGTGATTTGGAGCTTGGTGGAGTACATTATGCACCGGTTCGTTTTCCACTTACCTCCAAAAGGGGCAATCATGGAAAGGATGCATTTTATTTTCCATGGCGTGCATCACGATTACCCAAATGACAGGCTTCGGCTGGTTTTACCTCCTTCAGTCAGTATACCTCTTGCCTTGCTGCTTTATTTTATTTTTGCTCAACTGTTTAATCCATTGCAGATGGCTTGTTTCTTTCCAGGCTTTATAACCGGGTATTTGATTTATGACATCGGGCATTATGCTATGCATCATTACAACTTTAAAAGTGGGATAATGAAAAAGGTTAAACAGCATCATATGCTGCATCATTATTCTGATGATGAAAAGGGCTACGGCGTTAGTACTCCGCTTTGGGATTGGATCTTCGGATCAGATTTTCCAAAGAAAAAGAAGAAAAAGTGATAACTTGGCGGACTTGCATTTAAAAATTAAAAATTATCGACATGGAGGCGGGGAATGAGCGAAAGGAAACGCGGGGTACAACCAAAAAGAGAATCTTTAAGGATCGGGAGAGAACTAATTTTTTAAAGGCGAGTGAGCAAAAGACGATAACCTACCTGGTTTCCCGTGTTCCCGCTTTCCTGACCCCCAATCGTCTTACCGCCATCGGATTTTTCGGTGGACTTTTTGTACTGTTGGGTTTTGTGTTAGCTCATTTTTATGATCGTGCTTTTCTCTTGCTCGGCGTGTTTGGTTTAGCGGTTAATTGGTTTGGCGATTCATTGGATGGCCGGATCGCTTACTACCGAAACATACCCAGAAAATGGTATGGTTTCTCCCTGGACATCATCATGGATTGGATCAATACCGTTCTGATGGGCGCAGGATTCCTGATTTATTTACAGGATCGGTTTGAATTGCTTTCCTATTTTTTCGTAGCCTTATATGGCTGGGCTATGATCATTTCACAGTTGCGGTATAAGATTACGGATGAGTATACCATCGATGCCGGAAGTATGGGCCCCACAGAGGTTAGATTGATCATTAGTACGCTTCTTATTCTCGAGATACTTATTCCGGGATCATTGAATTATTTCGCCGGTCTGCTCGTAATTGTTTTATTAGTGGTTGATATTGTCGATACACGTAAACTCCTTGACCTTGGTGATGAGCGGGATGGCCGTGAACGGCTGGAAAAATTAGAAAAAGCGAAATTGGAGGAAACCCGAGAAGATCACCTTAATGTTTAAGGGCGCAAACCTGTTACGCTTTTTCAAGGCACAGCTTTCTGCTTTTACCGGCGGTATAGTCGATTACCTGATTATGATCGCCTGTACGGAGTTCCTAGGGATACATTATACCATATCCATTGCAATTGGAGGACTTATAGGAGCTGCTGTCAACTTTTCGATTAATAAATACTGGTCTTTTGAGACCGATCGTCGCCGGGAAGCCATTCCTTCACAACTTATGCGTTTCGCCGTTATGCTTATTGGAAGCATAGCGCTGAAAGCCGCGGGAACCTTCGCCTTAACTGAGTACGGGAAAGTCGACTATAAGATCAGTCGCCTGTTAGTCGATCTTGCCGTATCCCTCGGTTTCAATTATACCTTACAGCGCTTCTGGGTCTTCCGCTCCAAATGAGATCAACGACTTTCTTCTGATTCAAGCGTGATCGGCTTAGTTTGCAGTTGCTTAAGCTTGTCCTCAGCCGTCAGATCCAGTCTTAGTGGTGTAATGGAAACGTAATCGTTCTCTACTGCCCACCGATCAGTACCTTCATCCGCAGGGTCAAGTGGTGTAACCGTAAACCAATAGTGTTTTCTTCCCATAGGGTCGGTGCCCGGAACAATTTTTCCGTCATAAAACCGGACCGACTGACGTGTCCAGCGAATACCCTTCGGATTTTCCGGAAAATTGACATTATAAAGCGATACGCCCGGATCTTCAAGCAGTTCTTCCAGTACACGTTCCACATAAGGTTCAAGTAAATCGAAATGCGGTTCGGATTTTCCAACCGGAGTACTTAACGCAATGCCTTTCTTGCCAAAAAGAACTGCCTGCTTCGCTGCGGCCAGTGTTCCCGAGTGCCACATGGAATTACCCAGATTTGGTCCCATATTGATACCCGACAAAACCACTTGTATATTATTCCGCAGATGTGTGCCTAATGCGACACAGTCAGCCGGTGTACCGTTAACGCGGTAGGCTTCAATAGACCCAAATTCGATGGGAGATTTACGGTAGGACAAAGGTCGGGAATGCGTAACGGCATGACCCATAGAAGATTGTTCGACATCTGGTGCAACAACCAGCACTTCACCAAAGCGTGAGGCAATTTTGGCAAGCGATTGTATCCCCGGGCTGTAAATGCCGTCGTCGTTCGTAACTAAGATTCTCATTTTACCAAAACAAGTTTTCGAGAGCTATGTTTTTATCCCTAAATTAAAATGACATTAGAAGATGGCCGGCCAACAGAAACAAGTCTTAATAATACATAACCCAAAAGCGGGGGATGAACAGCACGAGAAAAAACTGCTCATCCAAACGGTTGAAAAGGCAGGTTGTGTCTGCGAATATGTTTCGATCAGAGAAGGAGGGCTGGAATCGATGAAAGACACCTTTAATACCGTTGTAATTGCTGGAGGAGATGGAACGGTGCGCCGTGCTCTGAAGATACTGCTTAAAAGACGGTTGATCGACCGAAGAATGAATATCGCACTTTTTCCCATGGGAACGGCGAACAACTTTGCAAAGACGCTTGGCGTTTCGTTTCCTTTGAATGATCTCTCAAAACGCATATCAGAAGGAGAGCCGCGTATGGTAGATATCGCCGTAGTAAAAAATATTGCAAATGCAACGTTTTTCGTAGAGGGAATGGGATTTGGGATATTTCCGAGGTTAATCAAAACTATGCGGACAGTGCCCACTAAAGGAAAAACGGCCAAGCAAGAGCTTAAAGTTGCTGATAAAACACTACAGAAAATCGCAAAAGATTACACGGCGAAAGCGGCTAAGATTTGGATAGACGGCGTTCTGCACGAAGGGAAGTACTTGCTTATCGAGTTGGTAAACATCCGGTCGATTGGACCAAATCTGGAATTGGCGCCCGCTGCAGACCCGTCTGATGGAAGCCTGCATGTAATTATGGTAAAGGAAGATCATCGGGAAGAGTTTATTACCTACCTTAGGGACCGTAAATGTCCTCCAATTAATCCGTGCTGGCAAATTATTTCGGGCAAAGAGATACAGGTGCTGAGCGATTTCAACTGGGCACATGTTGATGATGAGTTGTTGGAAGTTAAGAAAGGGAAAAAAGTGAAAACGGAGATGCGGCCCTCGGTACTCGAGTTTCTTGTTTAATCTTAAACCTCAAACGGACTTGAGCTAACCCTACAGATCAGCCGCCAATGAATCGTCTGGCAATTCTACATAGCCGATTAATGAGCGATCAGGAGGATCCTGAGCCAAAAGTAGCTCAATTACCAAAGCTTCCCGGTCAGCCGGAATACCTAACTTGTTTTTATCTAGCTTGTCATGAGAAATCAAATCTTCCGGATGGATATTGATTTGTACGGGTTCATAGATTTTTCTTGATTCGAAGGTCGTTCCCGGCTTGGACACTAGTAGCGTGTAGTCATTTAATTTCAGCCGTTTGAGTAAGTCTATACTTAATTCCTGTTCCATTTCAATAATTACTTTCCCTATAAAAGACAAGTGATAAAATAAAATGTTTTATATTAATACCTTAGCCTCAAATACTGGTATTTTTTTTGATCATTCCGATCAGTAATGAAAAAACTATGGCGAAGAATATCCTGATACCTATCTACGTTTCCAATCTCAATCATCCGACCATTCCATTTGCTATTCAATTCGCTGAGCGATTCGACTGGACCTTACATTTTCTCTTTTTCGTAAGACAGGAAAATGAATTATCTGGTGCCTACGCCCGAATGGAAAGCTGGCTAAAGGAGCAGGAAAGAAAATTTCCCGAGCTGCAGGTTGCTGCAGAATGCGTATACGGAAATTACAGAGAGAGCATACTCAACCAGGTTGCTATTAAAGATGCCGAGCTTATTATCATACCCTCAGCGGAGAGCGAGGAAATAAAAGAGCTATCTACGAAAGAGTCGCTAGTGAGCCTGATCCGTGATTGTACCCTTCCGGTAATCGCCGTGCCCGATACTTATGAACCACAAAGCCCAAAGCGTGGTGGGCTACTCACTAATTTCCACCCGCAGGAAGTGGATACGATTAAACTCATGCTTGAGATTACCGGGGAGAAGATGCCGCTAACGTGCTTACATATTTATACGGACGAACCATCAGAAGAAATAGAGAAAAAACTGGATGAATGGAAAATTTCCGTTATGGGTAACCTGAATGCGGAAGAAATCGATTTTGTTAAATTTCGGGCGAAAAATATTTTAGCGGGGATAGAAGACGTTACAAAGATCTACGATCTTGATCTCATTGGAGTAACCTCGCATTCAAAATCTGTCTTGACAAAACTGTTCAAGAAAGATTTACTTGAACATCTCCTGCGTTATACACATATTCCGATAGTTTTCGTTAAATGCAATAACTACAATGAATAAGAGGGGTGCTTTTTAAAAGTACCCCTCTTATGCGGCATGTATTCGCTATAATGATTTACCAAACGCGGATGCGTTCTTCTGTTGGTTTGAAAAGACGATCACCTTCTTTAATATCAAAGGCGTCGTACCAGGCGTCCATATTAACCAGGGGGCCTACTGTACGTGCATGAGCAGGTGAATGCGGGTCCGTAAGAACCAACTGAGCAGCGGTCTCAGGAAGTGTATTCATTCGCCATACCTGAGCCCACGAGAGGAAAAAGCGCTGATCCGGT
>JBMDWN010000149.1:0-4884 GCA_048595275.1 Olivibacter sp. | reverse complement strand
TTTGTTGTAGTGCGCAATAGCAACAACCGGCGGGGCGATTTTTGTCCCAAAAATGGCGTTGAACACGGGTATGGAAGTCGTGGCGATAATCTGCACGCAAGCGACTACCAACACCAATGCACCAATGAACATCCAGAATTCCCGCGAGTACGTATCCTCATCTTTTTTGGTGATGGGCATTTCGCGGTAACGGGCGATGAGGAAATACATCATCAGCCCGAAAAACACAGCGTTAAAGGCCACCAGCTGCCAGTACATTCCCAGATCAGTGAATGAATGGACCGAAGTCTCTCCCAAGACCCCGCTCCTGGTGAGGAAGGAGGCATAAATAACCAGCACGAAACTAATCAATACCAGGAATGTTGCAGTAAAATAAGAATGTCCGGAATTTTTATAAGCCACGATTACGTGAACGGCAGCGATAAGGGTAAACCAGGGAATGATGGACGCGTTTTCCACCGGATCCCAGGCCCAGAAGCCGCCAAAATTCAGGGCTTCGTAAGCCCAGAAAGACCCCATAATAATTCCGGCGCCGAGTATCATCACCGCAAAAAGCGACCAGGGTAAGGCTGGTTTAAGCCAATCTTTATAACGGCGTTGCCAGAGTCCCGCTATCGCATAAGCGAACGGTACGATCATCGCTGCGAAACCCAAAAACAAGGTCGGCGGATGAATAACCATCCAGTAATTCTGCAGCAAAGGGTTCAAGCCCTGGCCGTCCGGAATCATCGATAAATAATTCGGATTCGAAAAGATCGGCGCACTTAAGGCATCTCGAAGCAGAATAAACGGAGAACTACCCACGCGCTCCCCAAGTACCTCAATACCGAGCAACATGGAAGCCAGTACCGCCTGACAAAGCATGATGGTAGTCATCACAGGCCTTTCCCAGCTTTTACCGCGCACAACAACCGCTATAGAAAGCAGCACCTGCCAGAACATCCACAGCCAGAAACTGCCTTCCTGCCCTTCCCAATAGCTGGATATAATGTAATATACGGGTAAGGTTCTGGAAGAATGTGCGTAGGCGTAATGGTATTCGAACAGGTGATTATAAATGATGTAAAAAAGACAGGCTCCTATACCGACTACAGCCAGCAAGTTGATCCAGAATCCCGCCCGAGCCATTTTCAGCCAGGAGCGATCCTCAGCATAACGGGTGGAAAAAAAATAAGCCACACAGGAAAGTATGGCTGAACCAAACGATAAGATAATAAAAAACTGGCCGATCTGACCAGGTAATAGATGTTCTCCCTGATATTGAATATCCATTGGATCCGTTAAAGAATGATAAGTTTAGCTAAAGTTGAGCGGTAGTAGTGGTCGCCTCGCGAACCTCTACCTCATCCTGGTTGTATTTAGAGGGGCACTTCATCAGGATTTTAGAAGCGTGAAACTCCTCACCCACCATTTTACCCGTCAGGACAATCTGTTCCGAGCGTTCAAAATCCTGTGGTTTGGACCCGTTAAAAACAACCTTGCATTCCGTACCTTCATTATCAAGCATATAAAATGCAAAATAGTTGGCGTTGCTAACGGGGTCATAATACAGATCTCTGGACTTGTCCAGTTCACCGACTACATGCAGCTCTTCAGTCGATGCCTTCGCTTCCGCGAAAGAAGCATAAGTGCTTGAATCGGTGTAGATGCTAATGATCATGGCAATCGCTACAGCGATAATTACAATCCCTAAAATTGAACTCTTTTTCATGGATCTTTTTTCTTCCTCTCCTTTTTCCGCTACTCTCGACAATGCTGTATTCTGATCAATTATAAACGTCAGAAACACTGCAAGATTGCGGCACAAAGGTACGAAATTGTATAAAAAAGATACCTGATGTGCAATGCTGGTAAGCTATTAAGAAATGATCTAAATAATGTCTTTTTAAGAAACTACTGCTACTTTTGCAGGATGAAAAGCGCACCATTCACAATAGCGATCGATGGGTATTCCTCCTGTGGTAAGAGTACCGTAGCTAAAGCCTTGGCGGAAAAACTTCATTACGTTTATGTCGACAGCGGAGCTATGTACCGAGCCGTGACACTTTACCTGCTGCGAAATCACGTCGAGCTTAGCGATGACGGGGCGATAGCTATTGCGCTGGAAAAAATTCATATTGATTTTCATAAGGAGGCCGATGGTCAGACCCGCATTTTTCTGAACGACGAGGATGTATCGGAAGAGATCCGGAAAATGCCGGTTTCTGAACGGGTAAGTGAGGTTAGCGCGATTAAGGCAGTCCGTCAGGCGCTGGTGAAACAACAGCAGAAGATGGGTAAGCGCCGGAATATCATTATGGACGGACGAGATATCGGGACCACTGTTTTTCCGAACGCTGCGGTGAAGATCTTTATGACTGCAGATCCGAAAGTTCGTGCAGAACGCCGTTACCTGGAGCTGATCGGGAAGGGCGAAAAGGTTAGTCTGGAAGAAGTGTTCGAAAATATTGCGCACAGAGACTATCAGGACACCACCCGGAAAGAAAGTCCGCTAACCCGTGCAAAAGACGCGATAGTACTGGACAACACAGAACTGACTCAGGATCAACAACTGCAGTTCGTGCTGGATAGAGTTAAACTGGCACAATCATCTGCCGAAGAAAAATAAACGGCGAAATACATTATCCGGAAAGCCGATGTAGTACTGGCCATTCTCTTCCTTCAGGGAAAACGTGTCTATATAATTTCCCTGTCCGCTATCCCCTCTCCCGGTTTTGATATCGAAGGCATGCCGGTGGTAGGGGCAGATAATTCGTCCTGCTTCACACCATCCCTGGGTTAGGTCAGCCCCCGCATGCGGACAGCGACTGGAGGTGACATGGTATTCACCATCGAGCTTGACCATGCAGAGACGTTTACCCCGGATGGATAAGCGTTTTATTTCCTGTTCATTTTTAGGCAAATCTTCTTCCGTTAAAGGATACCACTTCATTGAATACCATTTAGATGTTTGATGATCACTCCTTTTTCCGGCTGGCGGTATCGACGGCAAAATAAATTCCCCCAACGAACACAGCACCCCCCAAAACATTGCCAAGGCTTACCGGAATCAGGTTGTAGAACATGCCCTGCAGGGATACCGTCTCCGAACCGCCGTGCATTAGGGCCATCGCGAGGATAGACATATTGGCTACACTATGTTCAAAACTGGAGGCGATGAAAACAAATATAAGAATGAAAACCAGGAAAAGCTTCGCCGCATCCCCTTGTGCCCTTGAAGATGTCCAGATTGCCAGGCATACGATCCAGTTACACAGAATACCACGGAAAAAAAGCTCACCAAAGCCGGCGTTCATTTTATCGGAAGCCACCGTCATCATATAATCGTCCGGCCCTGCCACGTCTTTAAAAATTCCGGAAAAGTAGATTAGGGTCGAGATAACCAGTGCGCCGATAAAATTACCAACGTAACTCCAACACCAGATCGAAAACGTTTGCTTCCAGCTGGTCACCTTGGATAGTGAGCTGACAGTAAAAATTAAATTATTCCCGGTGAATAATTCCGATCCGGCCCAAAGCACCAACACTAAAGCAACACCAAAAGTAGCCCCCGTTAGAACGCTTAAAATTGGCGAGTTAACTTCATGCAGGGGTTGGCCGACGACAAATAGGATTAAGGAGCCAACGCCCACGTAAGCTCCTGCCAGCATGGCACCAGTCAAATAACCGAATAATGAATGGTCGAGTAATGCGTACTTTTTTTTTGCCTGATCATTAAGATCGGATAGTGTGTCTCTATACATAAAAAGCGGATAAACCTGTCGGTTTTTGAGAAACAACTAATTAACCTGTTTTGATTTTCTAAGGAGCATTTTGAAAGGGCTAATTCCTGTTTTATCATACATGAATTATAGCTAATGTCGGTCATAACAGTTACCAATTATGGAGAAAATACGGATTAAATAGTAGTCAAATACTAGTGCTGACCGTAAACAGAAGTATTCGAACCGTAATTGGTAAGTGGTTGGTATTCTTTTGGGGTAGCTATGATTTGACCTTTAACGGTTTTTCCTTAAATACGCTTCGATTCTATCTTAACCTTTCTAAATACAACAGCACTAATTCATCCAAAATAAATAAATGCCGTTCTACGTAAACGAGTGGAGTAGCTGATATTTAGCAAAAACACGCATTTGAAACTAAAATATTACACAAACATGCATAATGATGCACAATATTGCTTATTATTGCGGTAACCAAATAATCAATTATTACTGAGGGCTTAAATTAATTCAGCATAGTAAAGGAAAGCATTACAAAAAACAAGTTTATTCAACAAACACAAACCAAAATGAAGAGAAGATTGCTACTAAGCCTTTTCGGATTGTTGATGTCAGTATGCCTGTTTGCGCAGGAAATGACCATCAGCGGTCGGGTGATCTCCAGTCAGGATCAATCCCCTTTGCCTGGGGTGTCCGTAAAAGTTAAAGGAAAAAGTCAGGGCGTCGGGACGGATGCCCAAGGGAATTATTCCATCAGAGCCTCTAAAGGAGAAACATTGGTGTTTACATTTGTTGGGACCACTCAGCAGGAAGTTCTGGTCGGGGAAGAGTCGACGCTGAATGTAAGCCTCGAGTACGATCAACAGGCCCTTGAAGAAGTAGTCGTGGTCGGGTTCGGAACGCAGAAAAGAACGTCTGTTACCGGAGCGGTTTCTACGGTCGACGTGGAGAAAACGCTGCAGACCAGGCCAATTACGGATGTTGCACGAGGACTGCAGGGAGCTGTAGCTGGCTTGAACATTACAACTACAAGCGGTGCGTTGGGGCAGAATCCAAATATACGTTTGAGAGGTGTTACGGGTTCTTTAAACGCTACGGGAGGGGCCTCCCCTCTTATTTTGGTGGACAATGTTGAAATTCCGGATCTCAACATGGTTAATCC
>JBMDWN010000148.1:0-14407 GCA_048595275.1 Olivibacter sp. | reverse complement strand
ATACTCCGGAAAACATCGAGAAGATGGTGATTGCGGCCTATTCAACCCTTGGTATTGACCATTTTGCCTCGACAACTTCGATGTGGCCGCAAGGCGATGTCCGGGGTGGAGATGCGCACAAAGGAGGCGACGGGCCGAACGATCTTAACGGATTACATTTTTACGAAGTATTTGCGCTGGACCGGATTGATAATGATCAAACGGATGTTACCTGGTTTCGCTTGTATTCCAACATTTCCCGGGTGAATGATGCCTTGGGTCGGCTGAACGGGCTGGAGGAAGAAAGTTTTACGCTAAAAGCCGTTCGGCAGGCTGAGATGCGCTTTTTGAGGGCACACTTTTACTTCCAGCTGAAAACGCTCTTCAAATACATTCCTTATATCGATGAAAGCCGGGCGAAGGACGAATATCCGGATATTTCCAACCGCGAATACAGCGACCAGGAACTCTGGGATCTGATTGCGGCAGATTTCCGGTTCGCTGCGGATGTGCTCCCCCCTAATCAGCCCGAAATCGGCCGGGCCAGTCAGCCTGCAGCAAAGGCTTATCTGGCGAAGACGCTGCTATACCAGGCTTATGAACAAGATGATAATCATCAGGTTACCAGCATCAATATGCAAAAACTGGAAGAGGTTGCATCGCTCATTTCCGAAATTGAAGGCACCTATGCTTTGCAGGAAGATTTTGGCTGGAACTTTCTCACGCAATATGAGAACAGTTCAGAGTCGGTTTTTGCCATTCAGTTCTCCAGAAATGATGCAACACCCCTCGGAAGGCTCGACTGGGGGCATAAGCTGAACTATCCAATGAATTCCGAATATGGGTGCTGCGGTTTTCACCAACCCACTCAGAACATGGTGAATGCTTTCAAAACATCATCAGAAGGCTTGCCTATGTTTGATGCTTTTAACGAGGCAGACGTTGTCAGTGGGAATGATTGTCAGGATAATAACTTCGATCCGAGACTGGACCACACGGTGGCCATCCCCGGGCACCCTTATAAATACAAGCCGGATTTTATCTATCAGGTTTCCTGGGCCAGAGCGCCACAGATTTATGGGGCTTTCATGAGCTTGAAAGAAACGGTCGCTTATGATGACCCATCTTTTCAGAAGGCGCCGCCATTTATGTCCAGCAGTAAGAACTGGGATATTATCCGTTTCACAGACGTTCTGTTATGGAAAGCAGAAGCCTTGATCGAACTCGGGCGCCCGAATGAGGCGTTACCGATTATCAACCGCATCCGTCAACGCGCCGGTCAGAGTACCGCTATGTTGAAACGCAGCGATGGCACTTTTACGTCTAATTATTTCCTGGAGACGTACCAGCCGGGGGTCAATTGTAACTGGACACAAGACTTCGCCCGGGAAGCGATGCGCTGGGAACGCCGGCTGGAATTTGCCATGGAAGGCAGTCGCTTTTTTGACCTTGTCCGTTGGGGGATTGCCGCAAGTTATCTCAACGCTTATTTCGCCGTCGAGAAACAGAAGCGGCCACATTTGGGAGATGCTTTCTTTACAGAAGGACGTGATGAATACCTTCCTATTCCTTTGGCGCAAATGAATTTCAGCCGGGGCTTATACGTTCAGAATAACAAATGGTAACCAAAAACAATATAATATGAAAACCTATGTATTAACGATGGGGCTGGCGGCGATGATGCTGACGGCAGAAAACCGCCAGGCGCTGTCATCGCCTCTTGAAACCATCAAGGGGATAAGACAAACGTCGCGCAGTGAGACCGTGAAAGCACAAAAAAAATACCTGCTGCTGCCTGTAAAGAATGGAGCAAAGAAACGAAAGATGGAGATACGCGCTGACGGAAATACCGTCAGGAGTTTTGAAATTGAATTAGCCGATCAGAAGGCAGACTGGTATGCATACCTGAATATTGAAGAGTGGAAGGGCAAGGAGCTCGAAATTTGGGTCGACGCACTGGAGGAAGGATCAAAAGCCCTTGGATTGGTTCGTCAGGCGGATAAAGACCTCGAAACGAAAGAATTGTATAAAGAGCCGGAAAGGGCGCAGTTTCATTTCTCTCCGAAGAGAGGGTGGATGAACGACCCGAACGGCCTGGTTTATTATAACGGAGAATATCATCTGTTTTTTCAACATAATCCTTATGGAAGACAGTGGGGGAATATGCATTGGGGGCATGCTGTAAGCAAGGACTTGCTTCACTGGAAGGAGCTGGATGTAGCCTTATATCCGGATAAGACGGGTACTATGTTCAGCGGCGGCGGGGTAGTGGATTCTGCCAATACCAGTGGCCTTGGAACTGCTTCCAAGCCGCCGATGGCCGTCTTCTATACTGCGGCAGAGGCCTCATGGGGCCAGGGCATGGCCTATACTACGGATGGCAGGAATTTTAAAAAGATGGACGAACTGGTTGTGCCGAATATAAAGGGAGACAACCGGGATCCGAAAGTTATCTGGCATCAGCCCTCTCAAAAATGGGTGATGGTTTTCTGGGTACCGGCCGAAGGTGACCGGCATACGGTTCAGTTCCTCACTTCTCCTGATCTGAAAGACTGGGAGCAGGCTAGTGTCGTGAAAGGAGGGGTAGGAGATGACCGCTATTTGTTCGAGTGTACAGAATTTTTCGAACTTCCCGTCGATGGAAATCCTGCTGAAAAGAAGTGGGTTCTCACCGGAGCTAACAGTCAGTATGCCGTGGGTACGTTTGACGGAAAAACCTTCACACCCGAGGAAGAGCGGCTGAATGGACGCTTCGGGCATAATTTCTGGGCTGCTCAAACCATCAGTGATGATCCCAAAGGCCGAAGGATAGAGATCGGTTGGTGGTGGACGAACACGGCTGAGCTGGGTGCTAATTTCAATCAATCGATGAGCATCCCGATGGAGCTTGGTCTGATCCGTACTGGTGAAGGCATCCGTCTGACCCGTAATCCCGTCGAAGAGCTAAAAAGCATCAGAGGAAAAAAGCACCATTTCGATAAAAGAAGTATAAAAGACGGTGGAGCAGAGGCATTCGAAGGGGTCAAGGGAGAGTTTCTTGAAATTGCTGCCACAATTAATCCTGGATCAGCGAAATCGCTCAGCTTCAAGCTAAGAGGTGTTGATATGCATTACGATGCCGAAAAAGGGGAACTAAGCGTAGGAGATGTGACTGTTCCATTGCCGCTGACAAACGGACAGTTGGAGCTCCAGATCTTTGTAGATCGCATAGGTGTGGAAATATTCGCTGATAAGGGCACTTTCTTCCTGCCGGTCAACCTAAACATTCCTTCATCGGCAAGCGGTATAGCACTTGCGGCCAAAGGTGGAGAAGCAGTACTCGTTAATTTGGATGTTTACGAGCTGAAGAGCATTTGGAACTGACGGAGTTTTTATATTGAGTCCATTGACAAACCTGGCAAAAGCTTCTACAGCTTTTGCCAGGATTCGTTGCTTTTGTTGTTTCAGTTGCCAGCTAAAACAATAGAGCTCCATTTAAACCGGCTTTTGCAGCTTGTAAAAACTATCCCATACCTTTCGGCGAACATATCTGCTTTCTAATGGTTGATAAGTAAGATATTATATACGTGTTATGTTGGAACGAATTGAGGGAATGCCTGACCAGGTGTTGGCCGTCAGAGCAAAGGGCGAAGTTACCGCGGAGGACCTTGAGCAAGTATTATTGCCTGGTTTGAAGGAGCTCACATTAAAGTATAAAGCCATATACTATTTGCTTGTTCTGGAAACCGACGTCGAGAGTTTCACCGCCGGAGCATGGTACAAAGACATGCTTGCGGGTGTAAAGCACTTTCGCCACTGGAAGAAAATGGCAATTGTGACGGACCAGAAAGGCGTTCGCCAATTCACGGATGCTTTTAGTGCTGTAGCTCCGGGCGAGGCGAGAGGATTTAACCATTTAGAATTACAAAATGCGATTGATTGGGTCTCAACGCCGGTTACTTATGAGCTGAAAGACAAAATCGCGACGGTTCGAAACATCGCATTCCTGGCCTTTGGGATAATATTATTAAAGAGACTTTTCAAAAAGCGTTAAATATTTTTGTGTGATGATTTAGAAGACGCCACGCTCTTTTACTAACATTAATTTAACGAACTTCGAAATTCAAGTGGTGTCATATTCGTTTTCTTCCTGAAAAGTTTACTGAACGATTGGGGATATTCAAAGCCTAATTTATAAGCAACTTCTGCAACCGAAAATTCTCCCGACAGCAGGTACTCGCGGCCTTTTTCAATCACCTTTTCGTGTATGTGCTGCTGGGTGTTCAAGCCTGTCAATAAACGCAACATATCGCTTAAGTAATGAGTGGATAGATGAAGTTCGCTAGCAATAAATTCAACGGTCGGCAGACCTTTTTTCAGCGACTCTTCCTGGTCGAAATAATCGTTCAATAAAGATTCAAGCTTACTGAGAACGTCATGACTTTTCGATTGACGAGTTATAAACTGCCTTTCATAAAACCGATTGCTGTAGAGCAAAAGCTCTTCAATCTTCGATAGAATAATCCTCTGCGTATGGTGGTCAATGTGCGCATATTCCGCTTCAATTTTCCGGAAGATTTCCAACACGCCTTGTTCCTCTTTCTCAGAAAGGTGTAAAGCCTCATTGACGGAATAGGAGAAAAAGCCATATCTGCGGATTTCCTGCGCAAGCGGATGACCAGCTAAAAAATCGGGATGCAACAGGAGCATCCACCCCTCTCCGCATTCCTTTACAAAGGTTCTGGCAACATCGATATCGAAGGCCTGAATCTGCTTGGGAGAGAAATAATTCATTACGCCTTTATCAAAATCATAGCTCTGGCGACCGTATCTTATTTTCGCATTAATGTTTTTCTTGATCGATATGCTGTAAAAATCGACCGTGAACTGCTCCCATAAGCTGTTTTCCTGTAATTTCATTTCCGTCACATCCAGAACACTGATGAGCGGATGCAAGGGATCGCTTATGCCTAAGAGGCGATGAAATTCAGATATGGATCTTATAATGTGCATAACTTATTACATGCTAATGTACTAAAAAAGCAACTGCCAATCAGGGCAGTTGCTACACTTAATCTATGAACCTAAAAAAGCTTCTCCGACCTCTTTATGATTCGCTTCGCGGCCAAGGTCCAGACTTCGTTTGAAAAATGTTTGCGCATCTTCTCCGGCAACATATCTCAATTGGTATTTTCCATCTGTCGCCGCTTCATAAACCACCTCGGCAATTTGTTCTGGGGTAGAAGCGTTTTTCATCATTTCCTCAAAGCTGCTCCATAGCTTTTCCTCAATCGGGGCGTAGGCAGGATGTGCATTCATATCGATCGATCTGCCGCCAAAATCGGTGTGTATTCCACCCGGTGCCACAGTTTTTATGCCGATACTGAGCGGAGCCAGTTCAAATGCCATGCTTTCCGTCCAGCCTTCCAAGGCCCATTTTGTGGCATGATAGGAGGAGCCTAAAGGAAAGCCAATCAATCCGCCGACAGAGGTGGTGGTAATAAACAACCCACCTTTGCGCTCTCTGAAGTAAGGGATAAAAGCTTTGGTTACCCGGATGACACCCAGCAGATTGGTGTCAATTTGACGAACAAGTTTTTCGTCCGTGATGCTCTCAAGTGAACCCATCAGACCGTAGCCTGCATTGTTGAAAACAACATCAATCTGTTGTGATCGGGTAACCTGACCAACCACTTCGTTAATCTGAGCCCTATTAGTTACATCAAGTTTAAGAACGGTAACATTTTCCAGCTGGTTCAGTTCTGTTTCGTTTTCAGGGTTCCGCATAGTTGCGATGACCTTCCAGTCGTTGCGTTGGAATAATTTGGCAGTGCTTTTTCCTAGTCCTGTAGAAGCGCCGGTGATAAATATTGTCTTTTGCATATCCATTATTGTTGTTGATGATGCAAATCTCGGCTAAGCTTATTGGGGTTAAGTTTCCAAAATGGACGATGTTGTGTTCAAAATACGGAGATTATGTTGTTTTAGGAGAGGTAAAATCTCTTTCAATTTCTTGCCTTACCTTTGTATCCATAACGGAACAGGTTTAATAGGTAACAAAATTTACAATAGTAATGATACATTCTTTTTTAATGGTAGGCCAGTCTAATATGGCTGGTAGAGGGTACCTTCAAGCGGTTCCTTCAATCTTTGATGAGCATATTAAGATGCAAAGAAATGGCTTATGGCAGATCATGTCAGAGCCTATCAATATCGATCGCCCCAGTTCAGGGGTAGGGCTTGCAGCTTCGTTTGCTGCTTGCTGGAGGTTGGACAACCCGGATGGTGATATTGGGCTGATTCCATGTGCTGAAGGAGGAAGCAGCCTGGACGATTGGGCTGTAGGTGGTAATCTTTTTGATAATGCTGTGTTTCAAGCCACGCTCGCACAGCGTACAAGTGAGTTGAAAGGTATCCTGTGGCATCAGGGAGAAAATGAATGTTCCTCCCCCGAACGAGCCAGAAGCTACAGCGATAAATTTTCAGTCATTATCAGTGCATTCCGCCATGAACTAAACATCCCGGAAGTTCCCCTTATTATCGGGGCGCTGGGAGATTTTCTCACTAAAGGAGTGTTTGGACAATATTTCTCAGCGTATTCGCTCGTGAATGAAGAACTGAAAAACTTCGCCCAGACGAATAGGGACTGTTATTTTGTATCAGCCAAAGGGCTTACTTCAAATCCGGATGGTATTCATATAAATGCTGAATCACAAAGGATATTCGGTGTTCGATACTATCATGCTTATCGTGATTTACAGCATATTTTTAATCCGGTCATTGATGAAACTAATATGCTGACAACCATCTATAATCGTCCTTACACCAAAACTGAACAGGCAAAGTTGCTGGAGCATGAATTTGCGATTGGAAATATGAGCAGCGATGATTACTTACAACAACTTGCTGCATTACGATAACGGACAGCTGGGAACTGCGGCCGTTACCCAGTGCCTTCCAATTAAGAGGTCTATTCTGTAACAACGAAGCTGCACGCCCGTCCAAACTCAAACTATCCATAAGCGTGACATGAATTATCTAAAAATCATCACTCTTCTGTTATTTGTTTGGCAAACCGGTGTTGCTCAGGACAACATCGAATTACAGAAGATGGCAGATGACGACCAACAAGCCCGGATGAAACCAGGAATCGACTGGGTAAAATTGAACGAGCAGGACAGCCTGCGGCGGGTCAGGGCAAAAATTATGCTGGATGCGGGCGATGTGAAAACGGGCAGGGATTTCTATAATACAGGTATTATCTTCCAGCACGGTGGTGACTCAGTAGCCTCCGGTATTGCTGTGGACTGTTTCAAAACAGCTATCGAAATGGATTCAACGCTCAACCGCTGGTGGTATGCTGCTGCGGTAGACCGGGATTTAATGCGTAGAGGAAAGCCCCAGATCTATGGTACACAGTTCATTAGTAATGCGTCAACCAACGGAAAACTTGTACGCTATGATCTGGACTCTACTCAGGTAACGGATAAAGAGCGCCGCTATTATCGAGTGGAGACCCTCGCTGAGCAAGCTGTAAAAGCCCGGACGATGAATCTAAGGCATGTAGGTGAATATTATACAACAAGCAAATCCATTGACCAGACGTTGGCACTTATACGTTCTGAATTTGACAAGGGGCAAAAAGCCGAATACAACGTTGAAGAAAGAGTCATCAATGGCTTTGGGTACTGGTTGCTCAATCATGAAAAGGAAGATGATGCGCTTGCTGTATTCGAGCTGAATACCCAGCTGTATCCCGATGCATTCAATGTACACGACAGCTATGGCGAAGCCTTGAAGAATGCTGGCCGTACTAAAGATTCGATTGCTGCCTATCAAAAATCATTAGAGTTAAATCCGGATAATGAAAACGCAGTTGATGTGCTTCAAGAGCTGGGCGTGAAATAGATAGTCGGCGGGAGCTGAAGACTCAAATCTGATCATTCAAATGATTTATAGCGCGATTCAATAGCTACCTCAAAAGGATATGATATCGGAATATATTGTTACCCCGCAATGGCTTTTCGATCACCTAGGAACGACTAACCTTATAATTCTTGACGCTAGTCTGGATCCCATTACATTGAAGACATATTAGGAAGCGGTTCAAGACAAAATCAACGACTCAATGGGTCGTAGTTAAAGAAAATTCTTCAGGATAAAACGAGCAACTTTAATTAAACTTAGCCCGAAACGCCAGAGGGGACAAATTCGTTTTCTGTTTGAAAAGCTTACTAAACGATTGAGGATGCTCGAAACCGAGCTCATAAGCAACTTGTGAAACGGCCAGATCTGTGGTGGAAAGTTTCTCCTTGGCCTTTTCTATGAGTTTACTATGAATAAGTTGTTGGGTAGTTTGTCCTGTCAATGCTTTCAGAAGGCTCAGCAAGTACGTAGGAGAAATATTCAGCTGTTCCGAAACATATTGTACGCTTGGCAACCCCCTGCTTATTAGGTCGACATCCTTAAAGTATTGAGCAAGGAGAGATTCAAATCGATCGAGAACCTGATGATTAATTTTTTCCCGGGTAAGAAATTGTCTGTGATAAAATCGCTCGGCATAGCTTAGTAAGTTTTCTATATGGGAGGAGATGATGGATTTACTAAAGACATCAATCAATCCGTTATACTCATTTCGTATGTTTTTGACTATGTCGTTAACAAGCTCTTCTTCCTTCTCGGAAAGGAATAAAGCTTCATTAACGGCATAGTCAAAGAAATCATAGCGGTCCATCTTGTTAGCTAAGTCCGTATTCCATAAAAAATCCGGGTGAATAAGCAGCAGCCAGCCGGATATTTTTGGAATGTTTTCGGCTTCATAAATAAACAACTGATTGGGCGCCGTGAAGAACATTATCCCTTCATCAAAATCATATTGCATCTGTCCATAGCGAAATTTTCCTTCAACGTTTTTCTTAACGGAAATGGTGTAGAAATCAAATAGTAGTCCGGACCTGTCGAGTTCACCATAAACCATCTGAGAATAATCAGCCAGGCTGATCAAAGGGTGTCTTGGCTTAGGCAACCCCCTCATCCGGTGGAATTCTGTTATCGAAGAGATACGTTTAGGAACGCTATATTTCATAGTATAAATTTACAGTTTACCAGGGGCATTCCCCGGTTTCAGGATTTGTTTCTTCGCTTGTAAATTTTCCTGAAGCTAGTTCTTCATTTTTTAGGACATTGATTATTCGGTCCGCGGCTTCCTTAACGCTACCATGACCTTGATTATTATTAAAGTCTGTCTTTATGTATCCCGGGTCAATCATATGAACCTTTATTGAAGAGGTTCTTAGTTCGTAAGCCAGTGTAACGGAATACATGTTGAGTGCTGCTTTGGACGTCGAATAAACCGCAAATGCATTCGCATTTTCATAATAGGGCCAGTTCGGGTCGCTATGTAGCGTGAGTGAGCCAATACTGGAGCTTATATTAAGGATTCTTGGTTCCGTTGATTTTTGCAACAGGTGTAAAAAAGCGTTGGTTGTTCTCACCACCCCATACAAATTGGTTTCGAAAACCTCCTGGAATTGCTCCACCTGGAGATTGAGAGCGGTTTGTGGTAAACTGCCTGCGATACCTGCATTATTAATCAGTACATCCAATACGTTTGTTTTCCTGGAGACTTCCAAACAGGCCCGTTCAACAGAGCTATCGTCTGTGACATCAATAGTTATGGCTTCCGTATGCGTTAAGCCTTCCGCTGTTAATTGTTCCACCGCAGCAAGCACTTTCCGTTGATCCCTACCGCCCAAATACACGTAGTAGCCCATTTTCAACAATTGTCTTGCAGTTTCAAATCCTATGCCTTTGTTGGCTCCTGTTATAAATACTGATTTCATTTTTGTTCTTCTCTTGATGTGATGCGAAATTGAACAGATCCAAGTCAAATCAGATAGCCAAAACAACTTTTGTTGTAGCCAGAAAATACGATCGACGGTAAGTTGTACAATTCGACTACAACAAATACCAACCTGACTACTTTTTGACTAGGTATGAGAGAGACTTTAGATTACATAAAAACAAAATGATTATGGAAAGTCTTGTAGGAAAGGTCGCTATTGTAACGGGCGCCAGCAGTGGTATTGGAGAAGCGATCGCAATTGAACTTGCGAAGAATGGTGTTAACGTTGTTTTAGCGGCCAGAAGAATTCAGGAACTGGAGCGTATCGTAACAGATATTAAAAAGCATGGTGGCGAAGCAGCATTTTTTGAAATCGATGTGATGAATAAAGCGGATTTGTCCAAATTGGTAAGCTATGCTACGGATCAGTATGGTGCATTGGATGTCATGATCAACAATGCAGGAGTGGCGCGCGTTAGCCGATTCGATGAATTGGATACTGATGGATGGGATCTGATGATTGATAGCAACATCAAAGGAGTATTATACGGTATGGCCGCGGCTATCCCCGTTTTCAAGCAGCAGAAGTCAGGGCATATCGTGAACATTATTTCTACGTCAGGTTTGCAGATAACCCCAACTCAAGGTGTCTACGCAGGTACTAAGAATGCAGTGCGAACCATGGACGAGGCGTTCAGGCAGGAATCAGATGGCTCTATTCGCATTACTGGCATATCGCCTGGCTATGTAAAAACAGATTTCGCTGCAAAAAGCGTTGAGGGTGAAGCGATGAAGGCAACCGCTTCGGAAACCGTAGAGCGAATAGCAATCAGTCCTCAGGCTATAGCCGATGCGGTTGTGTATGCCATTAGCCAGCCCAAAGAAGTGGAAGTAGGTGATATTGTGATTCGGCCGGCAGTACAGAATTAATTAGCTCAGGACTTAAGATGAACGCAACTTCAGATATAATCAGGATCGAAAGCATAGCGCAGCTATTGCGAGATTTGGGGTTGCCCGAACCTATGCATCCACTGGTAGCATTGGTGAATTATGATGATGTTTCCGTAGAGATGATTCAAAAGGAGCGAAAAATTGCCCTGAACTTTTTCAAAATTTCTTTTAAACCGGTCTTTTCCGGACGTACCAGATACGGACAAAACTACTACGATTTTCAGGAGGGTGGTTTAGCCTTTTTAAAACCAAACCAAATTGTTTATTCACCGAATGAGCCAGAGGATTACGTCGGATATGCGTTGTACTTCCATCCAGATTTTATACGGAATTATCCGTTGGGAAATTCCATAAATAAATTTGGTTTTTTCTCCTATCAGGTTTCAGAAGCGCTGTTTTTATCGACGCGAGAGAAAAAGATTGTAGCTGATTTGTTCGAAGCTATCGGAGACGAGCTGAATAAAAATATAGATCAGTTCACCCAAAATATTGTCGTGGCTAAAATTGATTTATTGCTGCAGCATAGCAATCGTTTTTATAATCGGCAATTTATTACCAGGAAAGCTGTCAGCCATGAAATTTTGGATTCACTGGATGCTTTGTTAGCGGATTATTTTCATCAGAAAGCAGCTTTGGAAAGGGGCTTGCCAACAGTGCAGTATATTAGCCGTGAGTTGAAAGTCTCCCAGCGTTATTTAAGCGATATGATGCAATCGCTTACCGGCTTGACCACCCAGCAGTATCTACAAACTGCGGTCATCGAGAAGGCAAAAGAGCAACTCTCAACTACCGCTATCTCGGTGAGTGAAATTGCTTATGAGCTTGGCTTTGAACACGCTCAATCGTTTAGCAAATTGTTCAAGAGTAAAACAAAACTGTCTCCGTTGCAATTTCGAAAATCATTTGATTAACAGATCACTTCAATCTTGTCATTTGGATTAATCTGTAGAAAACGACGATATTTACGATCAACTTTACGGTTTGGTTTTGGGATTCATAGCAACAGTGATGGGAAAATGGCAACCCGGATATAAAGACATTGAAAGCCATGAAATCCAGCAAATAGCCTCTTACAAAAAGATTCATATGAAGCTATCTTCAAAGGCAGAAAAAATATTGACGCAAATAGGCGTAAAAACCAAACTGGGAGATTTACGAAAAATTGCGAAGGACATAAAAAAGGACCATGAACTGGCCATGGAATTATGGTCCACCGAAAAGTTTCTGCCCAGACAGCTGGCTATTTTGATTATGGATGCTAACCTTCTTACGCAAAATCTGATTGATAAGCTTGATAAGGATATTCAGATTCACCCGATGGAGGAGAGAAATCACCTGAGCGATTGGCTCATGGCTAATCAGCTTGTTAAAAGCAAAAAGGCCACGGCGCTGATACAATCCTGGGAAAATAGTTGCTCAACTGTTCAAAGGCGGATTTTCTGGTATTATCAAGGTCGGCTGCGGTGGATGGGACAAATTCCTGCGGACAATGAGGAAGTTTTGTCCAAAATAGAAAGCCGGATTGAAAAAGAAGAACCGGAGGTTCAATGGACGATGAATTTTGTAGCAGGCTGGATTGGGGTTTACGACAAGCGATTTCGGGATCGTTGTATTGATCTCGGAGAAAAAACAGGGCTCTACAAAGGCAAAAAAGTATCAAAGGGATGTACTCCGGAATATTTACCAGAGTTTATCAGGATCGAAAGCAACAAACGAAATTTGTAATACGCATAAGAGTCCAAGGGTGCAGGAACCGGCTAGCATCGAATAAATTATCAGATACCAGTGCAGGAAGAATAGGTGTTCTCTCATCTTTATTTTGCCGAAAATGCATTTGAGCAATCCATAAGAAAAACCCGAAAGGCCCGAGTTTCCAAAGGGAAAATCGGGCCTTAAGCCCCTCACCGGATAGTCGACGCCGTTGACCAGATGATCTTTCGGTTCGCCGACAGAATCGATAGCGCGAGGAATAAGCCGGTGAGATGGACCGCTGTTCTTGTTATTTCTTTTTCTTCAGAGGGGTGATCGTAAGATCTTTCGACTTTGTATCCTTATCCTGTTGATAAGAAGATTTTCCTTTTTCCTTGGTCCCTTTTTCCTTTTTTTGTTCCCTACTCATGGCTTTTATATTTATTTATATGCGCGCAGATTCAACCTATGAAGTGATCACATCATGCTAATCCTGCAAGGTATCGACGAATAAATTACCGTAGCAATTTACCCGATGTAGTAATTAAAATTTTTCAGTAGTGAGAAAGGGCGGTATTTCGCTTAACACGCCCGATTGATGTGTCGCTTTGAAGTTAATCTGTTTAGTAAGGACGTTTGAAAACCTGATTTGTTTTAAGTTTGTGTTATTGGAGTCACTACGCTATAGTCAGTGCTTACCGCGAGGCTTTACTGCCGTCTTTTGCATGCATCTAGCCCAAATCCTCCTAAGACTGCATTCTGATTTCCATTTTCATGCATTATTAAAATAAAAACAAGCAGAAACTTGCATATCGTGCCGACATCTGCTATCTTGCTTTCGCTAAATAGCCAAGACCTCTATGCCAGCTGTTATAACCAATATTATCCGAAGGGGATAAGTGTTTATCGAAAAGTATAGTAGGGATTAGCTTCAACCTAGTCACCATTATTTAATCAATCATCCATGAAGTATCTATTTTTTATGCTCCTGTTGAGCTGGACTTTTTCGGGCACAGCTTATGCTCAAAAGCGAGAAGTATCCGGGCAAATCATGACGGCAGAGCAGGAGCCTCTGCCAGGGGTTTCTATTGCTGTGAAAGGAACCAGCACAGGGTCAAAGACCGATTCGGAGGGGCGTTATTCCATCAATGCTGAAACCGGACAAATTCTTGTATTCAGTTCGATTGGATTCAAATCAACGGAAATCCCCGTGACAGAAACCACCCGAACCCTTAACCTAACGCTGGAAGCGGACAACCAGTTGCTTGATGAGGTGGCTGTTACAGCCTTCGGCGTTCAGCGTGAAGTGCGAAGTCTCGGCTTTGCGACACAAAATGTGAAGCCAAAGGAAATTCAGGAATCCAATCAGCCGAATATCGTAAACGCTATTCAGGGTAAGGTTGCAGGTGTGCAGATCACCAATTCAGGCGGCGCTCCCGGAGCATCGTCAAACATTATGTTACGGGGCGCGACTTCCCTCAGTGGTAACAATCAGCCTTTATTTGTAGTCGATGGCATACCGATCGATAACACGACGCCAATCGCGCAGGGCGGGTTGAATCCGGCGGATGCACCGGCTTCTAACCGGGGCTTCGACATCAATCCGAACGACATTGAGAGCATGACCGTCCTGAAAGGGCCTGCAGCGGCAGCGCTCTACGGTATCCGGGCTGCCAGCGGGGCCATTATCATCACCACCAAAAAAGGGAGCAGCGGAGCGACAAAAGTATCTTACGGAAATGCCTTCTCGATTGATCAGGTTAATAAAGTTCCGGAATTGCAGTCTACCTTTAAGCAGGGAGAATTGGGAGAATTCAGTCCTACGACCAACCTGTCCTGGGGGCCTGCCTTTCAGGCCGATGAACCAGTTTTTGATAACTACAACAACTTCTTCAAAAATGGCTTTGCACATAACCACGATCTCTCCGTAAGCGGAGGAAGCGAACAATCCACTTTTTTCCTGTC
>JBMDWN010000147.1:0-31302 GCA_048595275.1 Olivibacter sp. | reverse complement strand
AGCTGAACCCGGTTGATCAGACTGACTTTCCCGGATTTAATCCGATCAAAACGGTCATAATAGTCAATGTTAACCCTGCCGATTGTCTTAATTTTCCCTCTCTTTTCTTCCGCGTCGAACTGGTCGTAGTAATCGAAATTTAAAAGGGGGCGGCTCGCCAGCACCGAATGGTCAATAAGTATGCCTTCGCCATCGATAAACAAATCGACATCATTAATTCTGATCTGTACCCAGGCCAGCTGGTGATTGGCATCAAGTGTGGCTGAAATAAAATTCTGTGCTTGCGCTTGTGTCTGCACAAGATTGACTGACAGGGAAATAAGGGATGCGATCAGGTATTTAGTCATAATGTATTTATACAATATTGCTTGTTTGATTCAGAGATGCTGAAAAGGTTTAAATCCCGCACGCTCTAAATCATGTAGCGATGAACAAAGTGGTAGTAAAGAAGACTAAAAATCAATCTAGCAAAACGACAAAAATATTTGAGATTTCAATAAAATATCTTTGATCTTTATTTGATGTTAATTGAACATTTTCAACTAAACTCCGAAGAAAGTCCGAACAAGGTCCGAGAAAGATCCAAGTTTTTTTATTCCGCAGTGAACAATTGGTGAGTTTTCGGTGTACGGATTTCTGATATTTTACTACAGGCTTTTCTTAACTTCGGAACGTTGGAAATGCTTACCACTATCCTAAAGAAATGAAAACACCTACAGAAATTGATAAGATAGCCCTGATTTATCTCAAAGACCGAAAAGTTTTAAGCACCAAGAGTAAAGGCAGGAGATTGTGGTATTTTCCCGGAGGTAAGCGAAAGGGTCAGGAAACGGATGAGGAGACCTTATCAAGAGAAATTAAAGAGGAGCTTAACATCGACATCATCCAGTCTACCATCCGGTATTTTGGGACGTACAGAGCACAGGCTGATCCAAACGCACATGCTGACGGTGTGATCGTAAAAATGACCTGCTATATGGCTGATTTTTTAGGTAACCCTGTTCCAAGCCATGAAATTGAATTCGTGGATTATTTATCTTATCAGGGTCGATTCAAATCCAGCCCTGTTGATCAAATTATTTTTGATCGGTTAAAAGCGGATGAATTAATTGACTGAAGCAACGACTCTACTTTTTTGCCTTCAGAATCATTTCATACGGAACAACCAGGCTTTTTTCTGCCCACTGGTGGTATGCTGTAGAGAGTTCCTTCACCAAGCCTGGCATATTTGGTGCCAGGTCATTCATTTCGGACCGGTCTTTCGATACATCGTAGAGCTCCCATGGGGCATCCGCATTTCGCTGGAAAGCCTTGACGATTTTGTAGTTGCCATATCTCAACGCAGCATTGCCCTCGTGCTCCCAGAAGATCGGTTCTTTATGCACGGGTTTTTCCGTTCCGGTGAACAGCTTGCGAAGACTTTTCCCTTCCAGGGGCGTTATATTGTTTCCTTTGTAATGATTGGGATACTTGGCGGTTGAAACGTCTGCTACTGTCGCCATAATATCCTGAAGAAATCCGTATTGATTGGTGAAGCGACCCTGCATTTCACCTTTTATTTCATCTGGCCAGTGGACGATCAGAGGGGTATTAATCCCTCCTTCGTGTACCCAGTGTTTATAGCGTTTAAAAGGGGTTGCTGAAGCATTGGCCCAGGATTGGCCGTAACTTAAAAGAAAGCCTTTATCGGTTCCCAACAGCTCTTTCTTTCCACCGCCAAGATCTCCGCCTTCTGCGCAGGCGCCATTATCCGTCAGAAAAAAGATGAGCGTATTCGATAATTCACCCGATGCCTCCAGCTGATTGAGTAACCGACCAATGTTCTGGTCCATTCGATCGATCTGCGCCGCATAGATCGCCATCCGATGATCCATTTCATCCTGTTTTTCCGGGCTCAGTGCATCCCAGTCAACCCCATCGTCAGGACTTAGTTCCGTGTTCTTATCGATCACCCCAAGTTCTTTCATCTTTTCAAGCCGCCGTCGTCGTAACTGTTTCCAGCCGTCTTTATACTTGCCCCGATATTTCTTAACGTCTTCTTCCAGGGCGTGGAGAGGCCAGTGCGGACTGGTGTAGGCGAGGTATAGAAAAAAAGGTTTGTTGCTCTGGCTGTCATTCTCCTTGATGAAGCGGATTGCGTAATCCGTGAAGGCATCGGTCAGATAAAAGTTCGACCCCTCCGGTTCTACCGCATCATTCATAAAGGTTAATCCGCGTTTACCTACGGGGTTGAAGTAATTGGTGCCACCCGCCAGTATTCCGTAATATTTATCGAAACCCCTCTGTAGCGGCCAACGGTTCCGGTCGTGGTAGCCCAGGTGCCACTTACCTGCCATCAGCGTTTCATAGCCCGCCTGTTTAACCACTTCGGCAATGGTGACGGATTGGAAGTTCAGGTCGCCCTCATAACCCGGGTAACCATAATTGAATGCGGTGCTGTCTTCCGGATCGTTGGTCATGTGGCCGATTCCGGCCTGATGAGGGTAAAGCCCAGTCATCAGCGAAGCCCTGCTTGGGCAGCATCGGGCATTGTTGTAAAACTGGCGGAAGCGAAGTCCGCCCTCAGCCAGGCGGTCAATATTCGGGGTATTAACTTCTCCGCCGTAGCAAGCCAGATCGGAGTAACCCATGTCGTCCGCCATGATGAGGACAATATTGGGTCTGCGATCTTGTGCCGGTAGCAGCATCGGAACAAATTGCAGCAAGCCCAGTAAACAAACACCGATTGTTATCCTCATCATTGGTCTTTCTTTTTTCGTTTAATCGGCTTATCCAGTTCGGCGCCGCGATCTCCCTGCTCCTTCATCCATTGATCAAGCTCCCGGGAATACTCATCGACAAGCTGCCGGTATGCCGGATCGCCCGCCAGGTTATTCAGTTCGAAAGGATCTTTTTTTACATCATAAAATTCGATTTCCGGCCGGTGGGCAATCCGCTCGATCAGCTTGCGGTCTTGCTCGCTATTTTCAGCTTTTTTTACCCAGGTGGTCCAGGCTAGCTTATCGTTATTTGTGTTCATCATGTACTTGATGTAGTACGTGGAATCCGGCGTCAGGTTGCGGATCAGCTTATACTGATGACCTCTGACGCTTCGGATCGGGTAGGGAGGGCCTTCTGGTATATTATTATGAATGCCATAAGCTAGTTCCCGGTGTTCAAGCTTGTTGTTTTCCAGTACCGCTTTGAAGCTCTTCCCGTCCAGACCTTTAACAGCAGCACCCCCGGCGATATCGACCAATGTTGGGGTGATGTCTTCATACTGTACGATGGCATCCGTTTCTGTATTAGCGTTAACCTTTCCCGGCCATTTTACGATCATGGAGCTGTGTTGTCCGTTATCGAAAAGATTCCATTTGGCTCCCGGAAACTGAGCACCCTGTTCGCCGAGGAAAATGACGATGGTATTGTCTTCGATACCCGTTTCTTTCAGAAGCCCCATAATATCACCCACCTGGTCATCCAGGCGGCGTACCTCTGCCAGGTAATCGCAGAACTGCTTCCGGGTAAGTTCAGTATCTACCCAATGAGCGGGCAATTTCAGCTTAGCCGGATCGAATTCCGTCGGATCTCCTACCGTCCAGGGCGCATGCGGATTGATGCTCATCACGAAAAGACAAAAAGGATCTTCCTGGCGGATATATTTCCTTACGCTGTCCAGCGTGTAGTCGTCGGTTGCCGAAACACAGTTCGGTTCAAAACCGGCAACATGGTCGAATGGAAAGATCGCTTTGGGCCGCGTGACGTGGTCTTTTCCGGTAAGCCCCACTTTGTAACCGGCGTCGTTCATGTAATGAACGACACTTTTCAGATGGTCGTAGACCGGTTTGTGGTTTTGGTAGGCACCGTGTTTTACCGGGTACAGTCCGGTAAACAGGGAAGCTCTGGTTGGTACACACATCGCCTCGGAGGCTATCATGGAGTTGAACTTCATGCCCTCACCCGCGAGGCGGTCAATGTTGGTGGTACGCAGGTTTTCTCCGCCATAGCAGCTCAATTGCCGAGAGTCGAGATCATCGGCCATAATGATAACGATATTCGGCCGCTTAGCCTGGCAGAAACCGGTTACCGGAAGGCTTAGTAGCAAGACGATATAAAGGAGTGTTAGCTTAGTCATACTGTTTTAAGGTTTGGGTAACACATGATGTTGGGTTGCCCAGGTTTCCCATTGTCCGCTTAACGTTTTTACCTTATCGGGATAACGGCCAGAGAGGTCATTTAGTTCTGCGGGATCGTCGATCATGTTGTAAAGACGCCACTGCCTATCCGGCTTGGCCATAACCAGCTTCCATTCCTTCTCTCGAACATACCTGTTACCCTCATGTTCATTAAAGAGCAACTGATGTCCAGCTGAAGATCCACCGGTCAGAACGGAAGCGAAACTCTCGCCCTGGGAGGGCTTTATCTCATTTCCTTCATAGGTCGACGGGTAAGTAGTGCCTGCCAGTTCAATAAAAGTCGACATGAAATCCATCACGTGTCCGACATAAGGTGTGTTGCTTCCTTTATTTTTTATGCCGGCTGGCCAGGATGCGATCATAGGCGTCCGCACACCCCCTTCGAGCGACTGTGATTTCCATAAGCGGTATGGCGTATTAGCCACATTCGCCCAGGCTGGTCCGATGGAAAAGAAGCTGCTCTGAGGTCCGGGCATCACACTTTTATCTTTAGCGTAAGATATAGCCTCTCCCGATCTGGTTTCGCTGGGCCGGTCAAAGCCCGGGCCATAGCGTTCGCTGTGCTCAGCGCTTGCCCCATTGTCGCTCAGGAACAGGATCATGGTGTTTTCGAGCTCCCCGGTTTCTTCCAGCGTTTTTAGAATTCGTCCGATTCCCTGATCCATGCGGTCTACCATGGCGGCGTGTACAGCCATTGCCCGGGCATCCCATTCCTGATCAGGGTTATCTTCCCATTTCAGTTCTGCCGGATGCCGGGGTGACAGCCTGGTAACCGTAGTATCAATCAAACCCAGTTTCGCCATCCGCTCGTATCGGGCTTTACGGGTAGCTTCCCAGCCCTTCTTATACGTATTCTCGTATTTGGCGATGTCTTCGGGAAGGGCCTGAAGCGGCCAGTGCGGTGCGTTATGGGCAACATAGATGAAGAAGGGCTCCTCTCCACCGCTGAATTCCTTAACGTAGGCTGCCGCCCGGTCGTTTATCGCATCCGTGTGATAATAGTTTTCAGGCACCTGACGGACCGGTTCTGTTCCTTCCACAAGACTGAAGGGATCAAAGAAATCGATCACGCCCCATATCGTTCCGTAGAATTTTTCGAATCCACGGCGGGTCGGATATTGTTCAATAGGGGAGAACAGAGGGTGCTCGGATTGATGGTTCAACCATTTCAGCTGTTCGTTCGGATTATCCTGGGTTAGGGTGTTGGAGACATGCCATTTTCCGGCCATCGCCGTCCGGTATCCAGCCTGCTTCAGGACTTCGGCAATGGTAACCGTGTTCTCACCAATGTGGCCTTTGTAGGCTTCTTCATCCTGCCGGGTCGTCATTGCGCCGATGCCGGCGGCATGGTTATACATGCCGGTTAACAGGGCAGCGCGTGTCGGGCAGCAGCGGGAGACATTATAAAACTGGGTGAAACGCATGCCTTTGGCAGCGAGACCATCCAGGTTAGGCGTATTGATTTCACCACCGTAACAGCCCAGGTCGGAATAACCAAGGTCATCCGCCATAATCAAAATTATATTGGGGCGTTTGTCTGTCTGCGAACCCGGGTTCTGTGCATAGCTTTTCGCAGACAGGCCACTGACAACAACAATAAGGGCAATGAAAAAATGTTTAATACTGTACATATATACCTAGATTAAAACCGGTGCAGGCGTTAAAGAGAAAAACAATACTTATTATCCTGCTGTTCCAAACTTAGTCAAAGTCGGACAGACTGGCTAATCAAATTATAGCATATTTGTCTCAAAAGCATTGCAATGCGTAAATCCAAATGGTTCTTAAGGATGCCGGTGTTACTGTTTCCTGCTGCTGTCTTTGCGCTTTCCATTTATATGGTCTGGGGGCAATCTCCTGTCCGGCAAAAGAAAGCTCCGAACATTATCATTCTGCTGGCTGACGATCTGGGCTGGGGAGATGTAGGCTATCATGGTAGTACCATCCGCACGCCTAATATAGATCGGCTTGCGGGAGAGGGCGTCATCCTGAACCGCTTTTATACGGCTGCTGTTTGCTCGCCTACCAGGGCTGGTCTGATGACCGGGAGATACCCTGACCGCTTCGGGCTGAGGACGACCGTCATTCCACCCTGGTCGACCTTCGGTGTCGATACAAGTGAAGTTTTCCTCCCTGAACTGCTGGGGCGGGGAACCTACGCAAATCGGGCGATCCTGAATAAGTGGCACCTGGGGCATGCGTCGAGGGCTTATCATCCGCTACGGAGGGGATTTACGCATTTTTACGGTCACTTAAACGGGGCCATCGATTATTTTACACATAAAAGGGAAGGGGAGCTCGACTGGCACAACGACTTTGAATCGAGTTTCGACGAGGGTTATTCCACTGATCTTATTGCGGATGAGGCAATACGTAATATCCGGGATTATAACGGAGACGATCCCTTTTTCATTTACGTTGCCTTTAATGCCCCTCATGCACCGCTGCAAGCGAAGGAAGAAGATCTCAGTGCCTATGGTTATTCGGAGAATAAGACGTATTCGACGATGGTGAGCAACCTGGACAACAACATCGGTCGCATACTCCAAGTGCTGGACGAATTACAGATTGGCAGTAATACGCTGGTCCTGTTTGCCAGTGATAACGGAGCCGCTCCCGGAGAGGGTGGTTCCTCCGGTATTTTAAGGGGTACAAAGTTTACGGAATGGGAGGGAGGCATACGCGCACCCGCAATTGTCCGCTGGCCGGATGGCTTTAAAGGCGGTTATGTAAGCAACCAGGTCATGGGTTATGTGGATGTTCTGCCGACGCTTCTTGAAGCGGCAGGCGTTACGGTCGACCATAAAAAGCCGCTGGACGGAATCAGCATGCTCCCCGTTCTAATAGACAGTACGAAACGGATAGAGCGCGATTTCTTCCTGGGCTCGGGCGCTCTGGTGAACAGCAGCTGGAAGCTGATTGAAGCGTCCGACAAAAATCCCCGCATGAAACTGAAAGAAGATCAGCTGTTTCACATCAGCCGCGATTCCTCGGAATCGCAAAACATAAGGCATTCGCCTAAAGCCGACCAGCCCTACCGATTGCTAAAAAGCGCTACTGCGTCTTTTAATGCTATCGTGGCAGATCAATCGGTGCCGGACTATGGGGAGGGTCGAAAGAACTTTGTTGCTCCGAAAAACTGGCAGATTCCCCATTAATTATTGCGCTCCGAACGACTGAATCTCATCCGGACCGGGGAAGGCGTAATCCGGGTCCAAAGCTTGTATTTCAACCTCACCGTTTTCTGATACGCTAACATTCAGAGGCACCAGCGTTACCCCTTGTTTATTAATGGTGTAGGCATTATCGCTCAAGTCCTTTCCGATGATGCCTTCCCGGTCCAGAGGCGGTACATTGGCGTTGAAGAACGCCGTACACCACCATTGCCCATCCTTGTCCCGGAATGGAGTTCCGTGACCGAGGAAACGCCCCGCGAACTTCCTCGGTCCATAGGGGCCTTCAATGGAATCTGCCTGGGCATAATAGAGGTTATAGCTTCCCTTTCTTCCCTGATTGGTAGACCAACCTGTTCCGAACAGTATGTATTTTCCGCCTATTTTAAGAATTGTGCACCCTTCATGCCCGATGCCAGCCTGTAGCTTACCATTCGCCATTTCCCGCATCGTTGTCGGAAGGATGTCCTTTGGCTGACTTTTAAAATCACGGAAATCTTCCGTGAGGGCTGCAATCCTGGTATTTCCCCAGATGAGGTAACAGGTCCCGTCGGTATCCTGAAACAGAGAGGGATCGTGAAGTCTTCGGGACCGTTCGGCTAAAGGAAAGGAAAATGGACCTTTGAGTTGTTCTGTTTTTGTAAGGGCGAGATTGGACCCCTGGCGTACCGGCCCGGGGGTGGTATGAATCAATAACCATCGATCTTTTACAAAATGAAGCTCAGGTGCCCATAGGTGCCACTTCGACTGAGGCGTATGTTCAAAGGCTTCCGGATCCTGCTTCGCCCAGTAGCCGTCGTTAAGGCGAAATGGCTCACCTAAGTAATCCCAGTTTGCCAGATCCGAGCTTTTCCACACCCTTACTGTCCAGCCAACCCTGCTTGAATCTCCGAGGCCGACGTTGTATTTAGCATCGGCATCCATGGGTTTATCAGCCATCTGTGTAGTGCCGGTGAGGTAATAATTTTGGTCCGGCGCCAAAACGATGTACGGATCTCTTATCCATATATCGTCTTTGACCAGCACAGCCCGGTCATGCGATTTCAGGGATTCTTTAATATCCTGCTGCTTATTGCTTTGTGAGAAAGCGTTGTGCGCGATGAATAGCAAAAATATCCGGAAACTTATTCTCAGTGTTTTCATAGCATCTTAGATGAAATTTATAATGTTCACTTTTCAGTAACCCTCTGTCTGAACGATTAACGAGTTGGCATCAATTTCACTCTGGGGAATGGGGAATACGATCTGATGATCACGTGCATTAACGCCTCTTTCCCTGGCCATTGAAATAAATTTTTCGTGTCTGATCAGATCTTCCCTACGCTTACCCTCCGATACGAATTCCCATCCCCGTTCCCTCAATACGGCTTCCCGGAACGCTTCCGGTCCGGCGAAATCTCCCATGGTCAAGGGTTGGAGTGATACGCGCTGTCGAACCTGATTCAGCAGCGAAAAGGATTCTTCGTTCAGACCATTGACTTCGTTGAGTGCTTCTGCCCGGGTCAGAAGAATATCCGCATAACGGATAACGGGAATGTCGTTTCCGTGCGCATTGGATATCGCTTCGTTATCAAAGTATTTGAAGCTGCGCTGGTTATCTGTCGTAGTCCTCAGATCAATCGTCTGCCCGTTCGTGTTGACGTAGGTATGAATAATCAAGTCGAGGCGGTCATCCTCCGCCGAAAATGTCTGAACGAAAGCATCCCTCAGGCGGTATTGCGTGGCAAAGTTTTGTATATTGGGAACCCAACGATACTCCGGCAACTGCGGGCTGGAGGCAAAGCCGGGAGGCATAGCACCTGCCGGGTACCAGTTGCCGTAATCAAACTGGTTAAGCGCGGTTATAACGAAAATCATTTCCCGGTTTCCCTCATTTTCGACTTTGAACAGCTCTTTGAAATCGGGAAACAACTCATAGTAGCCTATTTCAATAAGACGTTGACTGGCGTCCGCCGCCTTTTCCCATTGCTTCGTATTCAGCAGAAATTTACTCAGCGCAGCCAGTGCGGCTCCTTTGTTTGCTCTCCCCAGCAGTTCTTCCGCACCCGGATCTGGCAGACCGGACAAACAGGCCTCGAACTCACTTTCTATGAAAGAAAGGAGTTCTTCTTCTGAAGCCCGCGCGAGAGCCGTTTCCTGCGAACTGCTGATCCGTAAAGGCACGGGGCCGTACCAGTTGAGCAGATACGCATAACTGTAAGCACGAAGAAAGCGTGCTTCCGCACTTAACAGAGCCTTCATCTCCTCCGACGTACTGACATTGCCAATGTTTTCAAGCACCAGGTTGGCGTCTCTGATGAGCCGATAGTAGGGACCCCAGATAATACCTTCAAGCTGTATGACCGATGGGTCCCAGGTGAAATTGATGAATTGGGTGAGGTAGAGGTTTTCGTTTCCGCCGGTATTAAAAGCAATGTCTGTCGTCACTTCGGAGAAGTTGATGATATCTTTCGTTGCGGGTTGGCCTTGCAGATTCTGATACGCTGAATACAACAGAGACTTTATGCCGCTTTCAGTGGTCAATACATTATCCACGGAAAACTCGTCGTCAGGATCAAGTTCGAGCATTTTCCGGCAGCCTGTCATTTGAACAAGCACGAGGGCGTATATCGTAATCCATATTAAGTTTCTCATCTTTTTTAAAATTGCAGGTTAACGCCCATCAGATAGCTTCTTGTAAAAGGGTAGGAGGCAAAATCGATTCTCAATACATTATCTCCGATTGAGTTGACCGCCGGATCCACGCCGGTGTATTTGGTGAGGGTAAATAGGTTCTGGCCCACAGCAAATATGCTCAGTTGATCAAAAAAAGTTGATTTTACCGGTAAGCTGTAAGATAGCCGGGCAGACTGAAGTCTTAAATAATCTGCTCTCTCCACAGTTCTTGAGTTAACCCGTCGCTGTCCCTGAGAGGTCGGGTTCACAAAAGAAGGGTACTGATTTGTTGGATTGTCCGGAGTCCAGCGGTTCAGGTAGGGCTCCGCAACTTTATTGCGACGGAAACTAATGGGATAATAGGTGTCTACCAGCATGCTATTGAGTACACTTCCTCCCTGGGCCCCTTCAAGAAACATAGTGAGCGATAACTGTTTATAACGGAACGTATTCGTTACGCCATAGGTGAAGTCCGGAAGGGGTTTTCCAAGAATTTTCCGGTCAGCATCGGTGATCGTACCATCGCCGTTAAGGTCCAGGTATTTCAGGTCACCGGGACTTGCGTTATCGGTAGTCGAGGAAAAGTCGTCGTTTTCCTGCCATACGCCGATAACCTCGTAACCATAGTACGATGCGATCGATTCGCCTGGGGTAATAATGCTTGCGTCGGTAATAAATCCGGCGCCCCCCTGTATAATTCGGGAAAGCGGACCAATGTCCAGCACTTTATTTTTCACGAAGGAAATATTGCCGGAAATGTCCCAGTCGAAGTTGGCTGTCTGTATAAGTTTGCCATTGAGCTGCACATCCACGCCGGTATTGCGCATGCTTCCGATATTCTGTGTCCGTGTGCCGAACCCGGAGCTGAGCGGCTGAGGGAGATTCAACAGCAGGTCCGTGGTCTTCCGTTGATAATATTCCACCGTCCCGCTGAGCCTGTTTTTAAAGAAGGAAAAGTCTACCCCAATATCGCTTTGGACTGCCGCTTCCCATTTCAGATCCGGATTCGGGTTTCTGGAGGGCGAAATGGTTGTATACCGCGTACTCCCCAATACCGCATCCCGGCCGATGGAAAAGGTGGACAGGTAAAGAAAATTCCCGATATTTTGATTGCCGATTGCCCCATAACTGGCACGAACTTTCAACTCGTCAATAAAATCATATTTTTTAAGAAAGGATTCTTCGTGCATCTTCCAGGCGATGGCAGCCGAGGGAAAGTACCCGAATTTATTGTTCGACCCGAAACGGGAAGAACCATCTGCACGGAAAGAGGCGGTCAGTAGGTATTTGTCGTCCAGCGTATAATTAACCCGCGCAAGATAGGAAGCGAGCACAATGGCTGACCGGCTGCTTCCCAATACATTCAGCAGTTGATCTCCGGACCCGATGGCATTATAGGACAGGTCCGGCAGCGCGAAGCCCCGGGCGTTACCGCTGAAATTATTGGCGCCAAAGCGCTCGTATGTTAATCCTCCCACGGCGTTCACAACATGTCTTTCCTGAAAGGTGCGGTTAAAGTTAAGCGTACCTTCAGCTATATAATAATTTCGGGTTCCCGTAACGATCGACGCCACCCCGCCCGGTAAGCCCTGTGTGGTATAGGGCTGAACAAAAACATTTCGCTGGCTGTTGTTCACGTCGCCTCCCAACCGTGCTTTCGCCGAAAATCCCGGCAGAAAAAAGTATTCCCCGTAAACCGTACCGAATGTGCGGTAAGAATCCGAATTGGCTATCTGTCCGTTGATCAGGGCGACGGGGTTATCCATGGTCATGAAGCTGGAACGGGCAAATTCTCCGGAAGGGGTGTAAATGGGTGAGGTGGGGTCGTAATAAATGGCCGAGTATAAGGCGCCACTTTGCTCGTTTATACCCGTTCCTACCGAATTGATCTGATCTTTCAGATAAGAGGTCGTCAGGTTAATACCAAAGGCATATCGGTCTGCCACCGTGTGATCAAAATTTACCCGTGCCGTATATCGATTAACGGACGAGTTTTTGACCACCCCATCCTGGTCAAAATAGCCCAGCGAAACGAAATACCGGCTGTTGTTGGCACCGCCGGAAAATGAAAGATCATGGGTTTGCGTTTGAGCGCGGCGAAACAATAGCTGCTGCCAGTCGTTGTCCGCTTCATAGTCATCATCGACCCGTTCCGAAGCCGTTCCACCACCATCGTCGATGATGGCGTTCAGGACATCGTGGTATTCCCTTCCGCTCAGCACATCTACACTATTTGCAACTTTCTGAAAGCCGTAATTCCCTCCATAATTCACGCGCATGGTTCCCAGGCTGCCTTTTTTGGTGGTGATCAGCACCACACCATTGGCGCCTCGCGCGCCATAAATAGCCGTTGCCGACGCATCTTTCAGAATTTCAATCGATTCGATATCGGCCGGATTCAGGCTGTTGAGTGGGTTCCTTTGATTGGGATTCGCCACAAAGGCTGCGCCGGAGCCGGTAATCGGGGGCGTATCGTTGACCGGCATACCATCAATTACATAAAGTGGGTTATTACCACCGGAAATGGAGCTCACCCCCCGGATCTGCACCGACATCGCGCTACCCGGTTCCCCGCTTTTTTGGGTGATCTGAACCCCTGCAGCACGCGACTGCATCATCTGCTGTACGTTAATGTTGGCACCGGGCGTGAGCTCTGAGCTCTTCAGTGATACTACCGAGCCCGTTACGTCCCCCTTCTTGACAGTACCATATCCGACAACCACTACTTCATCCAGTGTCTGACCATCTTCCTCTAGTTGTACGGCGATCTGTGTTCTTCCTTCCAAGGCCATTTCCCGGTGAGCAAAACCAACGTAATTGAATTCCAGTACGGCATTTGAACCAGCTGAAATCGTAAATCGTCCGTTTTCGTCCGTTGCGGTTGTTACCTGTGTGTTTTTTACTTTAATGGTTACCCCGGGGAGGGGCTGCGACTGCTGGTCCGTTACGGTACCGGAAACCTGCTGGCTTTCCTGAGCGCCGGCGAATAGAGCTCCGAAGGTCAGGAAAGCCAGCAGCGCTGCACGCTTAAGCGAAAAGATGTTTTTCATAAGGCATTAGATTTATTGGGTTGTTTAACGCTCGTTGGTTTTGAATAGGATGATTATCTTTTTTCATAGAGAACGGAATGTATCTTTTTAAGTTCTTCAAGGGGTATTTTCATACGTTTTCTGTCGTACGTCATTAAACCGTTTACCTCACCTTCCACGTCGGTCGTTTGGGTATATACTGCGGCCGACAAACCGTTATTCTTTTTCATTTTCACGATTTGATCAAATTTGTGTTTATAATTTTTCAGCAATTCCTCTGCACTGTGATACGTTTGATATCCCCAGTTCCGCATGTCAGGGTTCCACAAATGATCTTTAACGGGATAGCCTATTCCGCCAAATTCCCCGATAACACTGGCGCGTTCTACCGGCGCTGGAGGAACCCTCACCTCTGTCTGGTAAGTATGAATATCATGCAGATCACCAACCGGGCGTAATGCCCACCCACTTACGGCATTCACTAAGCGTATCGTGTCTAATGCTTTAATGTTTTCGCTAAGTCGAACGGTGGCGTATTGCCCCCAACCTTCATTCAGGGGCACCCAGGTTACAACACTAGGGAAGTTGTAGTGCTGATCGATCATCCGCCGCATTTCCCATTCAAATTGAGCCGTAGTTTCCGAGTCCCGATAAAGGTCGTCACCATTTCTCGGCACATGTTCCAGGTGGAGGGGCTTTTCTTCTCCTTCCTGCGGTTGAACCGCCATACCGGAGGGCATATCCTGCCACACCAGCATTCCCAGCCGATCACAGTGGAAATACCAAAGATCCGGTTCTACCTTAATGTGTTTCCGAATCATATTGAAGCCCATTTCCTTCGTTTTTACGATATCGAATACCATGGCTTCTTCCGAAGGGGGTGTATGCAATCCATCCGGTTTGGCCCAATCTGTTACTAAAGAAATCGACTGCATTTGCCAGGACTGCGCAAGGGCGTTAAGCGTATGGCAGAACGTTAGGTATGGAATAATTAACCAAAAGGATTTTCTCATTGTATATGGGATTTGGTTTCAGTCTGTTGTTTTTGTGTTTTTCTTGCGCTTTGGCTGCCGCTCGAATGCCCGCATCTCGGTTGCTATACCCTCGTCACCCTGCTGCTTCATAAAAGCTTCCATTTCTGTTTTGAGCTTCGTCTTGATAGCGTTGTATCCGGAATCATTTACCAGATTATTAAGCTGGTAAGGATCATTGACTACATCATACAATTCTTCTCCCGGACGTTTAATATAGGCTGATGCCCGTTTGTTGTCGGCTTCCATCCACTCCTTAAAGAGTGGCGAGGACGTCAGAACATTTGAATAACTATGCTCAGCATTGAAATTGCGGATATATAAAAAGTTAGTATCCCGTACCGATCGGCTGGCATAAGCGTCGCTCCCCTTGATAATACCGCGGGTAGTATTTACGCCATAGGCATAATTACGGATCGGGATATACTCACCCATCAACAGCTTTTTAAAACTCCTTCCGTCAAAGCCCGTATGCTCATGGAAATCGATCGATCCGGTATTAATCTGCTCAGGATTCCCGCCTGCGATATCGATCAAGGTTGGAAGCACATCGGTGTATTGTAAAAGTGCTGGATTCCGGCTGCCTGGCTTCACGACCTCCGGCCATCTGACAATAAATCCCGAACGAAGTCCCTGATCGTAAAGTGTCCATTTAGAAAACGGGAAAGAGTTGCCCTGTTCAGTGGCGAACATAATGATGGTATTACTATACTTTCCTGTTCGTTCAATGATATCCAGACATTCGCCGACAAGGCTGTCTAAATAGGTGATCTCAGCGAAATAATCCGCCATTGACTCCCGGGTGAGTTTCGTGTCGACCATGTTAGGTCCCAACTCGATTTTATCCGGGTCGTACCGTCTTCTATCGCCACGATTCCATGGACTATGAGGCTGATTGCTCGTAAACATTAGGAAAAAGGGCTGATCACCGCCGCGGCGTATATATTCCTCCGCTTTACTAAGGTCGACATCCTGTCCGTTGCCGTCATCGTGATCACGTCCCCCCAGGAAATCGAATGGGAATGAAGGTTCCGGACCATAATGTCTTTTTCCAATCAATCCTACCCGGTAGCCGAGTTCTTTCATATAGACCGGGAGGGTCCTGATGCCCTGGTATATTTCGCTGTGATTGGGATAAGCACCGTTACGGACAGGTCCCAACCCTGTTAATAACGACTGACGGGTCGGCGCACAAACGGGTACAACGTTGAACATATTATCAAAACATAGCCCTTCTTTTGCCAGCTTCGATAGGTTCGGTGTGTGGACCTGTCTGCTCCCGTAAGGTTCTATATCCATCATCGACAAGTCATCCGCCATGATGAAGATCACGTTTGGCTTTCCGGCATTCTGCGCCAACCCGGTCAGCGGAACAAGACCAATCAGGATGAGCACATAATTTTTAATACCCTTCATTTTGTACGATTAAAGAATTTGCGTCTATTTCACCCTGCGGGATCGGGAATACTACGTGATGGTCCCGCGCATTTACACCCCGTTCCCTCGCCATGGATATGAATTTATCATGTCTGATCAGGTCTTCACGCCGTTTACCTTCCGAGAAAAACTCCCGGCCTCTTTCCCGAAGGATAGTATCGCGGAAAGCGGAAGCATCGGGGAAATCAGCGGTCGGCAGCGCCTCCAGAGATGAGCGCTGACGAACCTGATTCAGCAACGACACCGACTCTTCGTTCAAGCCTCTTATTTCGTTGAGCGCCTCAGCCCTGGACAGCAGAATGTCTGCGTACCGGATAAGTGGAAAATCATTGCCATGCGCATTGGATACTGCAGCATTGTCGAAATACTTGAAGCTCCGTGTATTGTCGACCGTGGCGGTCAAATCTACGGTCTCTCCGGAAGTATTGATATAATTCCGTATGACCAGGACGTAGCGGTTGTCTGTGGGCGAGAACCTGCTTACGAATTCGTCCCGGAAGCGGTAATGTGTGGCGAAATTCTGTATCCCGGGTACCCAACGGTATTCCGGAAGCTGAGGTGTTGAGACGAAACCCGCAGGCATTGCTCCGGCAGGATACCAGTTGCCGAAATCAAACTGGTTGATGCACGGGATGACGAAGATCATCTCCCGGTTGCCCTCATTTTCCACCTTGAATAGATCTTTGAACTCCGGAAATAGCTCGTAGTAACTAAGCTCCATCACCCTGAGAGAAACATCAGCTGCTTTTTCCCATTGCCGGGTGTTGAGCAGGAACTTGCTGAGCACGGAAAGCACTATCCCTTTGTTAGCTCTTCCGAAGAGGTCTTCCGCTCCCGGGTCGGGCAGGTCGGAGACACATGCTTCCAGTTCGCTTTCAATAAATGGCAGCAACTCCTCCACCGTAGCCCTGGGCAGTTCCGCGTCCTGCCCACTGGTTGTGCGCAGGGGAACCGATCCATACCAACTGTAGAGATAAGCATAACAATAAGCCCGGAGGAAGCGGGCTTCCGCGGCAATACGACGTTTTAATTCATCGGAAGCATTGACCTGTTCTACATTCTCCAGGACCAGATTGGCATCTCTGATCACCCGGTAATAAGGAGCCCATATAAGTCCCTGCAATTGCGATAATGAAGGATCCCAGGTGAAGTTGAGAAACTGACTAAGGAAAAGATTAGCATTTCCACCCGTATTAAACATCATATCCGTTGTGACTTCGCAGACCGCAACTACGTTGTTGAGCTCAGGCTGGCCCTGAAAATTCTGATAGGCTGAATAAAGAAGTGATCTTATACCGTTTTCAGTGTTCAGGACATTATCCGCGGCAAATTCATCTTGCGGAACAACCTCCAGCATTTTCCGGCAGGAGAAAAGAGTCGACGAAAAAATGCAAACGAGCAAGAGATAGGTTAATGTTCTCATGGGATATAATTAAAGGGTAGTACTCAATGGTTTTTACCATCCGCCAGCATAATTCAGTTCTTAACAAAGTAAGCGATGTCTTTTAGAGTTTACCATTCAAAAGTTAGTCAATTAGTCTCAGAAGAAAAGGAGACGAATTAACCAAACATTGAACAGAATAATTCCAGACATCCCCTTTGTTTTGCAATAAGACCTGTACTTGGACTGTAATGGTCAGGCAGGTTAACCGAAACTGACTTATGATTAGACTGCAACCAAAGCCAACAGTTATGTTCACGTTCAATATAAGAATCAGCCAATTCCTGTTATTTCTATGTCTTTTTGCGTGGTGGCCAGATAGCCTCAGCGCTGAAGCTATTGTTTATAGTCAGGAAAACAGGGTTACGGGAACGGTTCAATCTACCGACGAGGAGCCTCTGGGAGGCATCACCGTTAGCGTGAAGGGTAAAAATGTCCGGGCTCTTACCGACGATCAAGGCCGTTATACGATTGAGGCATCGGAGAGCGATACGCTTGTATTCTCTTCCATAGGCTTCGAAACGGTAGTTGTTGCCGTAAAGACGAATTTAGAGGTCAACGTGACGATGACAGCCCCGCCGCAATCGCTGAATGAGGTAGTGGTGGTCGGGTATCAGGAACAGCGCCGGGCAGACGTTACGGCTTCCGTATCTACCGTAACCTCTGAGGAGCTCACTGAAAGCCCTGTTCCGACAGTCTCCCAGGCACTCATTGGAAAAACGGCCGGTATCACTTCAAGAGCTCCAGATGGCCGGCCCGGCGCGGAGGCCAATATACAGATCAGGAATTTGGGTACTCCGCTCTATGTGATCGACGGTGTTCCTTCCGGGGCCCAGCAATTCAACAACCTGAATGCGGAAGATATTGAAAGTCTTTCGATCCTCAAGGATGCATCGGCTGCAGTTTACGGTCTTCGTGCCGCGAATGGAGTAGTGCTGGTGACAACGAAGACCGGGCGTTCGAGCCGGGGGAATTCGATCAGCCTTAATGCCTACCAGGGCTTTCAAAGCCTTTTCCGATTTCCCAAAGCGGCAAGTGCTGCCGATTTTGTCCGGGCCAACGCAGAAGCCGACATGAATGAAAACGGTTCTTCCAACTGGACACCTGAAGAGGTGCAAAGATGGCAGGACGGAGGACCGGGATACGAAGGATTTGACTGGTCATCCTATATCAGAAGTAATGTTCCTCAATATTATGCTAACCTGAATACGACCGGCGGATCGGAACGAGCTAATTATTATGTATCGCTTAGCAGACTTGACCAGGATGCGGTTTTCGATGGTTATAATTTTAACCGGACGAATCTGCAGACCAACGTGGAAACCCGAATTGGAAATTCCATCAAAGCCGGCATCCGGATAAATGGAAAAATAGAAGAGCGGGATCTGCTGGGATTACCGGGTGCAGACGACTATTTTCAGGCGCTGCTGGGACAATTCAGAAATCTCCCCACAGAAAGACCTTATGCCAATGATAATCCGGCTTACCCGGCCACCAACAACAATTTTGCAACCAATTACGCTACTTTTCCTTATTCCGGCTATACAAATACCCTCAGGAGAACCTTGCAAACCAGTTTCGATGTGGAGTACAAGTTTCCTATCGAAGGATTAACCGCGACCGGGATGTATGCTTTCTTCTATAACAATTCATTCGAAAATATCTTTGAGAAAACCTATGATACCTACACGTACGATGCCCAGAACGATGAATACCTGGTTACGGGCGGACAGCAGAACCCTTTCCGTTCCCGAAGCAACGGCTATATTGTCGATAACGTATATCGCGTACAGCTTAATTACAAGCGAAGCCTGGGTAAGCATGATATTAGCGGACTGGTGGCTATGGAGGCTCAGGAACGGCTGGATAACCTGTTTTATATCCGCTCTCAGCCAACTACAAATTACATCGATCTCATCAATACGTTCAACGAGCTCCAGGATGTGGACGACCGCGTCATCGAAGAAGCCCGGGCCGGTTTTATTTTCAGGACCAACTACAGCTTCAATAACAGGTACCTGGTAGAAGCCGGCGGTCGTTATGACGGTTCAGGCTTTTTTCCGGAGACGGGACGCTGGGGTTTTTTTCCATTTGTATCGGTTGGCTGGCGCCTTTCTGAAGAAAACTTTATTGGTAGCCAGACCCGTGATAACTTACTTAACGATTTGAAGATCAGAGCTTCCTATGGACAGACGGGAAGCGAGGCTACCGGGGTGGGAGCCTTTTCTTTTCTCCCGGGATATAACTGGAATGTCGGCAATGCTTTTCTGGATAATGATTTGATTACGGGGATCATATCCCGCGGCTTGCCGGTGACGACCCTGACTTGGATCAACAGTACCATGACGAACATAGGTCTTGATTTCTCACTTTGGAAGAGTAAATTAAGCGGTAGTTTCGAGGTGTTCCGGAGAGACCTGACCGGGTTACCCGCATCGCGGTACGACGTGTTATTGCCGGTGGAAGTCGGGTTCGGACTTCCGCAGGAGAATTTGAATGCAAACCGTACTCTCGGTATGGAAATGACCTTGAATCATGCCGGACGTAGCGGACAAGTGAATTATTCGGTGGGCGTCAACGGCACGCTGGCAAGGCTGAGAAACAGGTACACGTACCGGCCCCGTTTTGGTAATTCCTGGGATGAGTACAGGAACTCGATCGAGGACCGCTGGGCCAGGATCAACTGGAGTTACGAATTTATCGGTCAGTTTCAGTCCGAAGAAGAAATTGCCAATTATCCGGTGGACATCGACGGCCAGAACAACACGACCCTGATGCCGGGCGACTTTATCTATAAAGATCAGAACAACGACGGCGTTATTGACGACCTGGATGTCAGGCCGAATGCCTATAGCGAGAACAATTTACCTTATTTAAATTTCGGGCTGAATGCCTCAATTGCATATAAGGGAATAGACCTAAGCGTCAACTTTGCTGGGGCGACCATGCAGAGCCGGGGAAGGGCGGCGGAGTTGAAACTGCCGTTCCAAAACGATTCGAATTCGCCCGATTTCCTCTTTAACGATCGGTGGCACCGCGAGGACATCTTTGATCTTAACAGTCCCTGGATACCGGGTACCCATCCGGCACTTAAGAAATCGAACAACGAAAGCAACCAGCGGCCATCCTCCTTTTGGTTCAGGAATACCTCTTATTTGCGGTTGCGGGACATACAGATCGGCTATACCCTTCCAAAAAGATGGCTTGACGCTGTTCGCATCAGTAAGGCGCGGCTTTACGTGAATGGCTTTAACGTCTTCTCGATTGATAATGTACGCGACCTTGGTGTCGATCCGGAGACTCAGTCGAATACGGGCCTTGATTACCCCTCCGTCCGGGTTTTTAACCTTGGCATGAACCTAACCTTCTAAATATTTAAGATATGAAGCGATTGAAGAGCTATTTGATTTTTATTCCCGCAGCTATTCTTCTGAGTATATTCTCCGCCTGCGAGAAATGGCTGGATAGAGAGCCCACTGATATTCTGCTGGAGGATGAGGTCTGGAGCGACCCGGAGTTGGCGCGTTCCGTTTTGGCAAACCTGTACAACCGCCTTCAGCCCTTTGGTGGACTTGAGGGTGGAAAGTTTTCACCAACCGATGTGGATGAGGCCATGTGGTCTGGCGGGCTGGGCGACAATAACAACCGGAATACACGGGTAGAATATCCATACAATACCAAGCAGCTCTGGGACTACGGACTGATCCGTGATATCACACTTTTTCTGGAAAATATGGAGGCGACAACGGTCATCGGTGAAGAAGATAAGATACAGCTGTTGGCCGAGGGGCGTTTTATACGTGCATTTGTCTATTTTCTTCATGTAAGGAGTATGGGCGGTGTTCCCCTGATCTTACAAACCTATGAATACACCGGCCCGGGGGATGTTGAGGGAATGCGCGAAGCGCGGAGCACCGAGGCAGAAATTTATGATTTTATAGGGAGTGAGCTGGACGCGATAAAAGACCAGATGCCGCAGAGTGCAGCTAGTAAAACGCGGGCGAATAAATGGAGCGCGTTGGCGTTAAAATCCCGCGCCATGTTATATGCGGCGTCAAACGCCAGGTATAATAGCCAGATGACAGATCCTATCCGCACCGCCAACGGAGAAGTTGGAATTTCCGCAGATCGTGCCAGTGGTTATTACGAGCAGTCTCTGGCCGCTTCAAGGGAAATCCTTGAAGCAGGACCTTTTACGCTCTACCGGGAGAATCCGGATCTGGCGCAGAACTTTTACGAGCTTTTCACCCGGAAGTCCAATAACCCTGAAGTAATATGGGCTTTTGATTATACGCTGGACGGTAAGTATCATGATTACACCGTAGAGAATATTCCGCGTTCCCTGAGGGAAAATGCGACCGGCGGGGCCGGCGTTACACCATCCCTGAATATAGTAGAGGCCTTCGATTTCCTTGACGGTTCGCCCGGCAGTTTAAGGACTCGTGAGCCTGATGGATCCGACTATATCTATTACGATAATCTGGAGGATGTGTTCGAAGGGAAAGACTTCCGTATGTTGGGAAGCATCATTACGCCCGGCTCGTCTTTCCGGCAGCAAGAGATGATTATGCAGGCCGGCGTTATGGAGTGGGATGAAGGCAGCCGGACCTACCTTACGCGTTCCTCGAATAACCTGGGCAGCACCTTCTCGGACGGAAGCTTGCTGGTAGGGCCAGACGGACCTCTTCCAAATGCTGCCAACGTAACAAATACAGGCTTTTATATGAAAAAGTACCTTGACTCCAGGGTGGGTTCAGGGCAGAGCGGTCAGGGCAGCGATATCTGGTGGATCCGTTTTCGGCTGGGAGAAATTCTGCTCAATGCCGCAGAAGCCTCTTTTGAGCTTGGTCTGAACAGCGAATCGCTTAACTACCTGAACCGGCTCAGGGAGCGTGCAGGTTTTGGTTCCAATAGTCTGCAAGCGGTAAATATAGAGGTCATTCAGAAGGAATTTCAGACCGAGCTTGCCTTTGAAGAACATCGCTATTGGGATCTCAAACGCTGGCGTCTCTCGCATGAGGTGTTCGACGGCGACCGGCAGTCGCCCAATACGTTGGTCTATGCGCTCTGGCCTTACCGCGTTGTGCGACCAAGCGATCCGACCAAGCATAACAAATATGTTTTTGTTAAGCGCGTTGCGCCACGGTTTACGCAACCCCGTAATTTCCGGTTGGGCAATTATTATGCGCTGGTTCCGCAGAATGCGTTGAATGGTAATCCGCTGCTAATCAGAAATCCTTTTCATTAATCAAGCTATTAAACGTTATGAAAAAGTTATTGTGTTTCCTTATGACAATGAGCTGCCTTTGGAGCTGTGAGGTCGATAATTATGATCCACCCTCGTCGGCGCTTAACGGAAGATTAGTCTTCGAAGGCGTTCCGGTAGAAATCCGGCAGGGAATCAATGTATTACAGCTCTACCAGCCCGGATTCGATAATTTCGATCCGATCCGCGTGAATGTCACTCAGGATGGAAGCTTCTCCTCCATGCTTTTCGACGGCAGCTACCGGATGGTCAGGATATCCGGCAACGGTCCCTGGGAAAACGAATCGGATAGCATAAATGTTGAGGTCAACGGTATGACCCAGATTGATATCCCGGTAAGGCCTTTTTTTTCCTTATCTAACAGCGAATTTTCGGTTTCGGAAGGAGAACTTCAGGCTAGTTGTGTGGTTAGGAAAAATTCAGATGACAGAGTCCTCGAAGAAGTTGTCTTGCTCGTTGGGAAAACGATGCTACTGGATCACATCTATCGGCTTACTCCTTCCTCGGCGGGAAGCATCAGAGCGGGGGCTGAGGTTACCGAAGGAGAAACCATTCTGCTGAGTCAGAACCTGGAAGCTTTTGGAGCCGAAGCGCATCTGTTCGCCAGGATCGGAGTAAAAACGGTTGGGCACCCCGAATTAATTTATTCGCCAATCTGGAGGATCAGGTAGAAAACTATTTAAAACGTAAGCAAAAAATAGTTACATTAGTGCATTGACACACCTGGCTTATTACAAGGGAAATAACTGTTTCTCGTTTTAAAACCTATAATATTAAGTAACATTTTGAGTCAAGTCAAACAGAGCCTGGTACTGCTTCTATTGCTGCTGGTAAGTCTTTTCGCCGGCGGGAAGGATTATTATTTTAAGCATTACCAGGTTGAAAGCGGGCTTTTGCACAACAATGTAACCAGTGTCATCCAGGATGCGAAAGGCTTTGTCTGGGTCGGTACGAGGGGCGGCTTGAATCGCTTTGACGGACATACCTTCAAAAATCATATTATCAGGTCGAACAACTCGGGGGCGAATTACATCCGGGTGGTCCGTGAAGATCATAAGGGTATGATCTGGGTGGGCACGCAAACGGGTATATTCAAATTCGATCCCGTGACGGAATCTTTTATGCCTGTTAATTTATTGCCCTTTATTAATGTAAGGGATATCCGAGTTGACAGCCTCAATAATTTATGGATAATCGCCAGGGCCAATTTATACCATTACGATCAGTCAAGCGCCACGTTATCTGCCTTTGATCTTTCCGCGACCGCCATCGATATCGATCAGCAGCAAAATATAGTTCTGGGGTCTGTCGACGGTCACATTAAGAGGCTCTACGTGCGAAGCAATAAGACCAGTACCATTATCCGGCCCCATGTGGCAGATCTTGAACGTGGAGAAATAACACAGGTTAAATGTGTTGGTGATGATATTTTGATCGGAAGCGTCAACGGACTGATGATATATAGTGAACGTCATCAGGATTTAACCGTACTTCTTTCCAAAAGAAGTTACGGAGCCGACATTTATGTGCGGGAAATTTACCCCTCCGGTTCGAAACAATATATCGCAACTGAATCTGGGCTATTTATTCATGATTCTGGAAAGGTCACGCATTTAAAAGCTAACTCCGGAGACAAGTACGCTTTAAACGATAATGCAGTTTACAGTGTTTCCGTAGATCGTGATTCGGGTATCTGGGTGGGGACGTTTTTCGGTGGTCTGAACTATTCCTCTGCGGAGAACGGCGTTTTTGAAAAATACTATCCATCCAATAAAGCCGGGTCTTTTTCTGGCAGTGCTGTTCGCGAGATCTGCGGTGACGATGCCGGCAATGTCTGGATTGGTACAGAAGATGCCGGAATTAATAGACTAGATGCAAAAAGCGGTAAGTTCTCTCATATCCATCATCAGAACCCGGCAACCGGGATCTCTTACCCTAACATCCATGGTTTGCTGGTTAAGGATAATAAGTTGCTGGCCGGACCATTTGTTCATGGCCTGGAGGTGATGGATTTAAAAAACGGCCGTATTGTCGATCGGCATTCATTTATAAAAGCCGATTATACGAAGAGTGGCATGGTAATGTCTATCTTCAAAACTGCGGACGAACGGATATTGGTCGGGACGACTGGTGCCGGACTACACGAGTATGACCCCCGTCTTAAACGATTGTCTCCCATAAGGCAGATTCCCGGGAATTCCTTTGTTTATGCTATAGCAGAAGATTACAGGGGTACGATTTGGACCGGCAGTCTGTCAAACGGAGCATTCTTCTACAACCCGAAAACCGGACAACAAGGAAACGTAAGCTTCAATAAAATCAATGATACCGTAAAAAGCTTTTACACGGTTCAGGGAATTTTTGAAGATAGTCGCAAATCCCTTTGGTTCGCTACGGAAGGGGGAGGGCTCATAAAGCTGGATAGCACGCGCCGTGTCAGCAGACGGTTTACGAAAGCCGATGGCTTGCCTACCGACAATCTTTATCGGATTTTAGAAGACGATTCCGGAAATCTTTGGATCAGCAGTCTGAAAGGGCTGATTTGTTTTAATATTGATAAGCAAATAGTCACAATCTATACAAAATCTAATGGACTGCCGACCGATCAATTTAATTATAATTCAGCCTACAAGGATCGGAACGGCAAGATGTACTTTGGAACAGTCCGCGGAATGATTGCTTTCTATCCTTCAGAGCTCCTTTCGCGCAAGCGAAGTCCGCCTCCGACTTACCTGACAACCTTGCAGATTAATAATAAGGATGTTTCTCCTGGTGATTCAAGCACAGTGCTAAACCGTTCACTGCTGTTTACGGACAGTGTCACGCTGAATCATGATCAGTCGAGCTTTAATATCGAATTTGCGGCGCTTGATTTCTCTTCTCCGGATGTCGTCAAATACCGGTATCGTCTGGAAGGACTTGAAAAGGAATGGACCTATTTGTCCTCCAACCGCAAGGCTTATTTTACCGGACTGCCGGCCGGTTTATACCGTTTTGTAGTTCAGGCAGAGAGCAACATAGGGCATTGGTCAGGCGAAGAACGGTCGCTCGTCCTGACGGTTCTTCCACCTTTTTGGAAAAGCAATCTGGCGTATTTTCTCTACAGTTTATGCGTAGTTGTTCTGATCTCCACGCTAGTCCGGACCTACCATCACGGGGTGAAGCGAAAAAACAGTCGTAAAATGAAACTGTTCAAACTCGAAAAAGAACGGGAAGTGTATCAGGCGAAGATTGAATTCTTTACCAATGTAGCCCACGAGATACAAACACCGCTCACCTTGATAAAGGGGCCTGTGGAATGGGCTCTGTGTCATATCGACGATCAAAACACCGTCCAGCGAAACCTGCTGCTGGTAGAGAAGAATACCGACCGGCTGGTAACCTTAACGCGGCAGCTACTTGATTTTCGTAAAATGGAGGTTGATCAATATGGATTAAGCTTTGTCATGTCTGATATCAACCTTTTGCTGGTGGACTGTCTGGATAATTTCCAGGGTCAGATAGAACGAAAGCAGATGAGATTCAAGCTTATTTTACCGGACGAACCGGTAGAGGCCCCGGTTGACCGGGAGGCATTCTGTAAGATTCTCAGTAACCTGCTTTCGAACGCCATTAAATATGGAGATAAGAACATGGAGTTATCTCTGCTGCTTAGAAAGAATTGCTTTAAAATATTAGTGCTAAACGATGGGGAGCCTATCGGCCAGGCCTACCGCCAAAAAGTCTTTGAGCCTTTTTTTCGGAAGGCTTGCCATCAGAATATGAAGGGTACTGGTATTGGACTGTCCCTGGCGAAATCACTGGCCGAATTGCATGGCGGGAAATTGTTAGTTATACCACATTCATCCGGGATGAACGCCTTTGAGCTCAGCATACCGCTTACGCAGGAAATGTCGTTTCGCCTGGATATACAAGAAGATTTAAATGATCATGAAAGAGCAATTATTACTAGTTGACGACCAGGAAGACTTATTGGACTTCCTTAATGAGATTCTGGGTAGTCATTACGTGGTTTTCTGTGCAAAAAGCGCAGAGGAAGCTTTTAAGATTTTGCGGAGCGAAATCATCCATTTGGTGATCAGCGACGTAATGATGCCCGGACTGAACGGATTCGAGTTTTGTAAAATGCTGAAAACAGATGTTGAGTATTGCCACATTCCGGTCGTGCTGCTAACCGCCAAGAACAGCTCACAGGCCAAAATTGAGGGTTTGGAAACCGGCGCTGATGTATATATAGGAAAGCCGTTCTCGCCCAGAATTCTGCAGGTGCAAATCATGAGTCTGCTTCAGAACCGCTCTAAAATACGGGAACATGCAGAACATGCACCTTACGATCATGTGCAGATGGATCTCCATTCAAAATCCGATGAAGCATTTCTCAGGAGGCTGAACGAATATATCCGCATGAATATTTCTGATCAGCACTTAGGTGTAGAGGAGCTTGCAGATTACATGAATATGAGTCGCCCGACATTTTACCGGAAGATGAAAGCCATTTCCCGTTTGTCGCCCAAAGATTTTATCGATCGGGTTCGCTTGAATGTGGCAGCGAAGCTGATTGCTGAAAACGATTATAAAATTTTCCAGGTTGCCAATAAGGTTGGCTACAGCTCACAGAGCGTATTCGGCAAGAATTTCCAGAAGCGTTTCAACTTATCACCGAAAGCGTACGTAGATTCGCTTAAGACAAAATTCAGATAACAGAAGACTGTTATGAACAGAAAATTTTCTTAGTTTCTTCTTCCGATTCTGCCTTTAGTAAACGGTAGTATCTGGAAGACGCTGGGAATTCACATTTTCTGCAAGCTTCCTCTTTATCGTCTTTCAGGTATTTTATAGTCCTGTTGTCGTTTATATAAAATCTGTATTCATTTGTTTTAATGCAACCTTCGCAGGCTGGCCCGCCTTCTACGAACTCATACATGAAAATGAACCTTCCTTTGTCGTAGTAGTAGTCCTCTTTAGCATATACATCGCCAACCGTTCCGAAATCCACCGATATTTTAACCAGTTCTTCGTTAAAATAGTAAAAGTCTACCATCATCTTTTCGTCGCAGGTGAACTCGACGTGTCGAGGGCGCAGATTAGCGTTGTTTATGGATTCTACTTTTTCTCTTATTCTTTCAATAGGGTCTGAGGGTCCGGACAGATCAACCGGTCCTCCCGGCAGACTGTCTTCGGTTAAGGTGTTTTCTGCTTGATCCTGGCCAGTGGCGGGATGGTCATTTTCATTTTGACGCGATTGATTGCAGGATCCGAAGATGATTAAAAAGAAAACGTAAAGAAGTTGTTTCATTTGAGTTCAACAAGAAGGAGGAAAGGAAGTTTTTGGCTATCGTAATGCTGATATAAATATTTTTTTGTTTATCATTTTTATTTATCACTTTTGCTTTCGTAAACAATAAACAATTTGCCTAAATCAAATCATGAAATGCCTGACCAGCCGCATCGCAGCACTGTTTGTGCTAGCCTGTATTCTTTTAAATTTTAATTCTTCCCGAGCACAGAGTCCGGGTAATGAAAACGAGAAATCGCCGGTTTCTTTCGGGAAGATAAGTATAGAGGATTTTTCAACCGAACGATATAAACTGGACAGTTCCAGCACCTCGGTTATCGTTGCAGATATCGGTTCCTCGAAAATCCAGGGGAACACAAAAGGGTGGTTCTCGATTATGCATACCCATTTCCGAAGAGTGCATATCCTTGATAAAAATGATTACGATATGGCCGATATCGTCATACGGCTTTACGTTCAGGGAAATGACCAGGAGAAATTAACGAAAATCAGGGCTCAGACCTATAATCTTAGCGGAGATCAGGTAGAGGTTAGTGAGCTTGAGGCTAAGGACGTTTTTACCGACAAAGTAGATAAAAACCACCTTTACAAAAAATTTACCCTTCCCAATGTTAAAGAAGGCTCCATCATCGAATTTGAATATACAACTTCATCCGACTTTCTCTTCAATTTCCAGCCCTGGAGTTTCCAGGGGACTGTCCGTCGTTTGTGGTCTGAATATACGGTAGAAATACCTCAGTTCCTTCAATATGTATCGCTGTCTTACGGATATCAGCCGTTTTATATCAATAGCCAAAAGATTCAGAACAAATCTTTTAATGTTTTAGAAACAAATTTTACCGGGCTTTCCGACCGCTATCGTTTTGAGAATCCGGTTTCGGTTCGTCGTATGGTCATGAAAGACGTCCCGGCACTAAAGGAAGAATCGTTCACCAGCTCTCTTAGCAATCATATGGCCCGCATTGAATTTCAACTTGCGGGTTACCGGGAACCATTAAAATCCCAGAACATCATGGGCGATTGGTCTTCCGCCTGCACCAGGCTACTGGAATATGACGATTTTGGTTCGGAGCTCTATAAAAGCAACAGCTGGCTTAATGAGGTTGTGGATGCGATAGCCCCTAAAGACAGCAGCGAGTTGTATAAGGCAAAGGCTATTTACAATTACGTACGTACCAATTTCAAAAGCAATGGACGTAATGGGATCTACCTGACAAAGCCCGGACTCAAGCAGGTTCTGAAGGATAAAGGAGGGAAGGTGGCGGATATTAATCTACTGCTTACGGCGATGCTGCGCAGTGCAGGGCTTGACGCGCATGCGATGATTTTGAGTACATCGGATAATGGAATAGCAAATGAAAGCTACCCGGTGATTAGTCAGTATAATTACGTAATCAGCCGTGCGTTAATCCAGGGGAAAAACTACATGCTGGACGGAAGTCAGTCTAAGCTGCCTTTCGGTATGCTGCTGCCCAATTGCTATAACGGGTCCGGACGAACCATATATGGCAGAGGTGAATTAGTTAATTTGCATGCTGACTCGTTAATGGAGACGAGCCACATCATCATCAGCATGAAGCCGGATGATCAAGGTGGGCTGGTGGCGGAGTTTAGCAAGACGCCTGGAAATTACGGCAATATCAAGCTCCGTACGAGTTTTGAGGAAGACGGACTGCCAGGACTTCGGAAAACAACCCAGGCTGGCATGGGGGCAGGCATGACGCTGGACAGCCTAGATTTTGTTCATGGAGAAGATATCAGTGCAAAGAGTTCTTTGCGTTATAGTTATCACCTGGCTAACCAGGGTGAGGAACTGGTAGCAATCAATCCTTTACAGAGCGAGGCAACCAAGAATAATCCATTCAGTGCCATGAAACGAAACTATCCGGTCGAGATGCCCTATGGATTTGACGAGACCATTGTTTTTGCAATGCAGGTGCCGCCTGGATATGCGGTCGACGAGTTGCCCAGAAGTATGTCCCTCAGCCTGGACGACGAACGGTTATGCACCTACCGGTATATCATCCGGCAGGAGGGAGACCGGGTCGAGCTTATGTCTAAGTTCGTGTTTAAGCGAGCTGTATTCGCACCGGAGGAATATGAGGCGTTACGCTCTTTTTTTGATATCGTTGTCAAAAAACAAAACGAAGATATTTTACTTAAGAAAATCTGATTATGTGCAGGCAGCTATCAAGCTTAATCTTAACGGTTCTGTTCGGATTTTCCATTGCCGCGGGACAGGACTACGCAGTCGACAAAATAGATAGGGCATTATTAGTTGATGCTAACGTGGTTAAACGGGAGGAACACATTCGCTTTGATGTGATCAGTCCTACCAATACGGTTTTACAACGCAAATGCGCGTTAACAATTCTGAATGATCAGGGCTCGGACGAAAGTGATTTTGTTTTTTTCTATTCTAAGTTATCTTCGTTGAAAAGCTTTAGCGGAACATTATACGATGCTTCAGGGCGGGAAATAAAAAAGATCAGGCTTAAAGATCTGAAAGATGAAAGCGCTGTATCCACCGGTAGCTTGATGGATGATTACCGGGTGAAACGCTATCAGCTTTATCATCGGGATTATCCGTACACCATTGTGTATGATTATACGGAGCAGAACAACAACAGCCTCTTTTTTGAGAACTGGCAGCCTGTCGTCAGCGAGAAATATGCCGTGGAACAGAGCCGGTTTACAATTAGCTATCCTAAAGGAACAAAGATCCGGTACAAAACATTCAACTATCCGGGTGAAGCAAAGGTGGAAACAGAAAAAGACCGGGAATTGCTGAGCTGGGAAATCAAGGGGTTTAAAAGTATTAAATGGGAGTCATACAGTCCGCCAATTTCCAGTTTAAGTCCGGTCGTATTAACAGGACCCGAATCCTTTCAAATTGAGGGTTATAAAGGAGATATGTCCAGCTGGGAGAGCTTCGGAAAGTTTTTTGCTTCTCTGCTGACAGGCCGGCAGACATTACCGGATCGGGTTAAAGCAGATGTCAAAAGGATTACAGACGGTATGGAAGATGACCGAGATAAGGTTCAGGCTCTGTACCAGTATCTCCAAAAGAATACCCGTTACATTAGCATCCAACTGGGGCTGGGGGGCTGGCAGCCATTTGATGCCAGTTATGTGGCCAATAACGCTTATGGAGATTGTAAAGCGCTGACCAATTATATGGCGAGCTTACTAAAAGAGGCGGGGATTGGTTCTAACTATACGCTGATCAGGGCCGGTAACCAAAACAGGGAGATTGTATCAGATATGCCCTCGCAGCAGTTTAACCATGTTATTCTGGCTGTGCCGATGCCTTCGGATACCATTTGGCTGGAATGTACCAGTCAGACCTTACCCGCCGGCTACCTAAGCGGATTCACGGCGAACCGTTATGCGCTGCTGATCAACGAGAATGGTGGCAAATTGGTACGCACACCCAAATATGCATTGAGTAATAACATTCAGACGAGACATATAAACGCTCGTGTAGGCGCGGATGGGGGGCTTGATACAGAAGCGACTTCTGTATATACAGGGCTTCAACAGGACAACCTGCATGACAGGCTGCACCAACTAACCAAGGACAAGCAGAAGGAGTATTTAAATACGCATTTACCCTTGCCTACTTATCAGGTATCGTCCTTCCAGTATGAGCCCGGCTCCGCGCATGTGCCGTTTATCAGGGAGTCTTTGTCCCTGCATGCGAGTAATTATGCCCGACTTACTGGCACACGTTTAATGATTGAACCTAATGTTCTGTCTAAAAGAGTTTGGCGATTACCAAATGAGGAACGGCAACATC
>JBMDWN010000146.1:0-2493 GCA_048595275.1 Olivibacter sp. | reverse complement strand
GGAGTTGATCAGAGAAAGCGCACGACTTTTCGCAGAGACCTATATCCGTCCCCATTTAATGGATTGGGATGAACAGCAAACCTTTCCCGTTGATCTTTTTAAACGTATGGGCGAATATGGTTTCATGGGTGCGCTTGTTCCAGAAAAATACCAGGGCGCAGGGATGAACTACCAGGAATACATCACCATCATTGATGAAGTGGCACAGGTCTGCGGCTCCATTGGCCTCTCATTAGCCGCTCATAACTCACTTTGCACAAACCACATCTTATCTTTTGCAAGCGAGGAGCAGAAAGTCCGTTACCTGCCTAAACTCGCGACTGCGGAATGGATCGGCGCATGGGGGTTGACAGAAACAGAGTCCGGATCAGATGCGGGTGGGCTTAGTACGACAGCACGGGACGAAGGAGATTATTTTATACTTAACGGCTCGAAAACGTTCATTACGCATGCCATCAGCGCAGATGTATCGGTTGTTATGGCCCGTACGGGCGATAAAGGCGCCAAGCGTGGTGTAACTGCTTTTATTCTTGAAAAAGGGCTTCCCGGATTTAGCGCGGGAAAAAAAATCGATAAGCTTGGTATGCGGGCCTCCGAAACAGCCAGTCTGTTCTTCGATGAATGCCGGGTTCCCAAAAGCCAGGTTATCGGAGAAGTGGGTGATGGCTTCCGCCAGGCGCTCAAACTGCTAGATGGTGGGCGTATTTCCATAGCAGCCCTTTCTCTGGGCATCGCCCGGGGGGCCTATCTTGCCGCGCTGAAATACGCCAATGAACGGGAGCAATTCAATCAGAGGATTTACGATTTTCAGTCCGTCGCGTTTGAGCTGGCCGATATGGCTACACAGATCGAAGCAGCAGAATTATTGATACGTCAGGCAGGCAGCCTCAAAGATCAAAACAAAAAAGCGACGAAAATGGGCGCTATGGCGAAGCTATTCGCATCTGAGACGGCGGTTAAGGTCTCCAATGACGGGGTGCAGATATTCGGAGGTTACGGATTCACAAAAGATTATCCGGCTGAAAAATATTTCCGGGACGCGAAATTGTGTACCATTGGAGAAGGAACGAGCGCAATTCAGCGTATGGTTATATCCAGGGAAATAAGGGATGAATATAAGTGATCAAATCTTTCTGACTGAATGTCCACGCGATGCTATTCAAGCGATCCGTCCTTTTATCTCTACGGAAAAAAAAATTCGTTATAACCAGCTGCTGCTGGATAGCGGACTGTTCGATGTGCTCGACTTTGGCAGCTTTGTATCTAAAAGAGCGGTACCGCAGATGGCAGATTCGGGGGAGGTGGCTTCAGGGCTGAAAAAAAACAGCCGAACGAAATTACTTGCTGTTGTTGCCCACGAAGATGGCGCTACAGAAGCATGTCAACACGAAAACATAGACTATATTGGCTACCCTTTCTCGATATCGGAACAGTTTCAGCTGAGAAATACCCGGTCAACTATAGCGGCCTCTTTTCTCAGAGTCGATAAACTTCAGGAAACAGCCGGTCGTACCGGACAAAATTTAGTGGTCTACCTTTCTATGGCTTTTGGAAATCCTTATGGAGATCCATGGAGTATTGATCTGGTGTTGGAATGGATTGAACGAATTGGTCATTTGGGAATTGAACATTTTTCCATTGCCGACACCACGGGGGAAGGTGATGAAAAGCGTATACAAAACGTCCTTCGCTCCGTTCTCGACAGCTTCCCCTCGCTTCATTTCAGCGCGCACCTGCATAGCCGGCCGGAAGAAGCAGCCGGAAAAATCAGTGCTGCCCGTGAGGCTGGCTGCAGACATTTTGAAGGGGCTATGCTCGGCTTCGGAGGTTGCCCTTTTGCTCAGGACCATTTAGTTGGTAACATTCCTTCGGAAGAACTAATCCTGAAGTTCCGTCCTCCAGAAAACCAAATCGTAGGCCAACTTCAACAGGCTTTCAATGAACTCATCAACACATGAAGAAATTCCTAAACTATCGTTATATAAAAGTAAAGGTTAATGAATCAGACGTCACCATCACGCTGGCCCGCCCGGAGAAAAGGAATGCTTTTACTCCGTCTATGATCAGCGAAATTGCGCATGCTTTTCAGTGCGCAAATGAAGACGATGGAATTCGACTTGTCTGGCTGAAAGCTGAAGGACCGGTATTTTGCGCGGGGATGGATCTCAAGGTCTTTCGAGATCCGGCATCGGACGAAATAAATCCGCAGATTGGAGCAACAAATCAATCCGTCACAGAGGTATTCGAATCCTTGCATAAGCCCTCTATCGCTGTCGTCGAAGGCGATGTCATAGCCGGCGCCTTCCTGTTTGTTCTGGGCTGCACGTATGTATTCGCGGCATCAGACGTAACGTTCCGACTTCCTGAGGTTTCTATTGGTCTTTTCCCCTTTCAGGTAATGGGCAGCCTGCTGAGAGTCATGCCCGAAAAAAAGGTTTTGCAGATGTGCTTGGATCCCCGGCCTTTCTCTGCCCGACAAGCTCTTGAAAAAGG
>JBMDWN010000145.1:0-14850 GCA_048595275.1 Olivibacter sp. | reverse complement strand
CGGAAACCTGGTGGCTTCTATTTACCCAATGTTAACCGGGACAGGCATTTCGGGACGGACGACGGAAGGGCAAAATTCACCGTGAACGAATTCACTCCTATACCATTGCAAAAAAACGAACTGATTATGATGACCATCTGGACTCATGATCAGTTCAATACGACGGTTTACGGCTTACAGGATCGGTACCGGGGCATTTACAATGAACGCCGGGTTATTTTGATGAATGTTCACGACATGAAAAAGCAGGAATTGAAAAAAGGCGATGTGGTCGATATTTACAATCATCACGATGAGATTGAACGTGTTGCGAGACGATTCATCGTCGTCCCCTACCCGATTACGGAAAGCTGCGCAGCTACTTACTTTCCCGAAACCAACGTACTGATACCCATCGGCAGCGTGGCGGATAAGAGCAATACGCCAACATCTAAGTCTGTCATCATCACTGTGAAGGCGACTGGCGAGGTGGCAGAAATAAAGGGAGAATAATTTACCACCACGTACGCAATTACAGAATCTGGAAGGCTTTCAACGCTTTCCAGATACCATCTTCTTCCGTTGTCGTCGTTATATAATCTGCATGCCGCTTGACGTTTTCACCGGCATTGGCCATTGCAATTCCTATTCCTGATCTTTTCAGCATTTCGATATCGTTACCGCCATCTCCGAAAGCCATAGTTTCCTGAGGATCTATATCGAACTGCTGAAGAAATTTATCCATACCTACACGCTTACTGATCCCTTTGGCATTGACATCTGCAAACAGTGGTGACCACCGGCTGGCGACACAGTTTGGCAACACGTCGCTCAGTAAACTGTTTTCATCTTCTTCGTTTACGAACAAATTCAATTGAAGAACATCTGCATTGAGTGCTTCTGAAAATGATTTCGGTTCAGGAACTTCCAGCTTTAATAAATGAAACATGGACCGGACTTCATCATCGATCAAATTGATGAAAGAGCCCTCCGTAGTCATCACACCTACCGGAAACTGACGCTTCTCTTCCAGATACTGATGCAAAGCGTGGAGTTCTTGCTGATCGATTATGTGCCGGAAAATAGCTTTCCCATCCGCATTCACGCAATAGCTACCGTTGAAAGTGATGTATCCGTCGAAATTGAATTCCTTTAAAAATATAGCATGTTCATAGCTTCGGCCCGTAGATACGAAAATCCGAATACCCTGTTGCTTGAGTAACGTAAGTGCTTCCACCGTAGAGGCTGCCAACCCTTTGCTTTTAAGGCCCAGTAAGGTGCCGTCGATATCAAAAAATACCGCTTTTATCTGTTGTTTATTTTTTCGTTCCATGTTGAAAATCAGTAGCAATAGTCAGGTGATCACAATCAGTTTTTCGAAAAAAAAGAAAGCTTTCATCCGGGGAGGATGAAAGCTTCTTAACTAACCAATTATAAACCTAAATTATGATGACACAAAGATAGTGTTCGCGACACACATCTGCAAATTTTTTTTACATTTGGGCTCATTGATATTTTCAATTATGACTGTTTATCCTCAAGCTTATTCGGGTATCTTGGCAGAAACGACTAAGAGCGGCTTTTCAATGCCATCGGAAAAAGACACCTGCCAATTTTTGAGAACGCTCGCTGCCTCAAAACCTTCGGGGTCCTTTCTCGAACTGGGAACCGGAACGGGGCTTTCTACTGCCTGGATACTGGAAGGAATGGATCATTCGTCTACACTCCTGTCTGTCGACAATGACAACAGCTATTTATCCATCGCCGGGAAGCATTTGGGTCATGATTCCCGGGTCACCTTTATAGAGACAGATGCAGGAAAATGGATTGAAGAAAACCAGCATCTGGATTTTGATTTTATTTTTGCCGATACCTGGCATGGAAAGTACTTGATGCTGGAAGAAACGCTGAACATGCTTAAGCCAGGCGGTTTGTACATCGTCGATGATCTGCTCCCGCAAAAGAACTGGCCTGAAGGACATGAACAAAAAGCAAGCGCATTTATAAATTGCCTAAAAGAAAAGACCACTCTTGCCAGTGTACAATTGGATTGGGCTACGGGAATAATGCTGGGCGTCAGGAAAGCCTAGTAACACGAACATCAGAAAACCAATATGAAAAAGAACGCTTTAATGCACCCCATATTTTTGGTTTGCCTCCTTTTAAGCAGTATGTCCCTGAACGGACAAACCAAAATCATTCTTCAGGAGCAGAAATTAGAACTGGAAAAAGTCGCGGAAGGAGCTTATATACATCGCAGCTTCCTGCAAACCGATGATTTCGGAGCGGTGGCTTGCAACGGTCTTATCGTATATAATCAGGGAGAGGCCATCATGCTGGACACGCCAACAAATCCGGAGGCCACGGATCTGCTCATCACCTGGATCGAAGATAGCCTGAACTGCAAACTCAAGTCCGTTGTGGCTACACATTTTCATATGGATTGTCTTGGGGGTTTGGACGAAGTGCACCGACGCAGAATACCTTCCTATGCATTGAAAAGCACCATAGCCTTAGCGGAGAAAAATAAATTTCCGGTCCCCCAAAATGGGTTTTCCGGAACGAAGAGCCTTCCTATCGGAAAGATTCCGGTCAACTTATCCTATTTTGGTCTCGGACACACCTCCGATAACATCGTCGCCTATGTTCCTGATCTGAGAATTCTTTTTGGCGGTTGTCTGATAAAAGAACTCGATGCCTCTGAAGGGTATCTGGGAGATGCTGATCCGGCTGAATGGCCCAATACCGTCAGCAAGATAAGAAACGCTTATCCTGTCGTAAAGTTCGTTGTTCCGGGACATGGAAAATACGGAGATAAGACGCTGCTGGACTATACTATCCGGTTATTTTCCACTTCCTCCGGCACCTAGAAAAATCTGTTTTACAGCTCCCAGATGGTAAGCTGCATGAGCCGGAAGCGCAATTGTTCCGTCCAGCAATTGCTGATTGTCCCAACGTTGATTAGCTTGAACAACCTGAACGATATTGAGATAACTTTTCTCAAGATCTTCCCGCAAGGCATTCCACGCGTCATCGTCGACCTGGCGAATGACCCAGCTTTCTGACCAGGACCCTTCCGGCTTGCGCCCTTCATAATACGCCATTACGTATTTCAGACTCCATCGCAAATGACCAATGTGACTGGCGATGGTGGTTCCTTCCTCGTGCGTCGGAGTTGAAGCGATCCGGGAAGAAATAGAACGTGCAAAAGGCAAAAGCGCGTCTTTCGCCTCACCATTCGTTACAAAGCTATAAGAGGAAGATTCAGCTGAGCCGATGTAGATTTCCTGCAATAATTTAAGAGCGGATTCAATACTTTTTTCCATAATTGCAACGCTTTTTATACCTACAGAAGACAAAAAAAAGAGAGATTGTTCAACACTTATTAAACTATTTGCACGACTTTTCTTCAGGGAAATTAAAAATTATTAACTTCGCATCTCCATAAGGAAATCAGAAGACTCCGTAGCTCAGCTGGTAGAGCAACTGACTCTTAATCAGTGGGTCGACAGTTCGAACCTGTCCGGGGTCACAGAGAAATGGTGATAAAGCAATGATTAGTCTTTATCACCATTTTTTGTTTTATAGCATTTTTAGAATAGCGAGAAGTTAGTGACGTTGATTTTATGAAAAGGTGGATGTTACCGCTAATAGCGGTCTTGTATTTTCTTATCGGCTCCTGTTCATCCAGCAAGCCAGTTCAGTCGACTCAGATCGGTCGGGATTATTGTGCGCCTTCCGCTCCGAACCTGGAATCAATGCCTGAAGAATTCCAGCTGCTGGGCGCTGAAAGCTATGCAAAAGACACCCTGTTCAACCGTCATTTCGAACTTCATGAATACCTCGTGGCTTGTGCTACGGGAAGCCTTTATCACATCCATCAGCTATTGGACCAGAAACAGGATACTTCGGTTACCGGGAGGTTGTCCAGGTTGGAATCGATAGCCGATGTGCAAATACAAATTTCAAGGTTTCGGACCGAACTGGACGGAATAAGTGCTGAGCTGGACTGTCAGGGGGAGCGGGCAGACCAATTGGCGACTTATCTGGATGAGATTGATCAGCGCCGTTCGGACCGGTTTACCGTAAGTTCAGTGATCATTGGTTCGGTCACAACAGTCGTAGCCGCTTTAATGACCAGTGGTTCTGCCGAAGATATTACCAGTGTTGCCGGGGGCTTGGTTGCTGCAGGAATCGGAGCGATGACCATAAGGCCTAAAGGGAAAAAAATGGTTATCAAACATGAGAGAAATTTGCTTAAGGAGATTTGGAATAAGCCTGAAAAATCTGCCGATTTCCCAAGTTCTATATGGTATGTATTAAATAAGGAAGGGTTCAGTAACCTTAAGGGGAGCACGCTGGCAGAAAGTATTACAAATCGATGGAAAAGTTTTGAAATTGAACAGTCTTCCAGTGAGGCAGAAATTGAACTGCTCTTTGGACAGGGTGGATTATATACGGCCGATCTTCTGAAAAAGAGGGAAGCTATGCTTAATCAGCTTCAGTCATCCATTAGAGGGATCAACCAGGACCTCGACAGATTTATGGATCAGCTTTCGGATAAACTTTATTAGTCCATCTGTTGGTCCATCAACGGCCTCAAGCAGATTAAACAGAATTTTGGTATTTTTGCCGCTGATTTGATTAGCTAAACAGTTCATTCATGCCATTATCACCATTAAACGCTATATCTCCTGTCGACGGACGTTATCACCGCGCAACGCAGGAGTTGTCCGATTACTTCTCAGAGGCTGCTCTGATCAAGTACCGCATTTACGTAGAAGTAGAATATTTTATTGCGCTCTGTAATCTGGAAATCGAGCCGCTCAAGGCGCTTTCACAAACGCAGTCGGAAGAGATGCGGAAACTCTACCGGAATTTTAGCGATGAAGATGCCAAACGGGTAAAAGAGATTGAACAGACCACGAACCACGACGTCAAGGCCGTAGAATATTTTATTAAAGAAAACCTGCAGCGCATTGGCCTGGACACTTCTCAGGAATTTATCCACTTTGGCCTGACATCTCAGGATGTTAACAATACCGCCATTCCATACTCCTGGAAAGAGGCCATTCAACAGGTATATTATCCGCATCTGGACGCCCTGCTACAGGAACTGAACGGCATGGCCAGCAATTGGGAACACATACCTATGCTAGCCAAAACACATGGACAGCCAGCCTCCCCTACCCGTTTGGGCAAGGAAATAGCGGTTTTTACCGAACGCCTGAGTGTTCAGCTGCATCTATTGAAAACCATCCCTTTTTCGGCCAAGTTCGGCGGGGCTACCGGTAATTTCAACGCACACCACGTAGCGTACCCTTCTGTCAATTGGGTGGAGTTTGCCAACGGATTTGTGAATGATACCCTTGTACTGCAACGTTCGCAGAAGACCACCCAGATTGAGCATTATGATAATTTCGCTGCACAGTGCGATGCGCTTAAGCGTGTCAATACGATTTTAATCGATTTATGCCGGGATATCTGGACATACATATCCATGGATTATTTTAAACAGCAAATTATTGCCGGGCAAATTGGTTCTTCCGCAATGCCTCATAAAGTAAACCCGATCGATTTTGAGAACGCCGAAGGGAACCTTGGAATTGCCAACGCTTTATTCGAACATTTGGCCGCTAAACTTCCGATATCGCGTCTTCAAAGAGATTTGACGGATTCAACCGTTTTCCGGAATATCGGTGTGCCTTTAGCACATACACTCATCGCCATGAAATCTGTTGTCAGAGGTCTCAAAAAGCTCATTTTAAATGAAAAGGCTATCCAGGTTGACTTAGAAAAAAACTGGGCCGTGGTGGCTGAAGCGATTCAAACGGTCTTAAGGCGAGAAGGATTTCCGAAACCATACGAGGCCCTGAAAGAACTCACCCGGGTGAACGAAGGGGTAAGCGAAAAAACAATCGCTGCTTTTGTGGCTGGACTCAGTGTTTCAGATGCGGTGAAAGAAGAAATAAAGGCCATTACTCCCTGGACCTATACGGGCATCTGACCTGTGATTTAAAAAATGACATTTAGAAAGGATATTTGTCGTAAAGCTTTTCGTTATTTGTCTTTATTCTAAACTACTAGTACTATGGCAACAATAAATGTTTACACAGAAGCAACGCCGAATCCGGCGACAATGAAATTTTTGGTAAACAAACTTTTATATAATGGCAGTCTGGATTTTCCGGATCGCGAAAAAGCGGCCGATTCTCCATTTGCTTCCGAGCTCTTTAAGTTCAACTTTGTGAATGGCGTATTTTTTGCCAGTAATTTTGTAACGATTACCAAAACGGAAGACGCCGAATGGGCAGATATAGAATCTTTACTAAAAGACTTTGTCAAAGGTGCGATCGAATCTGAACTTAAAGTGCTTGAGGTACACCGGGAAGAAGATGTAAATTTCGAAGGCACCGAGGCCGAGGTAAAAATTCAGCAGGTATTATACGATTATGTACGTCCCGCTGTCGAACAGGATGGAGGTGCTATTGCTTACAAATCTTTTGATCAGGGTGTGGTCACCGTGGAACTACGAGGTGCCTGCAGCGGTTGCCCGTCTTCTACCTTTACCCTTAAAGCAGGAATTGAGGGCCTTTTAAAAAGAATGGTACCGGAAGTGCAGGAAGTCGTTGCGGAAGCGATGTAACCCTGTTCCTTAAACCACCATTTGGCTGTCTGGCAATCCTTTCTAGTAAAAGGATTGCCGTACAGCTTCCAAGAGCTCAGGAGCAATAGAAGGATTTCCCGCGATAATGGAACGCTCGTCCAGCATATTAACGCCCCCCTTAAAATCCCAGACAATCCCTCCAGCCTCCTGAACCAGCAACACTCCCGCGGCCATGTCGTAGTCGTTCAAATTATACTCGTAGAAACCGTCAAATTTACCCGCGGCAACATAAGCAAGATCCAGCGCAGCGGAACCGATCCTTCGAAGCCCTCTGCACTTTTTCATCAGGTGCTGAAAAAGATCCAGATAGGCCTTCTGGTAACTATAATCGTAATATGGAAAACCGGTTGCCAGTAATGATTCTGCCAGATTGTTTCTCGATGAAACCGTTATCTTTCGCTTATTGAGGTAAGCGCCCCCTCCTTTAATCGCCGTATAGCATTCCGATCTGGTCACCTCGAATACAACACCAAGAACCGGCTTACGATGATCAGTTAAGCCTATACTGACACAATAGGCCGGCAAATCGTGTATGAAATTCGTTGTACCATCCAGTGGATCAATGACCCAGTCATAGCGCTCACCTTTTTTTGCTATTGTCTTCTCTTCAGTGATAAAACCCGCTTCGGGCAATATGGCCTGCAGACAGCTGACGATAAGTTTCTCAGACTCTTTGTCCACATAAGAAACCAGGTCATGATACCCTTTTTGCTCAATGCTTGCCGGATCAAAAGCCTGGCGCTCATTTCGGATAAACGTGGCGGCTTTCTCAGCAACCAAAACAACTTCATCTACTATTTTTTCTAATGGAATCATGCTATCGGGGCAATGGTTTCAGGATGTAATTTTGCAAAACGGCGGGAATATAACAAACCGAGGAATCCGAAAATGACCAGGATAACCGAAATCAGTTCTGCCTGTGTGAAGGCAATACCGAACAAATGATACTTCGAGTTAACCCGGACGAGTTCAATCAGGAATCGCTCCGCGCCGGTAAATATCAGAAAGATGGAGAACAACATTCCGGCATAACGAATCCGTTTCCGCAGGAACCAGAGGATAAAGAAAAGGATGATGGCCATGAGCATCTCATACAAGGGTGTCGGATAAACTCCGGAAGCTAATTCGCGACAGTAAGCACCCGTACAGCCCGGGATCGGAACGCCTTCTTCAATGACGTTACGGGGATAGGTGAATGACCAGGCCCAATCCGGCAGCCAGCTCAGCCCTTCCGGTTTAGGATGTACGTTGGGAATCCCCCAGTCGCCGTCGCCGGATAACTGACAGCCCAGGCGACCTACGCCGTATGCCAGCATCAAACCCGGAGCTCCGACATCGAGCATATGAAGCGGACGTATTCCTTTTCCAGACGTATAGTAGATCACCGCAGCACCGCCACATATCGCCCCGCCGTAAAATGTAAGGCCACTAAAAGAAAACAGGGATTCCCAGGGATTCCGTAAAAAGTCATCGAAATACTCTAGGTTGTGAAAGATCTTAGCCCCCAGGATACCAAAGATCGCAGCATAGAGCAATACGCCTCCCATCAGCTGATGAGGTCTTACCACTTGTTTAACGGCCTTCGGTTTATCAAGCTCATGGTTCTTTTTATCGGCATAATACCAGTAAGAAAAAACAAAGGCAACCAGCAGACCGGTCCAGACATTCCCTTCTGCAGACAGGAGAAACTCCTGGGGACGCTCTGCAAAACGACCGTAATTCAACAGTGCAAATCCCAGCTTAAAACCGATCAGAAAACCGATCAGTCCATTAATGATCATTCCTCCAACATCCGGTCCTTTGCCAATGGTTTCTGTTTCTTCAATGGCCTTCAGCAGACCTTGCTTTTCCTTTCGCTGCAATTCGAGACTGAAGAGCCAATAGGCACAGAGGAAGGCTATGGCAACCATCAATCCGAATGTCTGGACCGGCAAAGGAATAAACACACCAAAAAAATACTCCAACAAGTGAGACAGCGTAGGAAACATATGGATAAAGATAGTGTTATACTTTAAAAAATTAGACCTATGAAAGGATTAGCCATTGTACTCATTGTTGTCGGAGCCGTCATGTTAGTCTGGACAGGCTTCAGTTACACGAAAAAGGAAAAAGTCGTTGATGTAGGGCCTGTCGAAATCAATGCAGACAAGGAAGAACAGGTCAACTGGCCTCCCTATGTAGGCGGAATTATACTGGCGGGCGGCGTGATTTTGCTGCTGACCTCAAAAAAGAGGGCTTAAAAAAAGGGAGCTGAATGAGCTCCCTTTTTTTATCGGTCATTAAGTTCTTTATAAGCGCGTTTGGTAGCGCCGGTGTAAACCTGTCTTGGTCTTCCTATAGGCTCCTTGTTGACCCGCATCTCTTTCCATTGAGCAATCCAGCCAGGCAACCTTCCCAGAGCGAAAAGAACAGTAAACATATCCGTCGGGAACCCTAGGGCCCGGTAAATAATGCCGGAATAAAAATCGACATTCGGATACAATTTCCGGTCGACGAAATATTGGTCGCTTAACGCGGTTTCTTCGAGTTTCTTAGCAATATCCAGTACCGGATCTTCCACGCCCAAACTATTTAAAATATCGTCACAGGCCTTTTTTATAATCTTCGCCCGCGGATCAAAGTTTTTATATACCCGGTGTCCGAAGCCCATTAAACGGAAAGAATCGTTTTTGTCCTTCGCTTTTGCCAACCATTTTTCGGAATCTCCACCATCTTCTTTAATGCGCTCCAGCATTTCAATGACGGCCTGATTCGCCCCACCGTGAAGCGGTCCCCACAGCGCGGATATGCCCGCTGATATAGAGGTAAATAAATTTGCATTGGAAGACCCTACCATTCGTACTGTTGAGGTCGAACAATTTTGTTCATGATCCGCATGCAGAATCAATAATTTGTTCATAGCAGACACAACAACGGGATCAATTTCCACATCTTCCGTCAACTGACCGAAGGTCATATTCAAGAAGTTGGATATGTAATCCAGGTTATTCTGAGGATAGATAACCGGATGTCCCATCGACTTCTTAAATATCCACGAAACGATGGTTGGAAATTTAGCGAGCAGCTTAATAATGGTAAGATTTTCTTCTTCTTCACTCATATCCGGATTCAATGATTCCGGATAAAAGGCTGAAAGCGCACCTACCAGTGCGGAAAGCTGTCCCATCGGATGAGACCCTGTCGGGAAGCCTTCAAAAAACTTCTTCATATCCTCATGAATCAGCGTATGCCGGCTCACCTTGTGCTGAAAAGCATCAAATTCTTCTTGATTGGGCAGCTCTCCGTAGATTAATAAGTAGGCTACCTCGAGAAAGGATGACTTTTCCGCCAATTCCTCTATTGGATATCCTCTGTATCTTAATATGCCTTCTTCTCCATCAAGATAGGTAATTGCGCTAGTCGCCACACCCGTATTTTTGAAACCCGGATCTAAGGTAATATAACCTGTTTCAGCACGCAGTTTGGAAACATCAATAGCCTTCTCATGCTCGCTGCCTTCTAACACAGGCAGATCCACCTGTTTATCTTCTATCTTAACCGATATTTTCTCAGACATAATAATTCTTGGTTTGTAACAAAGCTAAAAAAAAATGTGGTAAAACAAAGGTTTTATGCACGACGACAGCTGTTATTCAGGCTTTATTTCTGCTTCAATTATGCCACAAGTCAACATTTCATCTCCGTAATAAGGATTTTTGATTTCCGCTTCCGTCGACACCCACTCCGCACCTTCCCCGTTGTTAAACATAGGGCAATGCTGTACATAAATGGTTCCCGAATTAAGCGATGTGTGCTGAAACATAGGAATCAAATCATCGCTCAATTTTGATAATGCTGCCCGTTGTAAAGGAAGATCGTGAGAATTGGCAATGCTCTGAGCAATCATCGCCGCGTTTTCACAACCATTTATGCGATCCAGTGCTGAAAAAAGGCGGTTCGCAGCTTTCCCTGCCTCGTCTGCATCCGAAATCACCAAAGCGTCTTTCAACACCATATACTCATTTAATACTTCAGATAAGGTGTCGTTTTCGAATGATATGCCTGAAAGAACGAGTTTAGTGCTATCGGTCAAATCATCTTCACTCCTTCCCCCCTGTCTGCAGGCACTTGAAAGAGCAAGTACGAGCCCTATGAACAGCAACATTAATCTTGTCATGATTTCCTTGTTAGTTTAGTATACATCCAGCAACGGTCAATCCACCGGACTGCAATAAGGAACAGGCCTCTAAAAATTTTGTTTCACAAAAATTTCTTTTTAAATACGAAATGTTCGTATATTTACGTCAGTAACGTAAGTAAAGATATTATGGAAGCCTGGATGATCTATTTACTGAAAGCCAACAGCCTGCTGGTTATTTTCTTATTATTCTACACCCTACTGTTCAAGCGTCTAACTTTTTACAAAGTGAACCGCTTTTATTTTCTTACGGCACTGGCGGTGTCCTTTGCACAGCCGGCGGTTGACTGGGCTCATTTGTTTGCGTCAGGAGTCGTGCCCGAGCCTGCTATTATTACACAGATTGACTGGTCGCTATTGCAGCAACCAGAGCGAGAGACGCTTTCGTATTGGACTGTTATCGGCTGGTTGGTTGCCGGAAGCAGTATCCTGCTAATCATCTGGTTTCTTCTCCGGCTATTTGGAATATTCCTCATTCATAAAGCTTCATGGCCTACCAGACATCCTATACAGTCCTTCCGTAGCGTATCGAATGAGGTAAATCCGTTTTCGTTCTGGCAGTCCGTCTACGTTAATCCGAAACTTCACAGCGATGCGGAATTGTCCGGAATTCTGCTTCACGAGCAGATACACATCAGGGAATGGCATACAATAGATGTGCTGATTATGGAAATCACGTTGATCTTCTGTTGGTTTAATCCCGCCGCCTGGCTTCTGCGACATTCGTTGAAGGAAAACCTGGAGTACCTGGCTGACCGAAAAGTGATCGCCGGAGGGATTAATAAAAAAGCCTACCAGCATAGCCTGGTCAATCTTTTAGTGCGTCCGAATCCTAACCAAACATTGGCTAATAATTATTTCACCTTAAAATCGTTAAAAAACAGAATTGTTATGATGAATAAGAAACGGTCTTCAAAAATCCTGATCGGAAAATACCTGCTGGCCTTGCCAGTGATTGCCCTAATCACGTTTATGGTTAGCTACTCGGTAGCCAGAGAGGAAAATGCCATTTTAAGCTTAACCGACATAGCAACTCATGTAAATCAAACCGATTCCCTGATTGAAGAAGCAAGTTCGGAAGTTTTGCCTGAGGCAAAATTAGATACCATACCTAAAGCCACAACTGAACCTTCACCCAAAGTAAAGGTTTCGAGGAGTGTAAAGTTAAGTGGTATTACCGGTACAGATAAGGAACCTCTTTACGTGATAGACGGTCTCGAAAGTAAAAAAGCGTTAGATAACCTCGACCCGAACAACATTGAATCCATACACGTCCTAAAAGATTCCTCTGCCACCGCATTGTATGGTTTGAAAGGTGTAAACGGTGCGGTTTTGATTACGACAAAAATGAACGGTGCTTCAGTTAAATCGATAGATTCGCTTTCCGGAAAAATCGCAGGAATCAGAATGGTAAAAAAAGATGTGTTAGAAAATAAGGCGGCACCCTCCAATGGATCCGTAACCATTCGGGGCTTTGGAAGAACAGATGCGAAGCAACCGAAGGTATCCGTTCGAACGTTTACACCCTCAGGTGAGAAAAATTCGAAGCTGGAAATTAAGGGCCTCGGTTCGATGAACGAGGATGAGATCGATGTGTTTATCAATGAAAAGAAAGCAACCGCTGTTGAACTTAGGAACCTTGACCCAAATATAATCCGGGAAATGTCTGTGGTAAAAGATACTTTATCCGGAAAAGGCCAGATATCCATTCAAACGAAAGAAAATGACTGATCATAAAAAAAACAAAAGAGAAAAACTGAGTCTTCAGGAGGAGCAGGCAATGCAAACTATCTGGCAACGAAATGGTGGTTTCGTCAAAGAAATCCTGGATGAGCTACCAGATCCTAAACCACCGTATACCACGCTGGCCTCCACCTTGAAAAACCTGGAAAAAAAAGCCTACGTTCAAGCAGTTAAATACGCTAATGCCTACCGCTACGAACCGTTAATCGCTGAAGAAGAATACAAGAAGATGTTTATGAAAAGCTTTGTGAGCAGTTATTTCAGAGACTCTTATAAAGAACTGGTCAGCTTTTTTGCAAAGGATGAGAAAATAAGTGCGGATGATCTTAAGGAGATTGTTAAGATGATCGAGGACGAAGAGTAGCTGCGAACAGTGGCTTGCCGAATTTTACTATGTTTGTGGTTCACTTTGAATCACTGATGGATCAACACCTGCCGCTGCTCGACGTAAAAAACATAAGTGTCAAACTTAACGGGAAAACCCTGCTCAGCGACATTAGCTTGAGCATCGGGAAGGGGGATATCTGGGCTTTCATCGGTCCTTCCGGGGCCGGAAAAAGCCTTCTCTTGCAAACTATCGCTGGAAAGACAGCGGTGTCGAAAGGAGAAATAAGCCATCATTATGCGGACGTTTATCTGGAAAAAGAAAAACCAGTTAACACTTATCGTTCATATCATGATCTTATTGCGCTGACTTCTCCCAGACATGAGTTCAGAAACAAATCCAACACGCAGCAGCTCTATTATCAGCAGCGTTTTAATAGTGTGGACTCGGATAATCTCGATACAGTACGGGATTATCTTACCGGGATAGGCGCAAAAGCCCGGCGCGGCCATTGGTCGGTTGAAAAGTTGTCGGACTTATTCCGCTTGGAAAGCCTGCTAGACAAGGCGATTATTAAATTGTCCAATGGAGAATCACGTCGGCTTACCTTTGCCGCCGCTCTTATACGCAATCCGAAGTTCTTTTTGATGGACGAGCCGCTTACCGGGCTGGATGTGGAAACCCGAAACCGATTCAATGAAATTCTGCGGCAAATTACTGAATCCGGAATACAGGTCGTACTCTGTACCGGGGCGTCGGACTTACCGGCAGACGTAAGCCATATCGCGATCCTTGAAGCAGGTAGAATTAAAGTCGCCGGCAAACGAACAGAAATCAGCCCGTTTCTCCAACAGATTGCAGCGGACGCTCATGCGCTTTCGGCTTTAAACGGAGAAAATCTAGCGACGCAATTGCGGGAACTCAAACTTCAGGAATTCCAGACGCTGGTCAAAATTGATCAGGCAACCGTACGCTACGGTGATAAAGTTGTCCTGGAAAACGTAAACTGGAGCATTGCCCAAGGCGAACGTTGGGTGCTTAAGGGGCATAACGGTGCGGGAAAATCCACCTTGCTGAGTTTAATAAACGGAGACAACCCTCAAGCTTATGCCAACAACATTTGGCTTTTCGACAAAAAGCGAGGTACGGGTGAAAGCATATGGGACATTAAAAAGAACATCGGTTATGTTTCCCCGGAACAACATCAATACTTCCCGAAGGATCAAACAGCTCTTCAAGTGGTTTTATCCGGCTATTACGATACAGACGGTTTGTTCCGGAAATCTTCAGAAGACCGTGTCAGAAAAGCCTTCGAATGGATGCAAACGTTCAGCATTCAGGGATTGGCAGACCGCCGTCTACATTCACTTTCTAATAGTGAACAGCGCTTGTGTCTGTTAGCGAGGGCGCTGGTAAAACGTCCGCCGCTGCTCATCCTCGATGAGCCCTGTCAGGGACTTTCATCTGGACAACGGGAACAGTTTAAATCCATAGTAAATGAACTGGCGCTCTACTCTAACATTTCCATTATTTACGTAAGCCATTATAGTGAAGATATTCCGGATTGTATAAAGCTAACCATCACACTTGCTAACGGTCGCGTTGTTGCCTCATAACCCTCCCGCTCCCTGATTGTCTGACGAAAGTATGAATACTGTCAAAAAGTTGTTGCGTTAATCTAAACACTTGTTTAAATTTATACTTTTGTGATCAAACGCGTCACGTACAAATACACACCTTTAGTGTGCGTCGCTCTCTAACATAAATTATCCAGATGAAACGGATTTTTACTTTTGTATACATTTCCTTAAGTTGTATCTTCTTCACAAAGGCTCAGACACCGGACGATAGCCGGCAAAACCTACCCGGTGAAGCCAGTTTGCAAGAATGCATCGATTTTGCCCTGAGGAATCAGGCCGATGTTCGACAAGCCCTTATCGATGAAGAGATTGGCAAGCG
>JBMDWN010000144.1:0-2955 GCA_048595275.1 Olivibacter sp. | reverse complement strand
CTTAAAAACCGGTCTTGGCGGAACAAAATTATGCTTCGATGCGCTGAACAATGGCGAGATAGACCTTTATCCTGAGTACGTTGGAACTGGTATGCACGTCATCCTGAACCTGCAGCAACAGGAGATCGACCGTCTATCAGCCAACCCGGAAGAAGCTTTTCGGTACACACGAAAGCGCTTCCTGGAGGATTTCCAATTGAATTGGCTAACCCCGATCGGCTTCAATAACAGCTATGCACTGATCATGCGTAAGAAAGACAGCCGGCTGCTGAACATTAAAAGCATTTCCGATTTAAGCCGCTACGTAAGCGAACATTAGAAAAGCTTCTCTTTCGCTACCTTCTCCACCATATCTCCATCTTTAAGCGTATTGCTGATGACGTTAAACGGTCTGGAAATGACCTCGTCGCCTTCTTTTAATCCTTCAAGAATACGGATATAGTTGTCGTCCTGGATACCTGTTTTTACCTCTACCTGCTTTGCCTTGCCATCCGCATAAACGAAGACCACCTCTTTGAGATTTTTGTTGGCAGCGTTTTCGGTATTCGACGAATTGGTATTTCCCTCATTGTTGTTCTGCTCCACGGCGACGGTATCGGCCGTCCCGCCGGTTGCGTTGAGCGATCCATCGCGTGTTGTTACCGCCTGTATAGGAACAGAAAGACCGGTTTCGCTTTTGGTCTGTATGTCGACCGTGGCAGATAAACCTGGACGGAAAGGGGAAGGATTGTCCTCATCTGTTCTCATCAGGTCTTCATAAGACTCGGGTGAAATGCGGACCTTCACGGTAAAGTTTGTTACCTGATCCGTTGCCGAACTGGAACTACCGGTAGTAGAAGAGCTGGCAGCTGCAGCAGAAGAGGAGCTCGCAATTTCGGTAACAACTCCCCGGAATTTTCTACCCTGGAAAGCATCTATTTCGATAAGCGCATTGTTGTTGAGCTGAACGCGGTTGATATCGCTTTCATTGACGTCTACATTTACTTCCATAGAGGTCATGTTGGCAATACGCATAATTTCCGTTCCTGCCATCTGAGCGGTTCCCACTACGCGTTCCCCCAATTCTACTTCCAGCAAGGACACAACGCCGTCTACAGGTGCGTAGATCGTGGTGCGGGCCAGGTTATCCGAGGATTCTTTTACTGCCGCCTCCGACTGCGTGACTCCAAAGCGGGCGCTGACCATATTCTGGCGCTGTACCTCTACGTTGGCCTGGGCTCCCTGATAGTCCGATAAGGCCTGATCGTATTCAGCCGCTGATATTACTTTACGGTCATAAAGCGCTTTCGTTCTTTTGAAGGTTGCTTCTGCGATGGAGAACGCTGCTTCTGTTTGTTTCAGCTGCTGTTCAGCAGCCCCCAAAGCCGCTTTCTGCGCATTCAGAGAGGCCACGGAGCGGTCGTATCCGGATTGTAGTATGTCCGGGCGTATGCGGCATAATACGGCGCCTTTTTTGACCACTTGCCCTTCTTTTACGTTGAGCTCAACAATCTCGCCGGATACTTCCGAACTAAGCTTGACTTCGGTTTCAGGCTGTACCTTTCCACTTGCCGAAACGGTTTCTTCCACCTTTCGCTTCTCTGCTTTATCCGTCGCTACCTGTGTGGGCTTTTCACCGCCTATCCAGCCGGCCATCCTTGCGATGATGAACAAAACGACAAGGCCGATAAGGATGTATAAAATAGATCTGAACTTTTTTTTCTTTTTCGCCATGGTATTTTTCGGGAATGTATAGGTGCGCTATAGGTTTTAATTTAATGTTAGGGACTTGCCCAAATAAAAATCAATGACTTTACTTCTGAAGATAAGGTCATACTTTGCCTGAATGAATTCGAACTCCGCCCGGTTCATGGCCGTTTGCTGCGTACTCAGTTCAACCGAGTTGGCCAAACCGACTTCATAACGCTGACTGATCGCATCAAAAGCATCTTTAGAGGACTGGAAGTTTTCTTCCGTAGAATCATACCGACCCTGAGCGGCCCGAAGGTCGACTACCGCCTGGTTGATCACCTTATTTAAATTGTTCTTGGCCAGACGCTCGGCATTAGTCGAGTTAAGATAACTGATCTTTGCCTTCTTCAAATTAATAGTCTGTTGGTAATTATTGAATATCGGGATGGAAAGATTAAAACCGATCAATTGAAAATTGTTATTCCGCAACTGATCCCAGAAGGGCAGTAATAAGCCCGTTTGAAAATCGAAGGCAGTCGATGAATAATTCGTCCTGACATCACCTAGGAAAGAGAGTGTGGGATAAAAGGCGCCCTTTAAAACCGATATGTTTTTTTCAGCCACCATCGTATTCAATTCTGCTTGTTTGATATCCGGAGAAGTCCTTAACGCTTCACTGAAGATCTCCTGTGCCTGATGAGTCATTACGATTTGTTCAACATCGGGCAGGGGTGGCTTTTCTAACTGAATGTCGGTAACCGGGTCCATTTCCATCAATTGCTTCAGGTCCAATAAGGCAATGTCGTAATTGTTCTGAGCCGTCGTAACGCTAAGCTCGTCGGTAGCCACCTGGCTCTTAACCTGAGATAGGTCCGCTAAGGTCCGGTTTCCAACTTCGAAGCCGGCGTCTTCCGCGGCAAGCTGCTCTTTACTAAGTTTGACCTGCTGATTAGCCGCGGTAAGCAAATCCTGATTCGTAATGACTTCCAGATACTTCGTGACTACAGCCAGTACAAGGTCATTTTTGACGCGTTCTACATTCGTCTGGTCTGACATCAGCTGATACTTATTTCTTCTAATCTCATTGATACGACTGAAACCCTGGAAGACAATTAAGTTCGCGGAAACACTCGCTCCGGCCTGTGTAATGGCTGTATTCACCCGCCGACCCGCTACCTGGTCAAAAAAGAGACCATAACCCCGGCTGCCATTCATCGATCCGGAAACATTTGGCAACAGGTTAAACTTGGATTGCCGGACGTCCTGCTCCGTAAGCGATTCCTG
>JBMDWN010000143.1:0-3569 GCA_048595275.1 Olivibacter sp. | reverse complement strand
CAACACGAAGATACAAGAGGATTTCAGCATCAACGCTTCCCTGGGCGGAAACCTGATGAACCAGGAATCGAAGCGGCTGGGCGCGATTGTAGACCGGCTTTCGATACCGAATGTGTACAACCTGACGAACAATGCCTCGCCAATTATCGCCGGGAACATCCGCCAGCAGAAAAAGATCAATTCGGTCTACGGTACGGCGCAGGTTGGCTATAAAGATGCGCTCTTCCTGGATCTGACGGGGCGGAACGACTGGTCCAGCGCCCTGCCGAGGAACAACCGTTCTTACTTTTACCCATCGGCGTCTTTAAGTATGGTAGCAACCGAGTTGTTCGGCTGGCGAAGCGATGCCCTGACTTACCTGAAACTGCGGAGCAGTATTTCGGAAGTGCGGCGCGACCTGGAGCCCTACCAGACCATTCCGAATTTCCAGGTGACACAAGGCTGGAACGGCGAGACGGTCGCCATACACAACAACAATTACCCCAACCCGGATATCCGCCCCGAAAAGGTGACTTCCTATGAATTCGGTTTTGATTCACGCTTCTTTAAGAACCGGATCGGGATCGATTTTACCTATTACCGAAGCACGACCACGGACCTGATCATCCCGGTAACCTTGAACCCTTCAGCCGGTTACGATACGAAATTGATGAACGTGGGTAAAATGCAGAATAACGGGATTGAGCTGATGGTGGACGCGACGCCGGTACGCAGTAAAAATTTCAGCTGGAACGTGAATGTGAATTTCGGTCTGAACCGGAACAGCGTCGTCTTCCTGGCGGAAGATATGGGAATCTCCCGCATCCGCCAATTGGAACGCTGGGCTTCCCTGGAAATGCGGACGGAGAATACGAAAGGGGATGGTTCCTTTGGATCGCTCTACGGCGATTACCTGATCTACCAGAACGGCAGCCTGACGCATAGGAATGGTCTGCCGCAGGAGGAGAACGGCGATTGGGGTTATCTCGGGAATGTGAATCCGGATTTTACAGGGGGCGTAACGAACTCCTTTTCTTATAAGAACGTGGACCTGAGTTTCCTTTTCGGCTTTCAGAAGGGCGGCGTAGTGCATTCCCGGACCTACATTGAGGGTATCCGGAACGGCTCGCTGAAGGAATCCCTGGTGAACCGGGACGAGAACGGCAGCGGAACCATGGTGGGCGAGGGGATCGACCTGGATACGGGTGAGCCGAACAGCACGGAGGTGACAGTCCGCAATTACTGGCGCGAGTATTACAACAACGACCGGATTGCAACTTTCGATGCTTCATACCTTAAGCTGCGCGAGGTAAAGATCAGCTATCGACTGCCGGAGAAAATCTTAAAACGCACACCGATCAGGCAAGCGAGTTTCTCCCTGGTGGGCAGGAATTTGTTGCTGTGGTCGGACGTACCGAACATCGATCCGGAAGTATCGGGCTACGACGGCCAATTCCAGGGCCTGGAGGCCTTCTCTCTTCCTTCGCAACGCAGCTTTGGGGCGGCGCTAAACATCAACTTTTAAACGGTATTTTGCTATGAAAACGTACACTTATTTTTTAAGCGCGATTTTACTCTTATTCCTGGGGGGTTGTAAGGATTTTGAGGCTATCAATATTAACCCGAACAATCCGGATGTGGTGCCTCCGGAAATGCTGCTGCCGCCAATCATCAGCGGGGCGGTAAATACCATGACCTCCAGCGGCTCGGGACATGCGGGCCAGTTTGCACAACACATTGCTTTTGTGGGAGGCATGAGCGAGGCCTCCGGGCGCTATAACCTGACCGGAGCTTCCTTCCGGGAGGAATGGAACGGAGCGATGCGCCTGATCAAGGATGTCAACCAGTTGCGTCTGTTGGGTCAACAGAACCAGCAGCCGCAGTATGAGGCTCTGGCCCTGATCTTAAAGGTTTATATCTTGTCGGTCATCAGCGACGCTTACGGAGACATCCCTTATAATGAGGCGGGCATGGGCGATGTGGCGGGTCTTGAATTCCCGAGCTACCAGGGGCAGCAGGAGGTTTACGGGCTGATGCTGGCGGATCTGGAGACCGCGAACCAGTTGCTGCGGGATGTAGATCCTTCGGTGACGGTCAGCCGGGACATCCTGTACAACGGTAACTTGCGCAACTGGCGTAAATTTGCGAATGCCCTGAAACTGCGCATCCTGATGCGCGAATCGCAAAAGGTGAATGTGGCCAAAGCCGTGGCCGAGATTTTCAACAACCCGCAAAGCTACCCACTGTTTGAAAACGTTGCGGAGCAGGCGACCCTGGTCTATAACAATAACTCAGATCTGTACAGCTGGTTTATCCTGAATCCGCCGGCAGATGGCAGCGGCGTGAATTATGACGGGAACGATCGGGTCAGCGACGTGTTGGTGAATATGCTGCAGGAGAAAGACGACCCGCGTTTGTACATTTATGTCTCGCCCAGCCGGAATTCGTATAACGCCCGCCGGCAGAACCCATCAGCGCCTTACGTGTACCGCGGACAACGCGCCGGGCTGAGTACGCTGGAACAGAATGCCTTGTACCAGGAGACAGGCCTGAACCGGGATGATTTCTCTGTGGTAGGTAAACGAATTCGTAAAGAAAACAGAGCTTTCCTATTGACGTACAGTGAAATACTTTTTATAAAATCGGAAGCTATTGTTCGCAACATGGGCGTTCAGGGTGAGGCCTCTTCTGTTTATACAGATGCCCTGGCCGCTTCTCTGGCGAAGTGGCCACAGGTGGGGCAGGCATCCCAGGAGGAGACCCCTTATATCAGTGCGGAGCAGGCCGCGACTTTCCTTGCTCGTGAAGATGTGGCTTTGCAGGAGGGAACAGCCCTGCAGCAGATTGCCGAGCAGCACTGGGCGGATGCCTTCCTGAATGGCTATGAAGGATGGGCCTCTTTTCGTCGCACGGGTTATCCGGAATTGCAGCCGGGCCCCTCGGTGCTTGCACCGATACCGGTCCGTTATGTATATTCGGACAATGAGCAGAACAACCCGAACCTGGTCAGGTGGGTGGATGAACAGATGGGGGGTACGATGCCGACCCACAATACAAAAGTTTGGTTTCAGCCATAAAAAAATAAGATCATGAATACCTTTAAATGGTTTTTTGCAGCGAGTTTGCTGAGCCTGTGCCTCCCCGCGGGGGCACAGGATTATACGGTCAATAAAAATGCGCACTCGCATAACGATTATCTGCAGACGCAGCCTTTTTATACGGCTTATGCCAATCGCTTTGCATCCATCGAGATCGATGTCTTTCTAAAGGGGGACTCCCTTTATGTGGCGCATGAGGAAAAGGGCATCAAGCCTGGCCACACGATTCAGAGCTTATACATTGAACCCTTGCTGGAACAAATGGCGCGCAACGAAGGTGTCGTCTACCCGGATGGCGGGGAATTGCAGTTGCTGATCGACCTGAAGACGAAGGGGGAGCCTACTTTGAAAGTCTTGCAGGAACAACTGAAGCCGCTCCGTACGGTTTTCGATCGCAAGAATAACCCGGAGGCGGTGCGCCTTGTAATCAGCGGGGATATGCCGGTGCCAGAGCGCTTTAAAGATTACGATGAAATCTTCTTTTTTGACGGC
>JBMDWN010000142.1:0-2064 GCA_048595275.1 Olivibacter sp. | reverse complement strand
CTCCACCGGATCCTGCTTTGCAATAGTTGACACGGCCCCGGCCACCAATCCCGCCGTAGCCAGGTAACCGGCGATCGTCAATACCAAAGGCGGCAAGGCCACCGGCGCGCTGAGCAGAGCTGCCCCTACCGCACCCAGGGTCAGACCGATCGTTCGTACCTTCTTGAAAAACTTCGGTGTCGGGGCTTTCACCCGTTCCAGCAATTCCGCTTCCTTTCTACTCTTTAACATACCTGCTCCTTTTTTCATAAATTACTCCCTTCATCCTATCTACTCCTTTCTCCATTTCGAACTAAAATACCGTTCAATAAACCCGAGCCTTGCTGCCAGCACTGCCACCATGGTCTTCGTCTCCTCCAGCTCCCGTTGCACGCGGGCGAAATTGCCCAGCAGCTGCCGCAGGAAGTAGGCAATTACCAAGAGCAGCAAGCTGATCCAGCCGCCCATCAAGACACTCCACTCCATATCCGTCCATTGCATATCAATTCCCCCTGTCCAGTAAATGCGACATATTCCGCACCTCGATACCCAACGCATCCGAATCCACCAGCTTCAAGAGCTCCGTGTAAGCCTTGCGGTAAGCGACCGCCGAATGCAGCACGTGATAATCACCCTTCACCAACTGGTAGTACGAACCCGTCAGCGGACAGCCCCGCGTCTGCGTATGGTAGTTCCCAATATGGATGAAGACCAGCTGGAAATTCGGAATGCCCGAGATCTCCATCATCCCACGGTGCAGGTCGCCATAACGCGGCGCGTAAGTCGCGTTCATCGCGGCCATACGATTCAGGCGCAAGTTGTACTCCCCTTCCGGGATGCAGGTCTCGCCCGCCACCTTCTCCTTCCGGATGCTGTCCTCCAGCAAATAACAGCTGAACAAGCCGCGGATGTACAGATGACTCAGCGTCGTATTCCGCGCCTGCGCCACCCGCAAGATCAGCGCGTCCGACTTCGTTTTCACTAAAGCATTATCCAGCAACATCATTCCCCTCCTTTCCGATCTCCCCGAGAAACTGACTGCGGGAATGTGACGATCGATTCCGGGAACAGCAAAACAGGTATACCAGTACAGGCGCTTTTTGCAGTGCACGCACTAACTTCATCTCAATACGGCCGGTACTCCTTCTGACGTCTAACTGACTACGATCTGCAATACCCAATTCCGGAGCATAAATACATAAATGAACCTGGTCATCATGATGTCCGGATAAGTTAGCGCCCGTTTCAAATTCTACGATGATCCGGTCTTTTTCACTCTCCAAGCTCCTTACGTACACGCCCTGCAGCACGCCATTTGAAATCAGAACCCTGGACGGATCAATCTCCTGGCTCATACGCTCCACATCAAATGCCCAGCTCAAACACATCGACACGGCGCGATTAAAATTTTTCATTTTATTACTTAAACCAAAGGTTTCCGATATAATAGGTCTCAGTGGCTTCAGAAAGCGTTGCGTTCTGGCAAAGCGTTCCCTATGTAACACCCTATTTTCTTTCATAATTCATTGTTTAATTAACCTCTTGCCGCGTATTTCGGCAAGAGGTTGGTTAGTAAAATTACTCGGTTTCCACGTTTACGGTTCCCAGGTAAGAAGTTGAGGACGCATCCCGTTTTTTTCGATCCGTAAGGAAAATCCAGCCGTGTATCTCGCCTTCTTTAATCCTCTTCGGAAGTTCCACCACAGCTTCCCCGGAACTCCTTTGCAAGTTCTCTTTTGGCATAAAAAAGAAATTACTTGCGGGGTGATAGAGAAGTATGATTACCTGATCATCTGCGTAGGCAGGATTAACCCCGACCAGGTCCGCATCCCAGTTGATCAGTAGCAACCTTCCTGACACAGACATTTCCTGATCACCTGTCATCAGTACAGCTCCATGACTTAACTGCACTTTCTCGTAGTCAATCTCGAAGTTCGGATAAGATCCGATTACAGCATTTTCCAGATTTTCACGCATGGCCAGATTGGCCGGGGTTTTCTGCAAGGCTTTTGCAAATTGTCCAAAACCATAGCGAAGCAACATCTTCAGTGGGTATAAAAAGCGGCCCATCAGTTGGAATTTGGC
>JBMDWN010000141.1:0-16093 GCA_048595275.1 Olivibacter sp. | reverse complement strand
TTTAGCTGTGGTATACCGTCATATATGTTTTTCAGTTCTCTTGACCAGTTCGGGTATTTATGCACTTCATCAATTAAAAGCAACTCCCCCCCCTGCTGATACCATTCTGTCGCCGTATCTAGCAGGCTATGGTTGTAAAACCAGGTGTGATCGGCTGTGACATAAAGTGCTTTGCCAAAACCCGCTGGCAAATCATATTTCAAATGCTGCAATAGCAAAGTGGTTTTCCCTGCCCCTCTGGGACCTTTCAAACCGATCATTCGCTGAGTCCAATTTATAGAATCATGAAGATATCTTCGGAAGGTATTGTCGACGCTTCGAAGTAACGTATCCTGAAAATTCAATAATACATCCATATTGCAGTTTCTAAACTACAAATATAATAAATAATGAAGTTTTAAAACCGCAAAATAATTCCTAAATTGTAGTTTTCAAACTACAATTTGATAAAAATTAAATCCTCAGGAATAATGAGCCAACGCTTCGCGATAGGTATTGCAATGTGCTTCAACGATGTCTTTGATATCTGTCGAGTAGCCCCCTCCCATACTGATCTGCATTGGAATTGCTCGTTGCTGGCAGGCCCTAAACACCAGAGCATCCCGTTCAGCGCAGGCTGCGCGACTTAGCGACAGATGCCCCAATTTATCGGTCTCCAACACATCCACTCCGGCCTGATAGAAAACAAATTCGGGTTGAAACGAATCCAGCATCGGAAGCAGTGAAGCTTCCAGCCGGGTCAGGTATTCATCACCGGACATGCCCTCCTTCAAGGCGATATCAAGATCAGATGACTCTTTGTGAAAAGGAAAGTTCTTGGCCGCATGGATCGAAAAGGTGAACACTTCTCTCCTTCCTCTGAAAATCTCTGCCGTCCCATTGCCCTGATGGACGTCAAGATCTACAATCGCCACCCGGCTAATCTTACGCGCCCGAAGGAGATAGGCGGCAGCAATGGCCTGATCGTTCAGTAAACAAAAACCTTCTGCCCAGTCGCTTCCGGCATGATGCGTCCCGCCAGCCACATTAAAAGCCATACCATTTTCCAGGGCATATTCTGCTCCCTGAACAGTTCCACAGGCAATCCTTAGTTCGCGGTCTACCAACTCCCGGCTTAGCGGAAAGCCGCTGCGTCTGACTTCTTTCGGACTCAAGGCCAGCTTAAGCAAACGGGAAACATAAGACGCCTGATGCACGGCCAAAATATCTTCCATCGTCGGCTGTTTATCCGGCTCGAAGAACTGTTCTTCCGTAACAATGCCCTGATGCAGCAGCTGCAAGGGAATCAGCTCGTACTTTTCCATAGGAAAGCGATGCCCGGCCGGCAGATTCAGCACATAAGATGGATGAAAGGCGATTTTAAACATCCGTGCCTGGATTCGCCTTAAACGAATTGCTGACTGCCCGACGGTAACGGTGGCTCTTCTCATCAATGGTCCGGAATTTCCGGGCCACCTGGATGACCGCCAGTAAATTCAGAATCAGCGCCAGGACGCCGATATACCATAGCGAATCGTAATAATCTTCCAGATCGTTCAGGTGCCGCATGATCACGCCAAAAAGAGCCCATATGACCACCATTCCAAAGAAAATATTATGTTGAAACCAGACGACTATCAGGCCGATAACAGACGCGGCAATGAGTAAAAATCCGCTTAGATAGAGGTTAACGGCAGGTTCGGCAAGCCACCCCAGACTACTTAACCAAGCCGCAAAATTAGCCAGCAAGGCAATCGTTATCCATCCGAAATAGATGCTCAGTGGAATCTGGGTGATGAAAAGAGACGTTTTCCCCGTACCCGGATTAAGCGTGTTCAGGCGGCGATGAATAACAAAAAGGCAATAGAACTGAACCATCAGCAATAAGAGTGAGATGCCCGGCATATCGTTCAGCCAGGTATAGGTCCACATTCCAATACTTAACTGGTTCACCGCAAAGAAAAAACCCATGGCAACCAGCTCTTTGTTGGTCACGTAAACCGCTGGTCTCCGAAAAGCCAGCACCCAATGCAGGATAACCATGGCCGCCAGCAGGGTATAAATAAGCCCCCAAATGGAGAAAGTAAAACTTGAGGGAGTGAGGGCGGCATCGTAACGGCTGGACATTTCCTGCATCGAAAATTCGCCGACTATACCGAATTGTCCAAGCATCGATATCAGAAATGCAACGAAATAGGTCGCCGCATTGAGTATGGAGAGCTGTTGATGATACTGCATAGCCTGTTATTGATCTTGTTTCCAATAACAGCAGGCCTGTAAAAAAGTTTAAGCGAAGACCGGCTCAAGAAGGCGGACAAAGCGTTCCATCTGGTGAGCATCTTCTTCCGTGAAATCATCCAATAGCTCGCTGTCTATGTCGAGCACCGCGACAACCTTCCCTTCCTGCATCAGGGGAACAACCAATTCCGACCGGGACAGGCTGCTGCAGGCAATGTGACCCGGGAACTGTTCGACGTCGGCCACTAATTGCGTCCTTGCTTCTTCCCATGCCGCACCGCAAACCCCTTTACCACGAGCAATCCGGGTACAGGCTACCGGTCCCTGAAAGGGTCCCAATACCAGCTCGTCTCGTTTGACCAGGTAAAACCCGACCCAGAAGTAGTCAAACTGTGTCTTTAATGCCGCCGCGAAATTAGCCAGCGCAGCGGTCTGATCGGTTTCTCCTTCCAAAAGTGCTTGAACTTGTGGGTAAAGGGCTTCGTATTGCTCGGCTTTTGTACCGGCGCTTATTTTCAGATCTTCTGCCATTTTATTATAAATTAAATTGGGAATGAAGGGGTTCAGAATTAAGCAGCCATCATTAACGGAAACGGACATCAACCTTTCCACCGCTGATCTGCTCCATCATCGGCGCGAAAATCACCTTTGCGTTCTCTTTGGTCTTCCCAAGAATATCCATTTCCTTCGCGTTCTTCAGCAGTTTCTCTTCCGCAATTTTATAGATGTCTTCAACCATATTCTGCGTATCGCCGGGCCACCAGGCACCCGAAACATCATATACTTTCGATCGTTGATGATCGATCTTCACATAACAAATCTCCGGCTCGGGCAGGGTTACCGAAACGGAATCTGCACTATGCCGCACAATATCCGAAGGCTGGATTTTACGTAGATCGATACAGCCGGCTACCTCGCCCGCGGCGACCAGCAGTACCCGCTGATCCGGCAAAAAGGTCCTGAGCTCTTTCCGCTCAATAACGTCTTTCATGGAATACTTCACGAGCTCGAGTTTGCCGATGTTGGAAATCTGTTCCACCATAACATCCTCCGTGATTACCGGTCTGCCCGGCTGACGAAAAAACAGGCCGTAAACAAACCAGGCTCCTGCGGCCAGGACGGCTAAAACGATGACGGTAAGAAAAAATCTCTTCAATGTTGCGCTGTTAATGATTCCGTAAAACGATAGACGAAGATACTAAAAAGCAGCTTTTTTTTTATATGTTTGATGTCACGAAGAACCTAAACAACATGGACAGGAGAACGGCATTAAGAAACATGATTGTCATCGGTGGGGGAATGGCTTTTTTCCCTGCCTGTATGAACAAAGGAGAAGATGGTGCTTCCATCGAACTCCGGCACTTGAAGGCCACGGCGGATGATGAAGCAATATTGGCAGAATTTGTCGACACCCTGATTCCGGAAACGGACACCCCGGGCGCGAAGAGCCTTAACCTGCACCTCTATGTTTTCAAGATGCTGGACGATTGCCACGGCGAGGAGGACCAACAGATGTTTATGGCAGGGCTGAGGGAGATGGACGGATTGGCCAAAGACAGGTTCAGCCAGTCTTTCACCGCTTTGGAGAGGACAGACAGGGAAACGCTGATGCAGGAAATAGGCCGTCGTGACGAAGAAGACAACCTTCGGTCTTTTTACTGGAAAGCCAGGATCCGTTGTCAGCAGGGTTACCTGAACTCAAAGTATTACATGACGCAGGTCCAGAAATATGAATTAGTACCGGGTCGTTATAACGGGTATTTCCCTGCCGGCACGCAAGCTTCCTAAATTGATTGAATCAACATGTCTACAGTATATTTAAACACGGATAGTATTAAGGACCGGACCTTCGACGCCATCGTTGTTGGTTCCGGAATTTCAGGCGGATGGGCCGCCAAAGAATTGACCGAAAAAGGGCTAAAAACCCTTATGCTGGAACGGGGAAGAGACGTGCAACACGTGACGGACTACCCGACAACCAATATGTATCCATACGAATTTGAGCATCGCGGGGAGGTTCCGCTGGAGATACAGAAGGAATCCCCTATTGCCAGTCGCTGCTATGCTTTCAAGGAGGATGCGCTTCACTTTTTTGTAAAGGACAAGGAACATCCGTATGTTCAGGATAAACCGTTCGACTGGATCCGCGGTTACCAGGTGGGTGGAAAATCCCTGCTTTGGGCCCGGCAGACGCAGCGCTGGTCGGATTTCGACTTCGACGGACCGGCGAGAGATGGTTTTGCGGTGGACTGGCCGATTCGTTATAAAGACCTGGCGCCCTGGTATTCCCATGTAGAACGTTTTGCCGGTATCTCAGGCAACAAGGACGGTCTGGCGGCTTTGCCGGATGGCGACTTCCTACCCGGCTTCCCGCTAAATGCGGTGGAAGACCATTTCAAAAAAGCTACCGCGGGGAAATATGCCGACCGGCATGTGATCAGTGCCCGTTGTGCGCATCTTTCCCAGCCTAAGCAGATTCACCTGGACCAGGGTCGGGTTCAATGTCAGAACCGTACCTTATGCCAGCGGGGATGCCCCTTTGGCGGGTATTTCAGCAGCAATGCCTCCACCATTCCCTGGGCAATGAAAACCGGAAATTTAACGCTTCGGCCACATTCGGTGGTCAGTTCGGTGATTTACGATGATCAGAAACAGCAGGCGACCGGTGTTAAGGTAATAGATGCCAATACCAAAGAGGAGATTGAGTTCTTTGCACCGGTTATTTTCGTTAACGCGGCGGCTATTAATACAAACCTTATCTTGCTGAATTCCAAATCCGATCGCTTTCCCGAAGGACTTGGAAATGACAGCGGCGTGCTGGGAAAATACGTGGCTTTCCACAATTACAGTGCGCGGATCAGTGCAGAATTTGATGGCCTGAAAGAGTTTAAAACGGATGGGCGCAACCCCGCCGGTGGCGGGTATATCCCCCGTTTCCGTAATCTCCACAAGCAGGAAACAGACTTCCTGAGGGGCTACGCAGCCGGCTTTTCGGCACACCGGGGACAGGACAGGGATACCAGTGGCATAGGCTCGGATCTTAAGCAAGCACTGGACAACCCAACGCTCGGTTCCTGGCGGGTGGGCTCGCACATGATGGCCGAAACGCTTCCCAAAGAGGCAAGTTACGTTAAACTGGATGAAAGTCAGAAGGACGCTTGGGGTGTTCCGCTGCTAAAGATTTCGGTGGACTACGATGATAACGACGAGAAGATGAAGAAGGATTACATTGAACAGATGACGGAGATGTTCACTAACGCTGGCTTCACCAACATAAAGGCGAATACCTCCGGGCAGGCGCCGGGATTGGATATACATGAAATGGGTGGCGTACGTATGGGCAGGGATCCTAAGACATCGATGCTGAATGAGTGGAATCAGCTGCATGCTTGCAAAAACGTGTTTGTTACCGATGGGGCCTGTATGACGTCGACTTCTACGCAAAATCCTTCCCTCACCTATATGGCCCTGACGGCGAGGGCGGTGGATTATGCCGTTAAAGCTTCGAAAAATGGCGGTTTAAGTTAAGATAAGTGCGTTTTTGGCGGGCGTTTTTTTTCAGTAATGCCTTTGTAGGCCTCATTGCCGTTGCACTTTCGGCAGAGACCGTGCTACAGCTTTGTCTTCCACCATTACCCGGTGCTTTTTACGGTTTACAGTTCGGCTTAAGTACTTGTTTCTATTCGTTGATTTACCTGCTGACAAACAACCGGGGTTCGGTCAGCAATCCGCGTGGGCTCTGGTACAGGCAGCATAAAGGATTCATGCGGTTAATATGCCTTGCCTGCCTCTTGCTGGCCTTTTTTAGTTCGGTAATCTTGTTTACCCATCGCAGCCTGCAGCAGCTTTCTCCCTTGCTGTTGCTGTCTTCCGCCTGTGCGGTGGCCGGTACGCTTGGCTATTATGGTTTTCTCCGTATCAATGCTGTCTCGCCGCCGCTAAGACAGCTGGGGCTTGCGAAAGCGGCCATCATCGCTTTCGTTTGGGCTACCTTTGTTACCTTATTCCCCTTGGGAACGTCGGAGCTTTTATCGGCACAAATAACGCCTCATTCCAGCCTTGTGATCTGGTATTTCGTAAAAACCTTCATGTTCTGCATGGTCAACGCCATCTTGTTTGATATCAAAGATTATGCTGAGGACGCCAATAAAGGGACAAAAACGCTGGTGGTTCAGATGGGACTACGGACGCTTATTTTCCAGCTCATTATGCCCCTATTGCTTATGGGGGTGTTATCGGTCATCTTTTTTTCCGTCAAAGCCGGGAAGGAGCTATGGGTATGCCTGATTAACCTGATCCCGTTTTTCATGGCTTTTTTGCTGGCTTATGCGCTAAAGAAGCGTCGTCCCATCCTGTACTACCTTTTTCTGATTGATGGGCTCTTGCTGATCAAAGCGCTTTGCGGAATTGCGGCCAGTATTATCGAAAAACAAGCATCATGAAACGGGAGCAGGTTAATTACGATTGGATTGCGCCAATTTACGATCTGCTGGGGGGCATGCTCTTTTGCGGTCGGCTTCTACGTTCACAACGGCATTTCCTGGATCGGATCGACCCCGGAAGCCATCTCCTGATCGCTGGAGGGGGTACGGGGAAAATACTGGAAGCCCTGGGAACCCGATGTCCCTTTCCCCTAACGGTTTTTTTCGTTGAACAATCCCCTGCAATGCTCAGGCAAGCGAAAAAAAGAAAACTCCATCCGGCTCACAACGTTCACTTCGTAGCGGGTGCACTGGAAACGACGAACCTGCACCCCGTTGATGTCATCATCACAGCTTTCTTTTTCGATAACTTTAGTTATGCTTTTGCCTTGGATTTGTTTTTGAAGCTTGATGATGCGCTAAAACCGGGCGGGTCCTGGATTGAAACAGACTTTCTGACGCAAGCTCCGAATCGATTTATTCAGCGAGCCGTGATCCGCTCCATGTACCTGTTTTTTCGTTTTGCAGCGGGTGTTAAATCTTGTCAATTACCGGAGATGAGCGCTGTATTTCGAGAACATCGATATATACTGGAAGATAAAGCCCTGTTCAGTCGGGGACTGATTGGCACCTTCTTCTATCGCAAATCAGGGGTTCCGCGCCAAGACGTACTTGACTAAATAAAATATAAGCGGCATATTTGCCCTAATATCATACCTTATCATCATGAATCGCATTCAATACCTCCTGACCTGTGTAATCGTTCTCTTCGCCTGGCTTCCGAGAAGCCTGGCTCAGGTAGCGGCCGATTATGTGGCAGCAAATTATAAGAAAGAGGAAGTCTACATTCCCATGCGCGATGGCAAACGGCTTTACACGGTCATTTACAGTCCGAAGGATGAATCCCGCAAATACCCGCTTATTATGCAACGCACCTGCTATTCGGCAGGTCCTTATGGCGAGGAAATGCGGAGCATTATTGCGCCCAACCAGGAAATGATGGAAGAGGGTTATATTGTAGTTTATCAGGATGTGCGCGGCCGTTATATGAGCGAAGGCACTTTTGTCAATATGCGCCCCCAGGTCAGCAACGGAAAAGCCGCCACTTCGAAGGCCATTGATGAAAGTACAGACACGTACGATACGATCGACTGGCTGATCAAAAATGTAAAAAACAATAATGGTCGCCTTGGTCTCTGGGGAGGTTCATATCCCGGCTTTTATACAGCGGTTGGTAGTTTAAGCAATCACCCAGCACTGAAGGCGGCTTCTCCGCAGGCGCCGATAGGCGACTTTTATTTTGATGATTTCCATCACAATGGAAGTTTTCTCAGTAGCTACTTCTTTGCAGTTCCGGTATTTGGATTTCATAAGCAGGGCCCGGAGAAAAAAGCCTGGTATCCGACCAAAAGACCGGATACATTCGATTCATATGATTATTTCCTGAACATGGGCAGCCTCGACAAAGGAACCAGCTTTCAGGGAGAGGACAATTTTTTCTGGCAGGAGCTGGTAGAGCATCCGGATTATGACACGCTCTGGCAGAAGAAGAGCCTGATTCCGCACCTGAAAAACGTAAAGCCTGCCATTATGGTGGTCGGCGGCTGGTTTGACGCGGAGGATCTCTACGGCCCGCTGAACATATACAAAAGCATCGAAAAGAACAGTAAAAATTACAATACGCTGGTTATGGGCCCATGGAGTCATGGCGACTGGGCCCGGGAACGCGGCAAACAAGTTATCGGCGATATTTATTTTGGCGACAGCCTGTCAACCGGCTATCAGCATTCCATAGAGAGTGTCTTTTTCCGACACTTCCTGCAAGGCAATGCTAAAGGGAATCCGGACCTGCCGGAAGCTTATTTATTCGACACCGGAAAAAAAGAATGGAGAAGCTTTCCGCAATGGCCGCTGACTTCTGCTGAAAACAGTACGCTCTATTTCGGTGGAGGAGCTACGCTGGGTAAGGACAAACCGGCTACCGGTCAGGCTTCCAGCGACTTTGTCAGTGATCCTGGAAAACCTGTCCCCTATTCTCAGGCTCAGGAAGTGGTCTTTACCCCTCGTTCGTATATGACCAGCGATCAGCGGGAAAATGCAAGCCGGCCGGATGTCCTGGTATTCGAAACGGAAGTCCTGGAAGAGGATGTAACTATAGGAGGCGAACTGCTGGCGGATCTGTTTGTTTCCACTACGGGAACGGATGCGGATTGGGTGGTAAAACTGATTGATGTACTGCCCTCAAACCCTGCAGAATACGATTCAGCCGGAGAAGCGCAGAAGCTCAGCAATTACCACATGCTGGTGCGAAGCGAGATCATGCCAGGCCGCTACCGGAATGGCTTCGAGAAAGCAGTTCCTTTCAAGCCCGGGGAGGTTACCGAGGTTAAAGTTAAATTGCAGGATGTGCTGCATACCTTTCAGAAAGGCCACCGGATTCAGGTACAGGTACAGAGCAGCTGGTTCCCGCTATTTAACCGGAATCCGCAGACCTTTGTCGACAATGTTTACAAAGCAGAGCCGGAGCATTACCGCACCGCTACGCATCGGGTCTTTCACTCGGCGACTCACCCATCCTCTATCAACGTTCAGATTATAAAATAACCTGTTTTCAAACGATACAAATGAAAAAACTGTTTTTCTTCACTTCTTTGTTCTGCAGCGCTTCGCTGTTTATGCTTGGTATTAGTGCCTGCCAGGGCAATAGCGCTCAGCAGGAACAGGCAACGACGCCAAAAGAGTCTGCGGCTTCGAATCCTGCGCCTAATTCCGGTACTTCCGGCTCCCCTGTAACGGCATCGGCAACGCAGGGGCCGGCTGAAAGCCTGCCCATGTTTACCTTCTTTAATCCAAAGAATGGTTTTGCCTTTAAACAAAGTGATTTTCCCAAAGATGGGAAAAGAGTATTTATCTTGTTTGATCCCGGTTGCGGACATTGCCAGACAGAAACGACCGCTATCGGAAAAAACATAGAGAAATTTAACGATGCCACCTTCTGTTTCGTATCCCTGCAGGAGCCCTCGCTGATCATGGAATTTGCAAACTCCTACGGAAAAGCCTTATTAAACCGGGATAATGTCCGTTTTCTGTTTGACCGGAACATGGAGTTCATCAACCGCTTTCATGTGCCCAAGGAACTACCGGCAGTGTACATTTACGATGCGAAAGGAAAGCTTCAGACAAGCTGGGAGGGTGAGCGAAGCATTGACGACCTGCTAAAGGCCGTCAACAACTAAATTTTTCCAGTCTTTCCGGTGTCTTTGCTTGTTGAACGTTAAGGTAAACTGATCGAATATGGTGGGCGGATCTTCGTTCTCTCTGTCAACGATATCTTTGTTGATGGTATAATAAACACCGTCTAGGACCAGTTGTTCCTGCTTGCGATAGATGCTTAGTTTCAGAAAGCCGTAGCGATCCGTACAACTTCGCTGTAGCCTCACGTTATTCAACAAATCGTCTTTAGAGTCGAATCCGGGGTTTTCCGGTTCGGCCAGGGGATGAAGCTCTGCGTAGCCCCCGGCGCCCGCAACGATGAAAGGAAGCTGAAAGCCATCCGGATAGGTCTTGACGAAGCGTTGATAATTGTGGACGTGTCCGCTGAAAACAATGTCCGGCCGCACATTAGCCAGCTGGAAAGCCTCCTCCAACACCGTTATCATCGCTTTGCTGGATCCGTGATTGATATCTGCCGAGTAGGGTGCATGATGAACGCATAAGATGATCAGCTTGCTATCCTGTTCTTCGAAAGCGGCTTTTAGTTCTCCCACCAGCCATTCCTTCTGCTTGTCTTTGATCACGCCGAATTTGGGAACATTGCTATACAGCCCGATAATATTGGCTACAGGAGTTTGGAGCGTCCAGTAAACGTTGGGTTGAATCATGGTGCTCCTTCTCGCATTTTCAGATAAGGGAGTGATGCGTGCACGGGTATCGCAGAAGACCTTCAAAAAGCTATCCAGGCTTTCATAGGGAACATCTGCTGCAGGATTAACATCACCATCGTGATTTCCGGCTATGGCGAAGATGGGTGCGGGATATTCCTCATAGGGTCTGAAAAACTGACGGTAATATTCTGAGGCTTCTCCGAAATTATAGACGACATCTCCTAGATGATACAGAAACTGGGGCTGTTGATGCCTGCCTTTCTCTCGTTGATATTGCTTGGCCAATTCCCTGACTACTCGTTCCTGACGGTCCAGCGTACGCACGCTCCCGGTATCTCCTACCATATTAAACACTAATCGATTTGACGAAAGATTTCCTGAGGTAGGGATCTGGTCCAGGTTAAGCCGGAAGGGCCATTTCCCGGGTGCTTTGGGCAAATGCTGAACTTTGTTTCCGTCGTCGGGAACATTTAGTTTAAAAACAGGGTTGTATACGCTCATCGTCCAAAGTTAAACAGCTTTCTTTGCCACTAGTTTAACCTCCTGTTAAATCTTTTGTTTTAAGGGGTCTTCAAAAACAAATCACCATCGATTCCCGTTAAAAATGCATGGAAGATAAGACCGCATTAATCCAGGCGACCAGGCTAGGAGAAGATGAGCAAATCAACGTGTTACTGGACAAAGGTATTGATGTGAACGCGCGCGACGAGCAAGGTTTCACACCATTAATCATCGCCAGTTATAATAACCGGGTATCCACCTCAGCTTTGCTGATCGAGCGGGGTGCAGATCTCAATATGCAGGACAAAAGCGGGAATACAGCACTCATGGGGGTAGCCTTTAAAGGCTTTATGCCTATTGCGGAGCTTTTGATTGAACATGGGGCAGATATGGATAAGCAAAGCGCTAACGGCTCAACGGCTTTAATGTACGCAGCAACTTTTGGTCAGCATGAGATTTTGCGTTTTCTCCTGGAGAGTGGCGCGGATGCTGATATAAAAAATCTTAGCGGTACTACAGCCATGGATATTGCCCGGAAGCAAGGCAACGAGACTTCCATTTCACTGCTTACGCAATTTATGGAGAACGGTATCCCCCCGGCATCAACCCCTCAGGATAACCGTGCTTGACTCTACACATTAAATTTAATCGCTCAAAGATTATGGAGAAGTATACACAGAATAAATATCGTTTGGCATTCTGCACATTGTTGTCCTTTATTGTTTTTTTGGGATCCGCTTCCGCTCAACCTAAATTAAAGGAAATCTGGAAGACCGATACCATCCTGCCTGTGCCGGAAAGTGTGGTTATGGATTCCAATGGTGAGCATCTTTACGTGTCGCTCATCGGTCCCGGTGATACAGGAGCATCTGATGGCAATGGGGCGATAGCTTTATTAAAAACGAATGGCGAAGTGGTGGAACGCGACCTGATTTCAGGGCTGAATTCACCGAAAGGACTTGGCCTCATCGGAGATTTGCTCTATGTGGCCGACCTCAAAGAGCTGGTTGTCATCGACGTTAAAAGCCGTAAAATCAAAAATCGCATCCGGCCGAAGGATGTCACGATGTTAAATGATGTGGCTGTTGACCATCGGGGAAACGTTTACGTTTCGGACTCCAAGGGGGGAAGTATCCTGAAATTTACCGGAACCAGCTATGAGAAAATTTTTGAGGGGCTAAGCAATCCCAATGGTGTATTTACGAAGGATGACGACCTGTATTTTGTGGCCAGTGGAAAACTGTATAAATCGGAAGGTGCAAAGTCAAAACCGGTTGTATTAGCTGAAGGCATGGAAGCATCTACTGATGGAATCCACCTGGACAAGTCGGGCAATTTTCTGATCAGTGCCTGGGCCGGCGTCGTGTATCACGTAAGCAATGAGGGACAGGTTTCATCGTTGCTTGATCTCCGAAAAGAAAAAATAAATACCGCCGATTTCTTCTTTGATGAAGAACGTGGAACATTGTATCTGCCGACGTTTTTCGGCAATCGGGTAATCGCTTACGAGGTAAGCTACTGATTCCTTCTTTATGGGGTAGAATATGCTCTACCCCTTAGCCTAATTAGTCCGGAACAGCACGGAACATCAAGGCTCCTACTGTAATATTAGATCTTGGATCAATTAAAATTGCCGCACCATTGGAACGACTTTCGTCGTAAAAGTCAAATGGGAGACGATCTGCAGTTTTCAGGATCACTCGCCCGATATCGTTCAACTTGAACTCTTGAGAAGCATGTCTTTCCAGCGTGTTGATATCAACTTGATATATCAGATCCTGAATCTTGCAGCGCGTAGTTTTACTATGATGCTGCAACAAATATTGAAGCCCCGGGTCTAACGGCTTGTTGTCAAGCCAGCAAAGATCCGCCTCTACCTGATTGCTGTGTATTGGTAAGTCGGAACTATTGACGAGCATATCTCCCCGGCTAATGTCAACGTCGTCCGATAAATGCATGGTCACCGATTGTCCCGCCAAGGCTTCGTTGAGATCCTGCTCAAAGAATTCGATCCGCTCTACACGACTTTGTTCTCCGGATGGGAGTACGGTAACCGCATCGCCCACCTGAAAACGTCCGCTGGAAACCCGCCCGCAATAACCCCTGTAGTCATGAAGGTCCGCCGTTTGCGGTCGCAGAACCCATTGCACCGGGAAACGCGCCTGATGGTGGCTAACCTCTTCTTCTACCGATACCTCTTCAAGATAATTAAGCAAGCTGCTCCCCTCGTACCACTGCATATTTGATGAGTAGTAAACAATATTATCCCCTTTTAATGCACTGACCGGGATGAAATGAATGTTCTTTAAATTGAGTTGACTGGCCAATTGACGGTAGTTCGTCTCAATGGACCTAAAAACGGTCTCACTGTAATCAACCATATCCATCTTATTGACGCAGATAACCACGTCGCGGATACCAAGCAGGCTGACCAGATAGGAATGCCTGATGGTTTGTTCTACGACACCGTTGCGGGCATCGATTAAAATAATAGCTAGGTTTGCTGTGGATGCACCAGTAACCATATTCCGCGTATATTGAATATGACCGGGTGTGTCGGCTATAATAAATTTTCTCTTTTCCGTCTGAAAATATTTGTAGGCAACGTCGATGGTAATCCCCTGCTCTCGCTCCGCGCGTAAGCCATCGGTCAGTATGGCAAGATCGACCGTTCCATCATCGTTCTTACGGTTCGCTCGTTGTATGGCTTCGAGCTGATCGCTCAAAATGGAATTGGTATCGTATAACATCCGGCCGATCAGCGTACTCTTACCGTCGTCAACGCTACCGGCTGTAAAAAATTTCAGAATGTTCATATGTATTAGCGTAGTTGCATCTGTTTAAAAATATCCGCCTTTTTTGCGGTCTTCCATCGCGGCTTCAGAAACTTTATCGTCCATCCTGGCTCCCCGCTCGCTAACCTTCGACTGACTGATTTCATCGATAATGGTATCCAGATCACTGGCATCGGATTCTACCGCCGCCGTGCAGGTCATATCGCCTACCGTACGAAAACGCACTCGTTTGGATACTACCTCATCTTCGTGGTCCAGGTTCAGAAATGGCGAAGCCGCCATCCATTGTCCGTTTCGAAACACACAATCGCGCTGATGGGCAAAATAGATGCTGGGCAGGTCAATCTGTTCTCTTTGTATGTAGTTCCATACATCAAGCTCCGTCCAGTTACTGATCGGAAATACGCGGACGTTCTCACCTTTGTGAATCCTGCCGTTGTATAGGTTCCAAAGCTCGGGCCTTTGTTTTTTAGGATCCCATTGGCCAAAGTCGTCCCGGACAGAAAAGATCCTTTCTTTCGCTCTTGCCTTTTCCTCATCTCTGCGGGCACCCCCTATGCAGGCGTCAAATTCATGAGCGGCAATGGTGTCCAGTAACGTCACCGTCTGGAGGCTGTTTCGACTGGCGTTCTTGCCCTTCTGTTCAACAACCTTACCCTGATCTATGGATTCCTGCACATAGCCGACGATCATTTTCTCCTGGATGCGTTCAATGAGTGAATCCCTGTAAGTAATCGTTTCTTCAAAGTTATGACCGGTATCGATATGGACCAGTGGAAAAGGGAATTTTCCCGGACGAAAAGCTTTTTCAGCCAAACGCACGAGGGTTATGGAATCCTTTCCCCCGGAAAATAGTAAAGCTGGTCTTTCAAACTGACCGGCCACCTCCCGCAGGATATGAATGGCCTCTGCTTCCAGTTCGTCTAAATAGTCAAAATTAGTTGCTTTCATATACATACTCACCTTACGATTTAACAGAATGTAAACCGCATTCTTTCTTTGATTGATCCTCCCACCACCATCTTCCGGCGCGAAAGTCTTCGCCCGGTGCTACGGCTCTGGTGCATGGCTGGCAGCCGATGCTTGGAAAACCTTTATCGTGCAGAGGATTATAAACAATATGTTCGGAACGGATAAAATCTTTTACCCGATCAAGCGACCAGTTGAACAGCGGGTGAAACTTGATCAGCTGGTTTTGCTCATCCCATTCCAGGAAGTCCATCCCCTGACGGTTGTTGGATTGTTCTGCCCGAATTCCCGTAACCCAACATTTCTGGCCGTCCAGCGCCCTTCTGAGCGGCTCTATTTTCCGGATGCGGCAGCATTCCTGCCGATTTGATACAGACTCGTAAAAACTATTAGGTCCTTTAGCGCTGACAAAATTTTCCACATGCTGCGTATTCGGGTAGTAGGCGTGTATAGGCTTCTCGTAAATTTCAAGGGTACGGTTCCAGACATAGAAGGTTTCCGGAAAGAGACGACCGGTTTCTAAGGTAAATACCTTGACCGGAATGTCGTTCTTGAAGATTAAATGCGAAATAACCTGGTCTTCCCATCCAAAACTCGTGGAAAATACAATCCTGTTTTCGAACAGCTTACTCAGATAAAGCAATGCATTGACTTCATCCAAACCATCGAGTTCCGCTCTTATCGTGTCAATAGATTCTTTCATAGTTTAAAACAGCTTCGCGTCAACCTTCCTTTTTGAAAAGATTCGAAGTTAGCTCATTCAAATAGTGGACTTTATGCTGAAAGTCGCCACTCAACCGCTGGCGGAGCAAATGCATGTTGCTAAGCAACTGGTCCATACTTTCTGGCAATACCTCCTGGAACATTTCCTTCATGCGCTTGGCCACCGTGGGCGACTTTCCATTTGTCGATATGGCTATACGAAGGTCTCCTTTACTGGCCACAGCTCCAAGATAAAAATCGCATAAATGCGGTTGATCGGCAACATTTACCAGCAAACGTTCTTTCTTGGCTGAAGCCACTATTTCCTGATTCAGCGTCTCGTCTGCCGTCGCGGCAATCACCAGGTCAACCCCTTGTAAATCATCGGGATCGAAGCTCTTTTCCCTTAAATCGATACTGCTTTTACCAGCTATAAAGCGGTAAACGTCAGTCGAAACTTCTCTGGCCACGATCTTCACCGCGACGTCCGGACTGAGGCGTGTTAAGGTTTCCAGCTTTTCCAGTCCGACGGGACCGGCGCCAACCAACAACACCTTCCGGCCGGAAAGTTTAAGAAATACCGGAAAAAGATCGTTTGCCATTA
>JBMDWN010000140.1:0-7837 GCA_048595275.1 Olivibacter sp. | reverse complement strand
TATATTAGGCTGATCTCCGAACAAAGTCCGAATAAGGTCAAAGTAAGATCCAAATAATTTAATTGTCCGGTGTCACTTTGGTATCTGCGCTTCCATACCGACCCCTCTTTACATTTCAATTTTATTTTTTCCTTACATAATGCTTTTTTATTATATATTTATCAACTAATGAATCACTTTAGAAAACATTATCATCATTTAAACCATTTTTTATAAAAAAATCACATTCATGAGACCTATCCCGATCTATTTCCTTTTCTTTTTAATGTCCCTGTCTGCCATGGCGCGCCAGCAGACAGAAAGCATTTCACAGAAAGTGAAGAACTGGCCAAAAAAAGAAGGATTCTTTACGTTTTACTACGATGAAGGTAACGGCAAGATATACCTGGAAGTCGACAAACTCGATTATGAGTTTCTTTATTTCAGTTCACTGACCGACGGCGTCGGTTCCGGGGGTCCGGAGCGCGGGCAGGCGTCATCAGCGATTGCCAGGTTTTCGAAGGTCGGTCCAAAAATTTTACTGATCCAGCCCAACTATGCTTTCAGGGCCACCTCGGGAAATGAAGATGAGCAAAAAGCCGTCGATAATGCCTTTGCTCAATCCGTTATCTGGTCTTTCAACCCTGTCGCTTCAGAGGGTGGGCGTTACCTCATCGATCTGACGCCCTTCCTGATCCGCGACAGCCAGAAGATTGCCGGCCGGCTGGGAAGAAGTAACCTTCCCGGCCTGAACAGTGCGGAATCTTCCGGGGGTAGTTCCGCAGCCTACCGTTTCGACGAAAGCCGGTCGGCCATCTATATGGATAACACCCGCAACTTCCCTAAAAATACGGAATTCGAAGTCATGGCGACGTTCATTGGCGGATCTTCTTCTGCTCCGCGCTGGGGTGGCGGTCCTGGAATTGCACCAGATCCAAATGCGGTGACGATCAAAATGCATCAATCTTTCGTTGAGCTTCCGGATGACCAATACAAAACCAGGAAGTTCGATCCGAGGTCTGGATTCAATTTGTTCAGCTATATGGATTTTTCCGCTCCTATGACCGAGCCAATCGTTACCCGCTTTTCACGACGTCAGCGCTTACAGAAGAAAGATCCTAAGGCTGCTAAAAGCGAAGCGGTAGAACCTATTGTATACTACATAGACCGTGGCGCACCTGAGCCGATCAAACAGGCCCTGATCGAGGGGGGGCAATGGTGGAACCAAGCCTTCGAAGCGGCTGGTTACATCAACGCATTTCAGGTTAAAGAGCTTCCTGAGGGGGCCGATCCGATGGATATCCGCTACAATATTGTCAATTGGATTAACCGCACCGGCAGTCCCAGAGCTTATTCAACCGGTTCATCTTACATCGATCCGCGGACCGGCGAGATCATCAAAGGGGTGGTTACGCTTGGCGCAGACCGGCACCGGCAGGATTACCTGATCGCCGAGGGTTTGTTGCAAGCCTACGAAGATGGAAAGCCGGTTAGCGATGCCATGGAAAAATTTGCGCTGGCGAGAATCAGGCAGCTCTCCGCTCACGAGATCGGGCACACCTTGGGGCTGTATCACAACTTTACCTCCAGCACGAAAGACAGGGCCTCGGTTATGGATTACCCACTTCCCCGTTTTACCCTGGAGAAAGATGGCTCAATTGATATAAGCCAGGCTTATGCAGTGGGAATTGGCGAATGGGACAAACGGGCGATCACCTGGGGCTACCAGGATTTCCCTTCGGATGTGGATGAAAGTGCTGCACTGGATAAAATTATGCAAGAGACGCTCGACCAGGGACATATTTTCATCCCGGACATTGGGGGCTACGTCCACCCCTATTCTAATCAATGGGATGAAGGTGTTAATCCTGTTGAGGAACTCAACCGCATCATGAAGGTCCGTGCGCAGGTACTCAGTCGTTTTTCTGAACGGGCCATTCCGGCTCAGGCCCCCATGGCGACGCTTGAAGAAGTATTGGTTCCGATGTATCTGTTGCACCGCTATCAGATCGAGGCGGTCGCCAAATCCGTTGGCGGGCTTTATTTTACCCATGCCCTAAAAAATGACGGACAGAAGGTCACCGAGCTGATTGAACCCGCTCAGCAGTGGGCAGCGCTAGAAGCTCTTCTGAATACGGTGAAGCCAGAAGCACTTTCCCTTCCGGAAAGTCTGATCCGCAATATTCCGCCCAGGCCTTCAGGGTACCCGGCAAGCGGTGAAACCTTTAATCGTTACACCGGACCAACTTTTGATCCGGTCGCAGCAGCTGAAACCGTTGCTGCTACTACATTCGGTTTCATCTTCGAGCCTGCCAGAGCTGCCCGACTCATTGAATACCATGGGCGCGACGGGAAGCAACCGGGCTTTATCGCCGTCGGGGAAAAAGTCATTGCCGAAACCTGGAAGGCTAAACCGGAAACTGGCTATGCTGGCGTATTGCAGACCATGGTCAACAATCAGTGCCTCGAGCAACTTTTAGGCCTTGCTGCCGCCAAAGATGCTCCTGGTAGCGTAAAGGGACAGGCTCTCTACCTTATTGATCAGCTGGAAAGCTGGATGAAAGGTCAACTTAATCTAGCCGATGCTGAGAAATCTTCAAATATTCATTATGGTTTATCCCAGATTCAAGCGTTCAAGCAGAATCCGGTAAAATTTGAGCCTACGCCATCGATGCAAATGCCTCAGGGCGCACCCATCGGGAGCCCGTCCTTCTTATTCTAATCTATTCTAACATCAAAAATCCCCGGAGACCGCCACTTCGGGGATTCTCTTTTTACCCGAATTAACACAAAAGAAACCAAACTTATTTTTCGATACGAAAAACACAACATTTTTTGATTTATATAAAAGATTTTATATTTTAGAGACGCGGTTACTTAAAATGTATTAATTCAACCAACAATATTCCAATACATTTTAAATGGGAAGAACGCCCCCTCGGGCGTGTGGGATGATATTGCCTTTGATTTTCTGATTAAGTCACACTTAAATCTTTACTATATGGGTAAACATCTATTTAATTCGTTGTGTTTTATTGCACTTTTTGTGCTTTATGCTGCACCACAAGGATGGGCGCAAACACCAGGTGGGCGCGTCAGCGGCACCGTTACAGATTCCGTTAGCGGAGAACCCCTGTTTAACGTTTCAGTGATTGAGAAAGGTACGAACAATGGTGTATCGACTGACGACAACGGTCGCTTTTCCATTGCTGCCTCCCGAAACGCTACGTTGGTATTCAGCTATCTGGGCTACGTGCGCCAGGAGATTCCATTAAACGGGAAAACCAGTCTCAATGTTCAGATGTCCTCCGATGCTAATCAGCTGGACGAAATTGTCGTGGTGGGCTACGGAACGCAGAGCAAAAAAGAGTTTACCGGATCGGCCGCCCGAATAGCGGCGGATGAATTGAAAGAGATCCCGGTTCAGAGTTTTGACCAGGCTATGGTTGGCCGGGCTGCAGGAGTTAATATTTCCGTGCCCAATGGCGTGTTGAACAATGCGCCGGTTATCCGGATACGTGGGATCAATTCCATCTCACTAAGCTCCTACCCCCTGGTTGTGGTTGACGGTATCCCGATTACTTCGGGCGACGTCTCTTCTAACGGAAACGTGCCCAACAATCCTCTGGCAGACATCAATCCGGCGGATATTGAATCGATCGATGTGTTAAAAGATGCCGCTTCCACTTCCATTTATGGTTCAAGGGCTGCTGCTGGTGTGCTGTTGATTACCACAAAAAGAGGTAAGCAAGGCGTGATGAATGTGAATTACGACGGGTGGGTCGGTATGACCAGTCCGGTCCGCCTTCCTAAATTGTTGGATGCTCAGCAATACATGGACATCAAGAATGAGTCCGTACTTAACAGTAAGATACTTGCAGGAAACGCCGATAATCCGAATGTAGCTTCTGAACTGTTCTTTCCCTCTTATAATGCGGACGGCTCACTGGTAAACACAAACTGGTACGACCACATTTATCAGACAGGAGTGTCGCATAGCCATTCCCTCAATATGAGTGGAGGGAGTGAAAAAACAACTTATTTCTTTTCGGCAAACACCTCTGATCAGGAGGGTATTCTACAAAAGAACACATTCAAAAGACATGGTATCCGCTTTAATATTGATCACCAGGTGACCCCATGGCTAAAACTGACGGGTAGTGCGAATTATACGAATTCGCTGAACCAGTCGCCCAACTCAGGCTCCCGCGCCGGGAACGCTCAGCTCATTGTCGGCGCCGCGCGAATGTCATATATCCTGGCGCCGAATGTGCCGGCCTACGATCCGGACGGAAGGCCTCACATAAACCGGGATCTATTGAATGGGCCCATAGGCAATGGTGCTAATAACGTTGTCAGTCAGTATTATAATCCGATTGCCTTGTTCGAACTGGCCAAGTACACGGCAGAGAATGACCGCTTACTGGCTAATGTCGGTGCAACTTTCACCCTCGCTAAAGGCTTGACATTTACAACAAATTATGCGGTTGACCGGCTGAAGACAGCGGACGTTACTTCTTTAAGTCCTGAGCAAGGTTCAAGCTCCTCCACTAATGGGTCAGTCACCAACGTATCGGGACTCCGAAATAATTGGAATTTCACGAATAACCTGAACTACGACATTCGCTTCGACCAACACCACATCAGTGCTTTAGCCGGATACGACGCACAGGTCTTCAATAACAATATTTGGGGCGTTAATGTTACCCAGGCCGTGGACCCCTTCTTCATCGACTATCAGGGAACCTGGCGCAACATTGCGGCCACCACTGGCGCGAATGAACTCAGTGAGCGGGCCTTTCTCTCCTATTTTTCCCGGTTGACGTATGACTTTAACGATCGGTACTTCTTTACCTTCAATTTCAGGCGGGACGGCAACTCGCAGTTGGGGCTGGACAAGAAATGGGGAAACTTCGGAGGTGCTTCTGCGGGTTGGGCGTTGTCTGAGGAGGATTTCTACAAAAACTCTTCTTTCGCTAATTTCATGAACGCCTTGAAACTACGCGCCAGCTGGGGTCGTGTCGGTAATGGAAACCTGAACAACTTATACGGATCGCTCGAGCTATTCCGCGCTGGTCTTTATGCGACATCCGGTACCTGGAACTTTCAGCAGGCCGGCAACCCTATGTTGGGCTGGGAAACCAGTGAACAAACAAACGTAGGACTGGATTTCAGTTTACTGAACAGTCGCTTGTCAGGGGAAGTCACTTATTTCTCAAATAATGTCAACGGATTGATTTTGAGCGTTCCACAAACACCATCAAAAGGTATTCCATCCAACCAGATCCTGGCTAACGTCGGCTCTTTAACGAACAAGGGCTTGGAATTCGCCCTCAACGGGGATGTTATCCGCAGCGGGAAATTTTCGTGGAACAGTGCTTTTAACATTACCTTCATCCGCAACGAGGTAACCTCGCTGGTCAATGACGGTGATCGTATTTTGGCTACGACTTCCACCGAGTCCAACATCTTTAACGTGACAGAAGTGGGACGACCTGTAGGCACACTGTTCGGCGCCATCACCGATGGGGTGAATCCGGACAATGGCCGGTTAATTTTTGTCAATGCGGCCGGGGAGCGTGTTCAGTTCAGTCATATCGCCGGGCCGGGCGATTCACGGTGGTCTTACCTGGACGGATCTCCTGCCCCGGCCATTACCGCAGCAGATTACCAGCCGATGGGCAATGCGCTGCCGACCTATTATGGTGGCTTCATCAATACATTGCGTTACGGCAGTTTCGACCTGGCGATCAACTTTAGCTTTTCCGGCGGTAACTACATTATGAACGGCAATACAGGAACCTGGCTGGATCAGCGGCACTTTAACAACTCAACGAAGGTCCTGGACCGCTGGACCACGCCTGGTCAGGTTACAGATGTACCACGCCTGGTGTATAATGACAACTTTGCAGCGGCCAACATTCCGAACATTTCAGCCTACGTAGAAAAGGGAGACTTCATTCGTCTGCAGAACGTTATGCTCGGGTATAAGCTTCCCGCTGCTTTTCTGTCGAAGGCTTACATAAAAGGTCTACGGGTTTATGCACAAGCGACTAACGTCTTTTTATTCACCGGTTATTCCGGAGTGGAGCCGGAATCATCCGTCAACGGTAACACCAACACTTCGCCAGGGATTGAGTACAATTCCCTCGGAAATGGCCGTACCATCACCTTTGGTGTGAATCTTAGTTTTTAATGATTAATGATTTTAACAGCTGAAACATGAATAGAACTTATTTCAATAGATATTTCCGCCCCGTCCTGGCTTTAGGGTTGCTGGGAATGGTGGTCGTCAGTTCCTGTAGCGAGGAAAAATACCTCAATCTAACGCCCCCGACTGATCTTGTCTCTTCCGAGGCTTTCAGTACACCGCAGCGGATTGAATCGTTGGTTACCGGAATATACGCCCGACTTAAAACGAATAATTACTACGGCGGCCGCTACATCCTTTACCTGGATGCACGTGGAGAGGAGTTCATCAATACGACCAACAACTCGTTCACTGCTTACGATGCCTGGGCCAATACCTATCATTCCGGCCATGCGGACATCATTAACCTCTGGTCGGCCTCTTATGCTGCAATTAATTCAGCAAACCTGGTTATAGAAGGTATAAACGCAAACGTATCGGTCGTTGGAGAAACGGCAGCGGCCGCTTACATAGCGGAAGCGAAATTCGTCCGGGCCTTTGCTTATTTCGGCTTGATTACTTCTTTCGGTCGTCCCTATGTTGAAAATGGAGGTACTTCTCGAAGCATTCCACTAAGGCTACAGGCGGAGCGGGGTATGGAAAACAATGATTTTGCACCAAGCACCGTTGCGGAAGTGTACGAGCAAATTTTGCTTGACTTGAATGATGCCGAAGCTGATCTTCCGGAGACCCAGTCGGTTCCCAGCAGAGCACACCGGAATACAGCGATAGCGCTGAAAACCCGCGTTTACCTGACTCAGGAGAATTGGGCAGCAGTAATGGAAGAGGCGGCCAAAATTGCTCCGCAGCGAACGGCGCCTTTTGCAGCTACTTCCGGCGTTGGACACCAGTTACAGGAACTGCCTGCTGTCCTGGATCAGGCTTCTATGATCAGTACTTTTATGTCGCTAAGTTCATCGGACGCCATTTTTTCTATGCCTTTCTCTGAATTGGATATGTTAAGCGGACAAAGTTCACCGGGTTATATATATAATGGTAACGCCGAATATTATCTAAACCCGGATGCCATATTGGGAGAAAGTCAATGGGCGCAAACGGATGCTCGTCGTCTATTTCTGCGTCAGAACACCAACAATAACCGTTTCTACCTGGCGAAATTCGGATTTAACGCGCCATACCTGAACCCGTTGCACATGATCCGCTATGCGGAAGTCTTATTGAATTACGCGGAGGCAGCTGTAGAAAGCGGTGATCTTGAGCTGGCAGGCAATCTTTTACAGGCTGTTCATGAGCGTTCAGACCCTGCTTATGAATTTCCGGCGGGGACGCTGAGTTCGGCTGAAAGCCTGTTGGATGCTATTCTGATTGAGCGCAGAATCGAGTTGTTGGGAGAAGGTTTGCGTGCAAATGATATTGTAAGAAGGTTGTTGACTTTCCCTGCGAAGCCCGGTCCTACTCCGGCGCGAGCGGTGAATCCTTCGGATGAAAGTTACATTTGGCCGATCTCGAATAATGAGTTGGTGAATAATGGTTTGATGGATTGATAACAACTAAAATCTGCTGGAATCAAAAAACTTCGATATTCCTGCAGATTTTATTATGAAAATCCTTTATAACCCTTACCGTGACGGCCGTAACAGTAACGGCCGTTACGGTAAGGGTTATAAGCTTTAAACACTATAATTCTCCTAGAGCGGAATCAGATTT
>JBMDWN010000139.1:0-20192 GCA_048595275.1 Olivibacter sp. | reverse complement strand
ATTCCAGGTCGCGCGGTCGAAACGTTCCCGCCTGGCGAAAGTGTTGATAAGCATTGCGGTATTCACTTAAGAGCGTTTGCTGATGGACGATAATCTCGCCCACCCTCCGGTAGTTTCGTACGGTGGGGCTGACCGCCATCAGGCCGTCCAGGAAGGCTTTATGAAGCGAGAAATTTCCTTGGGCGACGTTCCGCACCGCGTTGTAACCGCTTACCAATGCCGTATACCCTTTTTCCATATCGGTCAGGATGTTGCGCATCTGCGCCAGCTTCTCTACGTTGAGCAGCAGCTGCTGCACTTCGGTGGACTGGGCCCGGGCGGGTTGCGGGGAAGAGCAGGTATACAGCAGCGACAGTCCCAAGACCACTAAAATAGCGAGCTGTCGAAGTCTTATGAATTCTCCGCGATTAATGACCATACCACCTCCTTAAACTGTTGTAATCGATCTGTTCTTTTACGATCCCCCGGGAAAGGCTCAGCATCTGCGTTGCAAAACGGCTAAACCCAACTGTTAATCCGGTTGCTTGACGCTCGAGCTGCTCCAGTCTGGTCAGGCGTTCGGCGTCGTTCATGGAGCGCTGGCCGGGTGAGCGCAACATGGCAAGCTCTTCCAGCAGATCCGAGCACCGGGCTAACAGGAATGAACGGAATGACCTGGCGCGTTCATGCAAGTGGGTATCCATTGCGGTTTCCCGATCAAGCCCGTCAAGCCACCCGCGGATTAGGCGGACCCTGCCAAGTATAAGGGCGCAGCGGGTATGGAAGCCAAGGGATGGGTTTACCGAACGAAGTCCGTTGAAAAAAAGCTGATGCAGACTCCATTCGCTACCCGGTATTTCGTTCACCAGGTGCAGTCCGCCGCTGACCAGTTCATAGCCCGTTCGGGCGTAACTGACGTAACTCCGAAGTGCCGCGATCTGCTGGGCGTGATACTGGCGCTGGGTTCGGCTCTGCCTGAAAAACTCGTTGAAGGTTTGCGCGCTGGCCGGTGTGGCGAAGGCCAGTACAATCAACCCGAACCTAACGGCTGACATCATCTGCCAGGCGTTGATCTTGTTTTTATTCCTGTATACCATACAATTCTTTCAGGGTGACCACTTCATCCAGGGAGCCGGCCCGCTGGATACTCATCTGGATGTTCTGGCGGTTGAATTTTTTCAGATCCGTGTAGTTGAGCTCCATTTTATCGGCTGCCGTATTGATGATTTCCAGGCGTGCCGCATCTCCCATCTCGGTGGTAAAGCTGTGTATGACCATGAGCAACTGATCGACATTTTTTACGCTTTCCTCCAGTATGCCTGCATAAACTTGCTGCATGTGCCCAAGCTCATCTGGCTCAAAGTGACTGTCCTTCTGAAACAATGCCCAGGCCCATCTATACTCATTGACGATGGCCACCTGTCTATCGGTCAGGTCCCGGATACGCCGGTAATAGGTTATGGCCGAACGTACCTGCCATAGCTCATCGTAGTAGTCCTGGTAAAGGGTTCGCTGCCGCTGCGTCCAATCCGCGATTTCGGTAAGTTTCAATTTGGACAGCTGGTTTTCCAGCACCTTCTGAGCGTTCTGAAGCCAGACCGTTTGGTTCTGCATGCGTTGTACGCGCAGGTCGACGGCTTTGATGACCCGTTTGACCCCCGCCCGTATGACTTCGGCCACGGCAATCTGGGCATTGGCCCCTTTGGGTAGCCCGACAAAGAGGGTAATAGCGCTCACGGGCAATATGACCATATACTTTTTCATAAGTCTGCTGATTTTCGTTTTCATGGTTTTCAATTATTTCCTGATGTGATTCCATCTGGCGCTCAACCTAAGCCTCTCCTTTCGGTGTACGGCGATCGGCTATGAGTTCGCGTGCCAGCATTTCGATGCCCGTGCGGACATCACCATATTTCTCGGTGTACTCCTGCACCATCATTTTCTCCCGCTCTTCGGTTGTGTAACACAGATATTCCCGGAGACTGACTTCCGTCCGGTAGACTTTGATGCACTGCCCGCCGAGCGAGATAAACACTTCTTTATATTTTCTTACCGGATCGTTCGCGCGGTTCATGGACAGCACCAAGGCCTTCTCCTTTTCGGTCAGGCCGAGTAGCTGCTGGATGCCGTCGAATTTGTTCTGATACTTGCTTTGATCGAGGAGAATCTTGCAGTCGGAGTTGTTGATGATCGCCTGTTTGACCACGGGCGAGGCAATGATGTCTTCTACCTCCTGGGTCACTACTACCGCTTCGCCGAAGTATTTCCGCACGGTTTTAAACAGGTATTTTATGTATTCGGCCATGCCATCCTTAGATATGGCTTTCCAGCATTCCTCGATCAGCAGCAGCTTACGAACGCCTTTGAGTTTGCGCATTTTGGAAATAAATAATTCCATCAGGATGAGCGTGACGACCGGGAACAAGATGGGGTGGTCTTTGATGTTATCCAGCTCAAAGACAATGAACGGCTGGGTGAGCAGATCCAGGTTATCCCGGGCATTCAACAGGTAGTCGAATTCCCCGCCCCGGTAATAGGGACTGAGTACGTAGAGGAAATTCTCCACGTCGAAGTCCCGTTCTTTAACTTTTCCCTGCGCGAGCACCGCCACATAATCGCTTTGCAAAAACTCGTAAAAACTATCGAAGCAGGGAAAGATGTCCGGATTGCGCTCCAGATGCTGAAAGTACAGCGTGAGGGCCGCTGAAAGGGCCACGTATTCGGATCTGCGGAACGGTTCGTCATCCTTTTTCCAAAGCGCCAGCAGCAAGGTTTTGATGCTTTCTTTCTTCTCGGTATCCAGCTTATCGTCTGCCGGTAGATAAAAGGGGTTGAAGCGAATGGGATCATCTTCGCTGTAGGTGAAATAAAAGCCATTGAGCAGCGAGCAGAGGCCGCGATAACTGTGTCCTACGTCGACGAGTACCACGTGTGCGCCCTGTTCGTAATAGGCGCGCACCATATGGTTGGTGAAGAACGATTTGCCGCTGCCGCTTGGGCCGAGAATAAACTTGTTCCGGTTGGTGGTGTAGCCCAGCCGGATGGGTTCATCGGAAATATCCACGTGCATGGGCTTACCGCTGAGCCGTTCTCCCAGGCGAAGGCCGAAGGGGCTGATACTGTCCCGATAGTTACTTTCCAGGTTAAAGAAGCAGGCTGCCTGCTCGGGGAAGGTCAGGAAGGTATCGTTTATGGGAAAGTCACCCGCAGTTCCGGGTAAGCCTGCCCACCAGATTTGCGGCGCGCCGGCGGTTTCCAATTGGGCTACCGCATCCATCTGTGACATGGCAGAGGACACGTTGTTTCGCATCTGCTTCTTCTCCTCCCCCGTCTGCGACCAGCAGAGCACGTTGAAGTGCGCTCTTACCGGCATGCGCTGCTGCGTGGCTGCCTCGTTTAGAAAATCGTTCACCGCGTCGCGCGCTACAGCGTTTTCGCGCGAATAACCCGATAGGGATTGCAGGCGTAGTCTTTTTGCCTCCAGCTGTTTCAAGGTATGCGGTACGTCCTGTATAAAAAGGTACTGGTTAAAGATGTGGTTTGCCTGGAGCAACAGTCCCAAGGGACTGGCCATTCCTACGCTAAAGCGGCTCCGGTCGGTCCCATAGGCATCGTAATTTACGCGGCTCCCGCAAAGGGCCGGGAGGTCGTCGGTCTGTGAGAGCGTGTAAAGCTGACAATCCTTATCCCCTACTCTGATGCCCCCTCGCAGGTTGATGTCGAGCAGTGTTGAGGGCTCCTGCCTGCCCAGCAGAAAGGCGTATCGTTCGATTATACCCGGGCGGTTGGCGGTTCCGGCCAGGTCGTCGTCTCCCAAACGCTTCAATGCCACGAAGCCGCTGTCCATGAGTACGCGTGCAAACTGGTGACCCTGCGCTTCGAAGGACTCGATGGAACGCTCATCCGGGCTGGCTCGGGAAAGGACGGACTTGCGGAGGATGCCGGAGGTGGATGAATTGGTTTTTTTTGAGCGGGATCGCTTTTTGGTTAGAAAAAGGTAACACTGGTGATCCAGGTAGCTCCGCTCGTGGAAGTGCCGCTCGCTACTGCCATTAAGAAAGGTAACGTCCGTTTTATCAAAGGATGCCTGGTAGGAGGTTTCCATGAACCAGTCCTGCTTATGCAAGACGACTCCTTCAGGTAGCTGGCGGATGGATCTCAACCAGGCCTGATGATAAGCCTGATAATCGCGCTCTGAGAGCGTGAAGATCTCGGGGAGTGTTGCTTGGTAAGCCAGGGTGATGTCTCCGGCGGCGGAAAGGATGCATCCCCGCTCCACCTTGCCGAGGGGAAAGATGCTAGCGCCCTCCATAGGCCCTCCCTCCTTTCTTCAGGTTGATAAAAAGGCTACGTGAGCGGAACCGCAATGTGCGGGGCAGTTGATTTGCGGCCAGGTGCTTCATCAAGCCGTGCTCGCCAAAGCGTTTACTGAGTATGCTCAGGGTATAGATGAATGCGGAAGCCAACAAACCCATCAGGGGCAGGAGGATCAGGCTGCTCACCGATAGCAGGTAGAGCAGGACAAAAGTAAGCAGAAGCAGGACCATCCCCACGGCCAGGTAGGCGATGTATTGACCTTTAAGCCCTTTGAAACTAATGGGCTTGCTGACGCCCTTGTTAATTTGATAAACCATAATACGTTAGTGTAAAGGTTAGAAGCTGGTTTACGATTGGGATTTCGTTAAACGCCGAAGAAACTGCGCAGCACGGTAGCGACCACGACCAGGAAGATACAGCTGCCAAACCAGGCGGCTGCGACCTTGTTGACGTCGGGTTCACCAGCGTTCCATTTGTTGAATACTTTCACGGCGCCGATGACGCCGACCACGGCGCCAATGGCGTACATAAGATCCACTCCGGTATCGAAATAGCCACGAACCAGATCGGTGGCCGAGCGTATACCTGCCTGCCCATCCTGAGCGTAACTCTTAACCGTTGCAATTAGGACTAGGGCGAGGAAAGCGGTAAATTGACCGGTGCGGAATGCACGTTTTTTCAGGGAATTGTTTTGTTGTGTTCTCATTATATGGGGTGTTAAATTGCTTTTAGTGCATGACAAGCTTGCTGCTCACTCATTCCAATAGGGTATCCAGTTCCGCGTTTGTCAACTGGAAGGGAGCGTGTTCGCGGATCGACCGGCGGATGGCGGGCAATTGATCACTGTCGGCGAGGCGCGGATAGCTGGGTTTCAGATCTGTCATCATATCCAGGAAGTCTTGCTTGGTGCCATCCTCCCGGGCGATGATCTCCAGGATCTCGCGGATCTCGCGAAGGAGGTCCGGGATGGTGCCAAGCTGTTTGTCACGCTTGCTGGCAGGATCTGCAAAGCTGAATTGATCTACGGAGAGTTCCTCCATGCCTCCTGGAAGCCTGGCTTTTCCCATAACCTCATCCTCTGGATCCTGCACGCTTACCGCCCGGTGCTCAGGGGTCGGCAGTTCCTCATCCACCGCAGGGCTTCGTGAGTCGTCTGTTGTAGTGTTCTTCGAACGTCTGCTCAGAATGCCTTTAAGCTCCTTCCGAAAGAAAAGCAGCCCAATGGTCGACCACCATAGTAGCGTGAGGAGAATGGCGGCGAGTAGAAAATCCAGCCAGGTGAATTGCTGTAATTGTAGCATAGTGCGATTTTTTGTCCGGGCGCTGCATTGCGCCTGAATGCATCAGCAAATCTGGGGAGTGTCGAAGTTTATGCATATTACGTCCGGGGTACCGTAAGTACTTTTATGTCCTTTCTTAAAAAGGTCAGCGAGACATGTTCGTAATGGGTCTAATCAGGGTAGATAGAGATATGCAAGGGGAAAAGCCTTCTAAAATTCAGTTAAGATTATTTGGCGGAGAAGGAAATTGATCCTGTTGAGTGACAAAATCAATCAAGATCTTCTCAACGATATAATGCTGACTCGGAGCGGGGCAGTCCGCAGAGATCCTAGCAAAGCAGGCTTTGTCTGAGGGTTATGCAGTGAGTTAACCCGTTTAGGTGGGTAGTAAAAAAAATGGGTATTAGAAAGCCTTATTGCGTTTTTCCGGATCACACTGCATACTACTTGATTGAAATATTGTACGAGCTGACTTTGCCTGTGGGGGCCTTATGAGTTGAAGCCCGTATTTTCCTTCGCCTAGATATTATGCCGCTGTCGGCAACAATGGGTTCTGACGCACGGAGGTGAGGTACAGGGTTAAGCCAATTATCCGCTTTGGAACAAATACCTTATAAAAGGAAGAGTTGAAAGCATAGCGATATTCAACATCATTAGTTTCCGCAGCTGATGGAAGCAAAGCATAAGGCCTAAAGAAATTAAATCTTATCTTTATTGAAAATGATCTCTATGAGAAAGCGCAGACCAATTCTTTTATGGTTGGCCATTGTAGTTATGGCATCAATAAGTTTATCAGTTCCGCATCGTGCCCACAGGTTCAAAAAGAAAATAGCGACCTGTGATTCTGCTGCTACTTGTACGGGGGGCGTATCTTTAAGTCGGGCGCAACTTTTATTGCGCCCGTGAGGATTTATTTTAATGTCCACCAGAACTAAGCGTTCCGGGAGTTTCATCTACAATCAGTTATCTTGCTTTCTCAAATAATCCAGAATCGCTTTTGCCTGATCTTCCGATAAATGTTGATTGATCATTGGAGTATTGTAAACCTTATACAAGGCTTTTGCATCTGCATCGTTTTCAATCATGTTCTCCGGAGCCAGAATCATATTCAGAATCCATTCAGGTGAACGGCGTTCCGTAACGCCTTTTAAGGGCGGGCCCAGCAGTCGTTCTTCCATTTTATGGCACATCGTGCAGTTGGTGGTGAACAACTGCTGGCCCGAAGCAACCTTTGCCTCGTCAATAGATCCGGGATCATAAGCGCTAATGGGACCTACCCCTTTGGCATCCAAATTTTTTGGTGATACATCTGCTTTGCTAACACTGGTCGGTTTCGGTTTGCTCGAAGTGACCGATCCAGGGGTTGAACTGTTGGAAGATGACTTGTCACCTCCTCCGCACGCAGCAAGGAAAACTAAGCTGCTTAACATAATGTTTTTTAGAGTCTTCATAAGTTTTTCTGTTACTTTTCTTTGAGTAAACGCTCCATATCTTTGATCATCTGGCTAACGTCTTCATCCACCGTCCCATCATAGATACCCCGGAGCCGACGTTGCCGGTCTATGAGCGCGAATCCCCCACTGTGTATATATCCTCCTGGTGCATCCGCCTCCTCAGCAGCCGCTGAGAAATAAGAGTTTTCCGCAAGCGCATACACGATTTCAGGTTTTCCTGTCACGAAATGCCACGCACGGGTGTTGGCGCCCAGCTTTGTCGCATAGCGCTTTAATTCAGGTATGCTGTCGTGTCGGTAGTCAATGCTGTGCGACAAAAAACCGACGGACGGATTATTCTGAAAATGCTCCGATACCATAAGCATGTTTCTGGACATGATGGGGCAAATCGTCGGACAGGATGTGAAAAAGAAATCGGCGACGTAAATTTTACCGTCAAAGGTTTCGTTGTCAATCCAGATACTATCCTGATCCTGAAAACGAAAATCGGCCACGCGATGTCCTTCAGGCCCCATGACCGGTAATTCAGGATCTGAACAGCCTCCTCCTGTTGTTAAAACCATTCCGATATAGAACATGGTTATATCGGAAGAAAAACTTCTTTTCATCCTTAAAATGCTAATGAACAATGAATCATAAAGCGATTACCCGCAGACACCCTGCCACCAGCCAAATCCTGATGAACGGGAATCTGATAATTGGCCCCGAGCGAATAACGACCTAAGTTGAGTTCCGTGCCGACAATCGCCGCCGTCAGACTCCCGCCGGACTGTTCGACATGGAAGCGCTGATGGGATACGTCCTTTGCTGCCTGCTCGTAACGGACACCCACATTCGGAGCTATCCGGAGTTTCTGGTCAATCAGAAATTTATAATAAAACAGCGCGTTACCGGTAAACTTGTTCCCGTAGCGGTAATCGTAGTTGTTTTCCGTATTCAGTTTATAGATCAGATTAAGATTCAAGCCCATATCCATTAAGCGCGCGTCATAGGTGGCGTTGAAAGTAAAATCCGCACTCCCCGTACCGAGCTGGAAATTGTTCGGTGAATTTGAGGCAACGCTTTCCCGTTCTGAATTGTCGTACCTGCCGGTGGGAGCTTTCACACCTGCTCCTACCCAGAATGAGTGGTTAAATAGTTTGTAGTTTTCTGTCGTGCTGAAGCCTTCGAACACTTTATAATACCCCATCACTGCCACATCTCCAATGCCGTCTCTAGCTCCGAACTCATCCATGCCGATCACGCGGCGTTCATTAAAATTATAGGGCAGGAAAGCCATAACGCGGACACGATCGCCGATGTTGTAGGCTCCCCATATTTCCGCGATCTGGTAATGCTCATCTGCCGTCAGCGGCGTGCGCTGACCCTCGGGACCGAGATGCGTTTGCAGCACATTTGTCTGATAACGGATACCGATAAAGCGCTTGTTAAAGTCGGGCAGGATGCCCAGATAATAATTTCCTACACCACATCCGCAAATGTCGCAGGCCATGGATGAAAAGCTGCAGAATAAAAGAAATAATGCTATTAAAAAAAATCTGTTCATGTATACGTTAATTGACTACGAAGCCAGCGCCCAGATCCGGCTCGGCCAGTAATGTTTTCTTCAAAAATGATTCATCGTTCAGGGTGTTGAGAAATTGAAGGAGGTCATCTTTTTCGGTCTCCGTCATGCTTACTCCCACGCTTCCGTCTGCACGCCTGAAACCCGCATCCAACTTGTCGGTTGGCTGCATGAAGGTCCGGTAATGCTCGATTACTCCATTGAGCGTATAGATACTTCCGTCGTGCATATACGGAGCAGACCACCGAAGGTTTCGCAGGCTGGGCACCTTGAACTTCAGTTTATCCTCCGGATTCAGGGTCACGGCATAGCGTCCCTCATCTTTCGCGGGATTCAGACCCAGGCCATTATCGTGAAACTGGTTATCCGTAAATAGAGGCTCCTGGTGGCAGCGGTTACAGTTTTCCTGAAAAAAAAGATAGCCCGCTTTTTCCGCTTCGGTAAAATTGACGCCGGGTTCTTTTCGCATTACCTGATCGTATTTGCTGTTGTCGCTCACGGCCATGACCATAAATTGAGATAACGCCTTCGAAAGTTTTGCTGATGTGATCTCCTCGCTACCGAAAGCTGCTTGAAATAGCGCCGGATAATCCGGATGCGTCCGTAATTTCTCCAGCACATTCGGCATTTTCTCGTCCATTTCCAGGGGATTTTCTATCGGCACGACCGAAAGCAGATCCAGATTGAACACTCCGCCGTCCCAGAGAAAGGACGTGTTCCAGGCCACATTCATGATCGGCATCGGGTTTCGCGTTCCTAACCGGTCATCTATCCCATGACTGACGTCATGCCCGTGATGGGTGAAATTGGCAGATTGTATGTGACAGCTTCCACAGGCGATCGTATTGTTCCGCGACAGGCGTGGTTCATAAAAGAGGCGCTTACCCAATTCAAAACCGGCCTCTGTAACTTCATTTTCCTGAAAGTTGAAAGCCGGTTCCGGAAAATGGTTTGGTTTCACAAAACCCGGAAACAGTTCTGTCAGTTCAGGGATAATATCGCTGGATTTCTGACAGGCGTAAACGAACAGCAATAGCCCTAATAACACGACCCAGGTTCTTTTCATTTTCAAAAATTTTTACAATTGATCTTCACTCGTCACCCCGTTCTCAGTATGGTCATGCGTGAACAGTTCCGGCAGGTTTCCCGCGATGTTAGCGCTATACTCGCTGAACATAACGTTCGGGTGTTCCGCAATACTGAAGGTATGGGAGCCATTGAATACCTTCATTAAATCCACGAAAAGGTGCACGTTACTCCTGAAGCCCTGTCTTACCGTGGCGACGCCTGATCTGGTCAGATCGATTCGTATCGTCTTGATGTTGTTAAGTGTTGGGGCATTGTATCCGCCAAAGCCGCCAATATGATACTTAAATTGTTTTCTGCCGGTTGGATCGCCCTGCTGATCATCGCTGATGGAAGGGGCGTTGCCTTCGAATTTGAAGAAGATGTATCCGCTGTTCCAACCCCAGTACATGCCATGCGTATCGTGGTCTCCCGCCGTTGGGTCCAGTACGCCGGTGCGGCCGTCCAGTCCCATCGTACTCCGGGCACTATCCACACCCAACACGAAGGATACTTCTGTATAATCTCCTTCGGGCACCTGAACCTTGGTGAAACGGGTAGCCCGGTCATCACCAAAGATGAGAAAATAACTGTTCTCCACCGGATCCTGAGGAACCGCGTATTCGGAACCATCGGCTTTCCTGACCTTGATGTTGCTTATGAAGTACTGGATGCGGGAGATCGTAAACGATTCTCCACGTGCATTGACATAAGGGCGGTTATTGTTATTAAACTGCAGACCGTAATCGCCAACAATATTATCGAACTCGATGGATAAGTCTCCCATGCTATCCGAATCAATCTCGGGCGTTTCTACCTTACTGCAACTGAGCAGCAACAGCGGCAGGACGATGGCTGCCATACAATGCAATAGTATTTTTTGTCTATTTATCATCTGTTTATTGATTTAAAAACTCTTCATCCGTTAATGTCTCCAAAAAGGCCAGGATCGCTTTGACATCGCTGTTTGAAAGCGGAATTCCAGGTTCAGCACCGTTAGCCAGAAGTTCCTTATCCAGTGAAGGGCTTGCTTTAACACCCGAACGGTAATGCTCCAGTACGTCCTCGAGGGTTGCGAAACGCCCATCGTGCATATATGGAGCACTCATGGATATGTTTCTCAACGTTGGTGTACGATAGGCTCCTAAGTCCATTGCCTGCCGGGTAACGCGATAGCGTCCGAAATAAAGACCTTCGTGACGGTCATCCTCAAAGTGGTCATCCAGGCCATTGTTGTGGTACTTCTGATCGGTAAATAATTCGCCGCTATGACAGGGCTGACAATGCCTTTCCACCAGAAGCAGCCCTTCCTTCTGCAAAGCGCCTAAGGAAGTGCGCTCTCCTAACCGGAACCGATCATAGCGAGAGCCGGCAGAAATAAGTGTTCGCTGATACTGAGCCAATGCCATTGCCAAATTTTCCACAGAGATCGGTTTTCCCGGAAAGGCTCGCTGGAACATGCCGACATAGTCGGCGTTGCCATACATAAGCGCTGGTATGTCGCTCAGTAGCATACCCATCTCATCCAGGTGGGTAAGCGGGCCGAAAACCAACGATTCCAGATTCTTAGACCCACCATCCCAAAACAACCCGTTATTCTGCCAGGCCATATTGATCAGTGCAGGTGTATGCCGGTCCAGCACATTACCGGTAACGCCAAGATTACTCAGCGCTAGCCCGTCAGCAAAAGCTTTAGCCGGCTGATGACAGGTGGAGCAGGAGACCGTTCCAGTACGGGAAAGTACACCATCGAAAAAAAGGCGGCGTCCAAGTTCTACCCCCTCCTGCGTCATCGGATTGCTTTCCATATGCGGTGGCTTCGAAAAATGGGGCGGCAGCTGCATTAAATAAGGGACGGGCCGCCCGGGCTCTTCCTCCTGCACAAATGCATCCTCTTTCCGGCACGCACTAAGCACCAAAGTAGCAAAGACAGTTAACTGGATCAGGCGGCCTGTCATAACTATTGAACCGTTATGGTACCGGCAGCAAAATTATCGGTGATCTGCTTCATCAGTTCAGGCTGACCGGATCCAATCGTACTGTTCGTCCAGATATCAATTCCCTCGACCAGCTTATTCAGGTCTACGTTCAGGTGCAAGGTAGCGGAACGGTCCGCTGATACGGTAAGCGGCTGATCCAGGTTAAGCTCAATTTGCTGGAAACGATCGTTGGAACCGGTTTCCAGTTGCAGGAACTTACCTTCCGTGTCTGCATCGTCTGCATAGATCCTGCCACCTACCGTAGTGAAGATATAACTGGTGAACCACATCCAGCTATCGCTGGCCATACCGTTCAGTGCAGAAAGCTCTCCCGCCGTTAATGCCAGGTTGTCGTTGTATTTTTCGTCGACACCGATCGCGAAGCGAACTGTGCTGTAATCACCGGCCGGCAGTCCGGAAAGTTTGACCTCTTCTCGTTTGTTCGCAGGGTAAACTTTATTATAGGATCCACCCTGAACGGGTATTTCGGCATTCTCTTCGATCAGGAAATAAGAATTCTCAAGCTTATGCTCGGTTCCATCGCTGTTGACTAAAACGACATTGCTGACCCAGTAGCGAAAACGGGAGAAATTCACTCGGTGACCGCCGAAATCCACGTCCTGACCAAGCACGAAGTCGTTATCGCCCAGTTTCGCATCGAAGACAAGGCTTGCCTCTCCGCTGCCACCAACCGGTTCCAGGTCGGAGTTTTCTTTGGAGCAGGATGTGAACATGATGAGTGAAGCGCACAGCGCTGATAACGTATATTTTAAAGGTGTTTTCATTTGTTTTCTTATTAACTAACTCTTATTTGAAATTTAATTGGGTCTGTGGAAACCTTTTGACCGTCTTTCATTAGACTGGCTTTAATTTCCCAGACGCCTGGCATTGCCAGATTTACTTTTCCCTTATAGAGGCCGCCGCCTGAAGGCTGGGCTTGTTGGTGTTTTTCTGAGCCGTGAGCCATGTCTGGCATATCGGCCTCAAGGAGGATGGTGTAACCGGTTTCCACTGCAGGAAATTCATTTCCCTGAACTTTGTGCAGCAGGAACTGGATTTCCTGTTCCCCTGCGCGTGCATCCCGAAGGTTTGCCAGCGAAATGAAAAACCGACCCTCACGACCCGCGTCAAAAGGAAGCGTTCGGGGTTTTTCCAGGTGTGAGACCTGGACGGGAATGGATATTCGATTCCGGTTATCACCGGCTTCATCCCATAGCAGATTGATCTGCCAGCTGTGGCCGTGCTCGTCCGCGCTGGGCATGATGAAGACGGCGCCGCTGCGAAAAATCCCCTGCCCGAGGTTCTCTGAGGCTACGAAAGGTGCACCGTGGGACATCATACCCATTTTCATTTCCGGCTGGATATCCACAGATCCGGGTGCTATGGCTTGCCCGTTTTCATCGGCAAGGCATAGATACAGGTGCTCGAACTGGTCAGTCAGCGAGTCCGGGGCGTACACGCGGGCCATCCGGCTACCATCTGCCGAAGTGCCTTTGCCAACCAGTAACATGGTCGTGGTATCTACCGTTTCGGCTTGGACGTGTTCGCCTGCTTGCTGATGACGGCAGGAAACAACAATGAATAAGGCAGCTGCAAGCAGCAGCGCCTGAGTTCTATATCGATACATCATGATAAAAATTTAAGGGTAAATGGATTGTCTCAGGAAGGACAAACCGGCGGAGGCACGAAGGGAATCTGGGTAAAGGAGAACGTATAGTTAATGTTGTAGCCCGTGTGCTTAGTACGCGGGACCGATAAGGCAGAAGTCCACTCAGGCCTTGAATATGCAGGAAGCAAGGCCAGCCACTCCACTTTCACAGGCCGTGAATCATTCTGTTTGCTTTCTCCTTCTTCCCCATCAAGCTTCTTCAGTTTTTTCATAAGCACACATTGCCCCATGCAGGACAGCTCCGGCCTGAAGCGGTTCTCGCATAGTTCCTGGGTTATATACGTCCGGTTCAGGCTGAACCAGGCGAATACGCCCATGGTTCCCAGAAACTGGAAAACAAAGCTACCGATAAGAATATAAGCAAACAGTTTTTTTAACAAAACAGCATAATCCTGCCCGCGCGACGCGAGCCGTTAGAGATATAGAACTACCTAGATGGCGGAAATCAGCTGTAAAGCGGGGGATGAAAAATTGGTGTAAGATCAGGATCCTGAGCAGCTTCCTCCCGGTAAAGGCTCACCGGTCTGGGCAACTCCATAATGAATTCAGGAAGGATCGAAAGATTTGAGATTTGCTGACCGATAAGCTGCACCTCTTTTACCTTAAGATCGGGAAGCTTTTGCTCTTTTTCCTGTTGTTTTTTCAGCTTTTTCATCAGGACACACTGCCCTGCACAGGATGCTGCAAACTCATTACTCCGGTTTTCGCAAAGGTTCTGGGCAATATAGGAGCGGTTTGCATAAAATGCCGTCATGATGAAGAGACCCGCGCTGCTCTGGAGCAGCAGGATCGGTACTAACAAATATGTAAAAGCTCTTCGAAACATGATAGGCGAGTTACCGCTGTTCGCGCAAAGATAGTAATCTTCGCTGATTAATAATGGTGATAGCCCGGTAAATTCCGAAAAATTGACACCGGACCTTTAGATATGTCTTGTTGCGTAATTCCGCTATCAACCGCCACGTTTTCTCCTTTTACGCCACCACAACACAGCGCCGGTGACCGATAGAACACCCGGCAGTATTCCCAGGATTACATAAAATACCTTTAACGGCGTATTGCCAAAACTTCCCGTGTGCAAAGGGAAAAAACTGGCCTCTATTCGGCTCCATACGGTTTGGTCCTGCAAACGTTTAACGTCAACAATCTCGCCGCTCTGCGGGTCTACGGACACGGAATTGCCGTTGTAGTAAATTGCCGACTCACCACCTAAGGTCCCGCTCATGCGGAATTCCTTTCCCGGCTGGGTAGGCAAGTAAACATTTTTGACCTTAAGTTGCGGGAGGGTCTGTTTGGCACGTTCGAACAGGGTATCTATAGAATGCGTGGTCATTCGGTTACCTGGTGCACTCACCGTTTGCCTTTGCCAGTATGAGGGCTGCATGGAAAATATATTCATCCAAAAGCCGGTAAAGAATAGGATAACATTAAACAGCATTGCCCAAACACCAACAATACGGTGCAGGGACGAAGATATCGTCCACCGGCTGCGCCACTTAAACTTTACCCGAAACAACATGACTTTCAGCACATACTTGCGGTAAATGATCAAACCCGTTATTACCGAAAGTAACATTGCCAGCCCCATGATGGTGGCCAGTAGTAACCCGGGAATACCTAACTGAAAACACCAATGGAATTGCACCAGCCAGTGCAATAACCCGGTGCTTAGCTCTCTCAGGTTACCTTCCCGAAGCACCTTCCCGGTGTAAGGATCTATACTGATCATCCCAAGATCATACGTGCTTAATTTACCATCATTCTGATACAAGCGGAATTCATACGCCCTATTGGCCGGCGCTCCGGGATTCAGCCATGCTATACCCGCCAGATTAGGATAACGTTTGCCGATCTGCCGGTACAAACTATCCAGTGACAACTTACTCGTTGCCACTGGCTTTAAAGTAAGTAATTCGGCGTTCATGGCCTGATCAATTTCGTCCTTAAAGACCAGTGCTGAGCCACTGAGCCCCAATAGCAATATAAAAATGCCGGTCACCATTCCCAGCCAACTGTGCAGGGAAAACGCCATTTTGGTGATCTGTTTTCTGCCTGTCATTTGATCTGGTAACTGATCCCAACCCTAAAATTAAATGGATCGCCCAGACCGCCAGTGATGGTGCTGGACCGACTGCCGGTGAAGTATCGCTTATTCGAGAGGTTATAGGCGTTGAATTGAACATTATACCGGCCTCGCTGGTAATTTATGGCGGCATCTAACACCGTATATTCCGGGAAGATAAAGTTCTGATTACTCAACAGTCCAACCTGATCGCTTACATATCGCACGCCACCTGCAATACCCAAACCTTTCAGAGCATCGGCAGGTACATTATACCTGAGCCACAGGTTGGCCATATGCTTGGGGGCATTGGCAAAACGGTCTCCTTTTTTACCGTAAGTGCTGGTACTAATTAAAACATGCTCGTTGTATGCGTAGCCTGCAATAATGTTAAAATTATCGATGGTGCCCATTAACGATAGTTCCAATCCGCGGCTGCGGGTACCGTCTATAGCCGCCTGCCTGTGCGAGTTCTCCTCGGTAGGTGCCGCGGTGAGGATGTTGGCGTACTGGATCTGATAAAGTGAAGCCATTGCCGATAGGCGATTAGCCAACAGATCCGCTTTAGACCCTAATTCGTACTGGGTGGCCTGCCGGGTAGGAAATGGGCCGCCCGATAAGACATTATTGGAAGTTTGCGGGTTAAAAGATTTTAGATAGGTAGCATATACCGACAGATTGCGCAACGGAAGATAAATCAAACTGGCGCGCGGAATCCAGCCTGAAGCCTGCAACGCGTCACCCTGCTTGCTATCGCGTGCGGAAAGCGGAGTCTCCTTGCCATCGTAGTGGTCATAGCGTATAGACAACAGCATTTTGAGCTGGTCACTGAAGCTTAATTGATCCTGGACATACGCACCGATAAGATTGGTGATTCGCTTATTATCGTCCGATTCATCAGCCGGGATTTCCGGACCCAGTACCTCGGTACTGTAATCCGGGTGAAGGATGGATATACGGGTAGATTGCTTATACTGATAATCATTCTTCGTCCAGCCGTAGCGGTTGTAGTCCGTACCGACAATGATCTGATGCCCCAAAAAGCCCGTTTTTGTTGTATAGGTCGCATACGCGGTAGTTTGCAGGCTAAAGCGGTCCGTTTCCCAAGCCTGCAAGGCCCTTCCAATCGAGTCATTCCGGATTGCGCCTGAGGGGATATGGTCCCTATAATCAAGCGTATTCCTAACCGCCCGTTGTACAACTGCTAATTCCAGATTATCCTCGAAAGCGTGGTTGAACGTTAACGTTGCGGATGAATTATTGGTCTTACCATAATCGTTTGGGCTTTGAATGGTCAGATTATCCGGATAATAGTCAAAGTCGAAGGTTCCATCTGGATTTGCACGGATGTAGGAACCGTTATCGTACTGGTGCACGGCCTTTTGATGAGCGTAGTTCACTTCGAGATTCAAAGATGTATGATCGGAGAAAAGATACGTTAAGGATGGTGCCACGAAAACGTTCTCTTTATCTTGGTAGTCACGAAAACTCTCGGAACGGTCATATCCGATTATCGCGCGGTAAAGCAACTTTTTGTTTTTGCTAAGCGGTCCGGTCAGATCAGCAGAAGCACGCCTGAAGTTCCAGCTGCCCAGTGACAGGTCGACGTTTATACTGCTTACTGGCAGAGGCTTTTTAGTGACGAAGTTTACCACGCCCCCGGGGGCGCCTTCGCTGAAAAGAGCACCCGAAGGCCCCCGGAGCAGCTCGACGGATTCTACGTTTTACATCAGAGGTTGTTGGCTCCTAAGAAAAAGATTACCCCGGATGCCATTATAAAGCAGAAAGCTCGCATCATTTGGTGAGTAAGCGGTAAATCCTCGCATGGTGAACGAACCGTTACCATTATTCGCTTTCATACCTGTAAAGGTTCCGGCGATCTCGTTAAGGGTAAAGGCCTGCCTATCCTTCATTACCTCGGCGGATACGGACTGCACCGATTGAGGGGTTTCAAGGAGCGGCATTTCAATTCTGGTGGAAGTGTTTGAATGTCTACGATTATAACCATTTCGCTTGGCTGCGATGATGACCTCGCTCAGTTCTGCCCTGCTCTCTGAAAGTTGCAAATCGAGGTGGGCTTGCTTACCGGGCGTTATCAACACATTTTGTTTATATGCGGTGAACCCTACATTTGATACGATAAGTACATAATTGCCCTGGGGAACCGCATCTATACTGAACATTCCTCTGGTATCGGTCTTCGTAGTAAACTTGGTATTTTCTAAACTGACAGAGGCATTAGTTACAGGAGTACTTGTCGAAGTAATGATCCGACCTGTTACCCCCCCTATGCCCGTTTGAGCACTGGCTACCTGATGAAAATACGACAGTATGAATAATATTAAAAGGTGATAAAGTTTCATTTTTATGATGTGCGGAAAACACGTTTTATATTAAAGTATCTCTTAACGGTATGTTGCCCGTCAGGCCGTCCAATATTCGAATCCCGAAATTGGTAAGGCAAGTAGCCTATCTGGATGAAAAATCAAGGCAACACTGCCACACGCTATAGGGAAGCAAACTCAGACCCGTAGAGGCAAATGAGGCCACGCAGCATGCCAACAGCATAGAGCCAGGCAATCAAATTAGTTGTTGAGCGATGGATTTAGGGGGGCGAAAGATAGCATCAATGTGCTGGCCGGTGTAGTGATAACCGTAGTTAAAGCCTGGGAGATTGTGAAGGTCTAAAATTGTCGGTTGATGAAATGCCATAGTTGAGGGTTGATGAAAAAAGGAGATTTCAAGGCGGTTAAAGTTGTCCTTTCCGCCCTGGTTTTTTTCTTTTTCCCCGGCAGCTTTCAGCTTCTTCATCAAATAGCAACTGCCGTTACAGTTGAGCGTGGGACGGGATCTGTTTTCACACAACTCTTTGGCTATATAGCTTTTATTGAGCGCAAAGCCGGCATAGACATACAGACGCGAGAAGTTTGCGCTGATTACGGTCGCTAGCAAGAGTATGGCTACAATTCTGTATAGCATTTGGCGGCGAAGATATCAAATTATTTTAACAGTTGTAACTTATGTTGAAATCGATAGCGATGTGACTGACCAACCTTTTGTTCAGGGACCCCAAGTTTCCAATAGCTGATGTGCTCATCCTTATGCATCCTCATAAAGTGCAGAATATTCTCAAGTGGGGAGAAAGCGATATCTCCATGCAGGAAAATACCGCTTTCCAATGCTAATATTATAACGTTTTACCTGCACATAGCAAACAATTCAGACCTTTTTCTGAAATTCCCTCTTCCCTTTCAATTCCAGGGTTAGACATATGACTAGGTCAATCGTCAATGCAGGCAGATAGCCATGAAGCGGATTGCACGATCCTTACTTCGGTCGCAGCTTGTCGCGGTGTGGATGATAAGCCAAATCTTCATCCACGCGCTTCTGGATGGAATCACGCATTTTATCCAGAAAGGCCGTTGGGGAAAGGCTTTTACGCCTTCGGATATTGCCAAAGACGTGATAACCCGCTTTAATTTTAACGCTGAAAAGTTGCTCAACCGCTTCCTGAATCTCTTTCACCTCCACGTTTCCATGATTGATCTGGCCGGTGTAGTAAAGCCCGTAGATCAATTCGACAAGGTTTACCTGATCACCCGTCCAGGAGAACGGTTTACGGTTTGAAGCTTCCAGATTTTCTTTTCCGCCTGTTAAAAGTTGATTGATGTGTTGGGCCAATAGTTCATTATTGTAATCTTCCCTTAAATCAGCTACAGACAATAATGTAGAATTTTTAATAGATTTAAGGAAATGAAAAAGAGCAACTTCAGCGAACCCCAGATCATCAAGATCTTGTCGTTACAGGAATCGGGCAGGTCGGTAACTGACATCTGTCGGGAGTATGGCATCAGCCAGGGAACTTATTACAACTGGAAGAGTAAATATTCGGGGATGGATGCTTCGCAACTAAAACAAATGAAGGATATGGAGCGGGAGCTGGCTCAGTACAAGAAAATCGTTGCGGAGTTGACACTTCAAAACACGGTTCTGAAGGATGTGATCGAAAAAAAGTTCTAGGGCCTGGCGAGCGGCGCGAACTTGTCGGTTACTCGATTCAAACCTTCAGGATCAGCCTTCGTCAGGCCTGCACACTGTTTCACATCAGCACCTCGGTTTATTATTATAAGGCCAAACGTCCGGACGATAGCGCAGTAATTGAACAGCTATCGATCCTTGCAGATCTGCACCGGACGTGGGGGTTCTGGATGATGTACCATCGTTTGAGGAAACTACAGTTCATGTGGAACCACAAGCGGGTTTACCGGATTTATACGAGCATGCGGCTTAACCTGCGCAACAAGCGTAAGAAGCGTCTTCCCGCACGGGTTAAGGCGCCTTTGGTCCGACCGGTCGCTCCGAATATCACCTGGAGTCTGGATTTTATGCATGACACACTGAGCAATGGTAAAACGATCAGAACGCTCAATATAATAGACGATTTCAGCCATGAGGCCTTATCGATAATCGTGGATACCAGTCTACCTTCAGCAAGAGTAATACGGGAACTGAAAAAACTTATAGACTGGCGTGGCAGACCCGAGAAAATCAGATCTGACAATGGTCCTGAATTTTGCTCAGGTCAGCTGCAGGAATGGTGCCTCTGGAAAGGTATAAGCTGGGAATACATACAACCGGGCAAGCCTACTCAGAACAGTCTGATCGAACGGTTCAACCGAACCTTCCGTCAGGATGTACTGGACAGCTATATGTTCGAGAGTTTAACGGAGGCAAGAAAATACGCCCAGGCATGGGCATGGATGTACAATAATGTAAGACCGCATTCGATGTTGGGGTACTTCACGCCAAATGAATTCCTGTTG
>JBMDWN010000138.1:0-2175 GCA_048595275.1 Olivibacter sp. | reverse complement strand
ATTGGTTTGTAAAGACCTTTGCTGGATTCTCCCGGAGCTGCATTATTGCTCGTGTGACCATTCGTCATCACCACGATCATCGGTACCGCCTTTCCGGCTGCGATCAGGTTATCCATGATCTGCGCGGTTCGGCCCAGGGAAATCCACGCTTCTTCATCTCCGCCGACGCCATGCAGCAAATAAAGTACGGGATATTCTTCTCCGGAGTTCTCGTAGCCCGGAGGGGTGTAAATCGTCAGCCTACGGGTGGTTCCCAGTCCTTCGGATGCATACCAGGTCCTTGATACGGTACCATGAGGTACATCCTGAACTTTGTATAAGGATGATTGTTCTCCGTTGGTTAAAAATATGCTGAAAAGATTTGATACATCCCTGATTTGATAGACGTTGCTGGGATCGTTGATCTTCAAATCGTCAACAATGAAATTATATTGAAAGAGATCCGAACCAAGCGTCTTTGTAGTCAAGGTCCACATCCCCTTTGCATCCTTTTTCATAGCTTGCCGGCCAGCATTCCCCCCTTGCCCTTTCATCCAGTCGCCCCGCAGATACACTTGTTTGGCATTGGGGGCATCCAAAGTGAACATGACCGAGTTATCCTCTTGTACAACAGGAGAAACAATTCCCTGCTTGCCGGAAAAGTCGAGATTTTGCTGAGCATGGCTACCGGTTGCATAGGTCAATAGAAAACAAGCTATCAGAAAATGGCTTCGCATAATTTTTTTCATGACTTTGGATTCTTCTGGATAATTCAATCTTTGATGCTTAAAGCACCGGAAGGGCATTTTGCAACCTGATGGATTAACTGCTCTGATGTAGCGTTTTCAGGTTTAATCCACGGACGATCTTTTGGATCGTATACGGCGGGGAGGGTTTTGACGCATATGCCGGAATGGATGCATATTTCCGGCTTCCAGAGAATGGTGATCTCGCCGTTGCTGTACTCGTGTACTTTCATGGCTCTATATAGTTGTCTAGTTTTTATTCAAACACATAAAACCTGCTTTTGTTACGCCCAGTATGTTCGTGGTACCTGATTTGAACAAATTTAAACAAGTCAGTTACTAAAAACATCGTTTATGAAACAAATGAAAACATCTGGCATGAAAGGGAATCGTGTTTATTTACTTGGTTTATTTTTACAGTTGACAATGATCATCATTGCGCTTAGTTTGATGACTTCCTGACAGTTCACAGCATCCAGCCAGAATTAAGGCAATAGCTTTTCAAGGTTTTGAACAATGAAGTTTGCTCTCCTATCCGCAGAAACTTTGGGCAATTCTACCAAGTGGTAATCAAGTTGTTTATAAACTATTTTCATCGTTTCAAAAGTATCTATTGCCTCTGAAAAGCTTTGCTTGCGTTCACTGTCCATCTGATAAATTTCCCGCCATGGAGGTGTCATAAATACGTGACGGCAATATCGGAGTGTTTTGGCCGCATCCCAATACCGGGTTGGAACGGGAATTTTACACCATTGCAGGTAACCAATGACATCGCCGATTCCTCTGTCAAAGAATGTCGTAACATCACGCGTAAGTGATTGATTAAAATCGTTCACCGCCATTTCGAACATGGCTTCAGCAAAGCCCTCCCGATCCAACCAGGGAAGACGGACACCGCCTTTGTCCAATTCGGATTGAATAATCGTTCTTCCCGATTCTTTAACAGCGCCATAACCAAGTTCGCCTAATTTCCCGATGAGTGTCGTTTTACCCATGCCCGGCCCCCCTGTAATGATTACTGCTTGCTGATTTTTCTTTTGAATCATTATTCAAAGCTTCATATTGAAATTATCATTATATCTAAACAATATTTATTCCTAACGCTTCCTAAAAAGGGTTCAAATACTTACCAGATACTTATTAAGTCCTACTATTGACCGTAAACCGACCGTAAGTTGACCGTAAACTTACCGTAAAATTTACGGTCAATTTACGGTCGGTTTACGGTCAACTTACGGTGAAAAGAAGTAGTTGGTCCGTATTTGGTATGATTCTGATTATTATTTGGTATTAAACAAGTACCGATCTTTTTTTAATGTGGTTCTGTTAACGATGATATATCTTTTCAAGATCGTCTAACCGAATTTTCTTCTTAGCCACATACGAACCGGCTCATCGTACCATTTCAAAGCAGCATAGGCTAAAAAAATACTGCCTGTCAAAATCATAA
>JBMDWN010000137.1:0-1515 GCA_048595275.1 Olivibacter sp. | reverse complement strand
TCAGTATCCCAGGAGCGTTTACCGCGACCGAAGTACTTTTAGCCCATCAATACGGGGCGCACATCGTGAAGCTTTTTCCCGCACGACTGGGCGCCCAATACCTGGCTGACTTACGGGGGCCTTGCCCAGACATCCCCCTGCTCCCTACCGGGGGTGTCGATAAAACCAACATCCGGGATTTTCTGGATGTGGGAGCAAAAGGCGTCGGCATCGGAAGCGGCCTCGTTCGCGGCGGGATCCCCATTACGGACACGGAACTGTGGGACATCAGTACACGGGCTAAGGAGCTAATCGGACTTTTACCAAAATTGGAATAATGAATTTCTTCCTAAGCTGCGACTGGGGAAGCAGCAATATGCGTCTTCGCCTGGTGCGCACCCCCGACTTAAACGTAGAACAGGAAATTAAAACAGAGGACGGGATCGTTTCTCTTCGTTCGCAACACCGTCAAGAGGTGCAGAAGCATCCCCTGCAGTTTTATTCTTCCGTTCTTTTCCAAAGGCTTGAAGAATTGAAGACGCGAAGTGGCAGGAGTCTGGATAGCCTGCCAATCATCATTTCCGGTATGGCGTCATCAACCATCGGAATGAAAGAACTCCCTTATCAATTATGCCCTTTAAGCTTTGAAAATACCCGCTCGCTGGTTCACCCGCTGGGCCAGGTTAACGGGCACTCAATTTTTCTGATCACCGGGCTGCGTACCAAAAATGATGTGATGCGGGGAGAGGAAACGCAAGTAATTGGCGCATATTCTCAGCTAAACAGCGACGTGAAGAAGCAAATCTGGTTGTTGCCTGGCACTCATTCAAAACATGTTGTCATCGAAAGAAATAAATTAGCGACGTTCCACACGTATATGACCGGTGAATTATTCCAGCTATTACGCGAAAAAAGTATTCTGTCTCATTCTGTCCTCGTTGAAAACTCTGATGGGTACGCCAAGCCCATCGCTGAGGAACCATTGTTTCTGAAAGGCGTGAAAGACGCTGCTGATGGATCAAACTTACTTAACAAGTTGTTCCATATCCGGAGCGCCGACATATTTGGAATAAGAAACGGATTCGAAAACCTTTCTTACCTAAATGGCCTGCTGATTGGTGCTGAGCTCGCGAACGTTAAAGATCTGAAGGTGTCATTTTACCTGATTGCCTCTGGGATTCAAAAAGAGCTCTATGAATCGGCTTTGAAAGCGCTGCAGATATCATCAACTATTATGGATGCCGATACCTGCATGCTGCAAGGACAGCAAACTTTGCTTCAATCCTACTTGTCTACACCAACCAACTTTGAACGATAACGGACAGCACTGTTCGTTTCCGGACAGCCAGAAAAAATCAGAAAACTGCTTTCAGCCAGCTATAAAGGCACAAAAAGGTCTTTGGCATATTTTTTTACTTTGTTATGCAACGCAAAGAGGCGCGGGTGCGTCTTTTAAGAAAATCGAAACCATGAATAAAATTCTCCTTTTTGTCATCGGCCTCATCGTTGCCTACTTTAGTGGCGCCGCACAGAACT
>JBMDWN010000136.1:0-42109 GCA_048595275.1 Olivibacter sp. | reverse complement strand
ACCGGCGCCAGGACACGGTTGAACGTGCCGGACGAAGTATTCCACTCCACCACCCCTTTGTCGTTTCCGGCTGTATACAAAATGTCCTGGAACGGTCCGGTTTCAACCGCATAAATGGGATTTTGATGTCCCGTTAAATGATGAATCCGATGCGCGTCTAACTTCGCTACCATAAATTTTATTTTAACCCTTATGTCGTTTTTCAAGATTGTGACCCAGTTGGTCCAGGGAAATACCTTTCTCTCTGAGGAGTACAAAAAGATGAAAAAGCAAATCGGATGATTCATTGATCAAATCGGTTTCCGTTTCAGCAAGGGCAGCAATAACCGTCTCAACACCCTCTTCGCCTACCTTTTGTGCGATTTTATTTAATCCTTTCTGACGAAGCCGGTTTACATAGGAGTCCGTTTTCGGCTCTTCATACCGGTTGCTGATGATTCGTTCGAGTTCAAAAAGGAAATTCTTATTGTAGCTGGTACCGAAGCAACTGCGGTTTCCTGTATGACAGGTAGGGCCGAAAGGCCTCGCCATAATCAGCAGGGTGTCCCGGTCGCAGTCAACCGAATGAGAAATCATCTCAAGAAAATTGCCGCTTTGTTCGCCTTTAGTCCATAAACGGTTTTTAGATCTTGAATAAAAGGTTACCCTGTTTGTAGTCTGAGTCTTTTGCCAGGCCTCTTCGTTCATATAACCCAGCATCAGTACTTCCAGCGTTTGGTGGTCTTGTATGATAACGGGGACCAAGCCGTCGCTCTTATCAAAATCGATCATAGCTTATATCGTTTGACGAACTTCTATTCCCTTTTCCTTCAGTTGCATCTTTAAAGCGGGAATGGGGATTTCGCCATAATGAAAAACAGATGCTGCCAGTGCAGCGTCTACGTTAGTTTGAATAAAGACCTCTTCAAAATGCGTTGCTGTACCGGCACCTCCTGAGGCAATCAGCGGTATGTGGACGGCATCATTCACCTGCTTAAGAAAGGAGCAGTCAAAACCTTCTTTGGTACCGTCGCGGTCCATTGAAGTTAGCAGAATCTCACCAGCTCCGCGTTTCTGTGCTTCCAGAATCCAGTCTATCGTTCGGATTCCCGTTTGCAGGCGTCCGCCATTCAGGAATACATATTGCTCACCATCTACCAATCTTGTATCTACTGCAAGCACGACGAACTGTATTCCAAAATTTGCGGCCAGCGCATCAATCAGATCCGGGTTCCGTACGGCTGCCGAATTTACAGATATTTTGTCCGCACCGGCATTTAGCAATACGGAAGCATCCTCTATCGAACGTATACCACCACCGATGGTGAACGGGATATTAACACTACGGGCAACATTCCGGGCCATTTCAACGGTTGTTCCCCTATTTTCATGCGTAGCGGTGATGTCCAGGAAAACCAGTTCGTCTGCACCCTGGCGGGAATATTGCCAGGCCAGTTCAACCGGGTCGCCCGCATCGCGCAAGTCAACGAAATTAACCCCCTTCACCGTTCTGCCGTCTTTCACATCCAGGCAGGGAATAATTCGTTTGGCTACGCCCTGGTTCAGAAGTTGATCAGCGATCGCAGGTTCCATTCCTTTATTTCCTCAATGCTGACCTTGTTCTCATAAATGGCCTTTCCTACCACGCAGGCTTCAACCTTCAGATCATGTAGTTCCCGGATATCAGCCATAGAGCTAATACCACCGGAAGCAATGAGTTTGATGATCGGAGAGTGATTCAGGAGTTTTTGGTAGAGTTCGACTCCGGCTCCTCCGAGTTTTCCATCTTTATTGATGTCTGTACAAAGGAAACGGAAAAATCCCAATCCCAGACACCGGTCAATGTAATCAACCAATTTGACCGGTGAGCTTTCCATCCAACCTGAATATTTAATGACCTCGTCCAGGACATCGATAGCTACGACAATATGATCAGAGCATTTGACGCCGCTGCAATACAGGCTGCTGAGCTCATCAAGAAATTCCGGATTCGTTATGGCCTGCGTTCCGACAATCACACGATGCACACCGGCATTCAGTAAACCCTCCACCATTTGCACACTGCGGATTCCGCCGCCGTATTGTACTTTCATATCCGTACTTTTGATGATGTCAAACAAGTAGGATTGATTACTGAAATCGCCCTTCGCTCCATTCAGGTCGATGATGTGAACGAATTCGGTTCCATTCGACTGATAGTTCTGGATCATTTCCTCCAGAGAAGTGTCGTAATGGGTAACCTCATCGTATTTTCCTTCGCGCAGGCGAACGACCTTTTTATCGAGAATATCGATGGCAGGAATTATATACATAGTATAGTCTAAATAAGATAAATACGTATTAAAGCATGGAAAAGTTTTTCAATAACTGCTCTCCGGCTTCTCCGGACTTTTCCGGATGAAACTGAACCCCGAAAAAGTTATCCCGTATTACCGCAGCGGCAAAAGAGAGTCCGTATTGCGTTTTCGCGAGCGTAAAAGTAGGATTATATTCCAGAAAATAGGAATGAACAAAATAAAAATAGCTCTCGTCGGGAATTCCGTCGAATAAGGCAGATGTTTTGAGTAATTCCACCCGGTTCCAGCCCATGTGTGGTATTTTATGAGCAATCCGGTTTTCAAAATGGAGGGTTCGAACGGGCATAAGGTTCAGCATGTCGGACGAGCCCTCCTCTGAAAAAGAGCTCAGGAGCTGCATCCCAACGCATATCCCAAGTACGGGCACTTTAAGCGCTTTAACAGGTTCGGCCAGTCCGCTTTCTTCCAGGCGTTTCATAGCTGCTCCGGCATGTCCTACTCCCGGAATGATGACGTGGGTGTAATCAGCCAGTTCTTCCGGCTGATTGATCATGCCATAAGCGACGTTTATCCGATCCAGGGCTGCGCTAAGTGAAAAAATATTGCCGGCGCCGTAATTAACAATTCCGATCATAATACACCTTTGGTACTAGGTAGTTGCATATTATTGACATCCCGCCGTACAGCCATTTTAATGGCCTTTGCGAAGGCTTTGAAAATGGCTTCTATCTTATGATGCTCATTTATACCTTTTGCGGACACATTCAGGTTGCATTTTGCGGCATCGGAAAACGACTTGAAGAAATGGTAAAACATCTCCGTGGGCATTTCTCCGATTTTTTCTCTTTTAAATTCCGCGTCCCAGACCAGCCAGCTGCGGCCGCCGAAGTCGATCGCCACCTGAGCCAGACAATCGTCCATTGGAAGGCAAAAGCCGTAACGTTCGATGCCTCTTTTATCGCCCAAAGCAACCAGCAGGGTTTCTCCGAGCGCAATTGCCGTATCTTCTATGGTATGATGTTCATCGATTTCCAGATCGCCATTGGTAAGGAGCTCCAGATCCAATGCTCCGTGTCTTGCCAGCTGATCCAGCATATGATCAAAGAACGGTAGACCTGTTTCAATCCGTGCTTTGCCGGATCCGGAAAGGTTAATTTTTATTTGTACATCCGTTTCATTTGTTTTCCTCCGATGTTCCGAGACACGGGAACCAAAACGTAAAAATTCGTAGATTTTTCCGAAATCAGCGGTTTCGAGGGCAACGACGTTATCTCCGAAAACATGCTGTTCAGCCTGTCCCAGTAAGTCGTTATTTCTGAGCCAGATGGCCCGGGCACCCAGGTTTTCAGCAAGTTTGACGTCGTTTACCCGATCACCGATCACGTAAGAATTTTCAAGGTCATACTCGTCGTTGTTCATGAATTTCCGAAGCAGACCTATACCTGGCTTACGGGTCTCCGCCAGCTCATGCGGAAAGGTACGGTCAATAAACTCTTCTTTGAACACAACCCCTTCAGCCGCGTAGGTGTCCATTATGAAACGGTGGATAGGCCAAAAAGTGTTTTCCGGGTAAGCATCCGTTCCCAGACCATCCTGGTTGGTCACCAGGACCATCTCGAAGTCCAGTTCACGGGCAATACGCGGCAGGTATTGAAGTGCTCCGGGATAAAAACGAAGCTTATCAAAAGAGTCGACCTGCTCGTCTTCCGTTTCCTGGACAAGTGTTCCATCGCGGTCAATAAACAGCACCCTCTTTCTGATGTTTTTTTCAGCTTTATTGTGTTCCATAGCTCGTTAATAAGTTGATTAATAACTGATTTTCATCAGGTGTTCCGATTGTAATCCGCAGGCAACCTTCGCATCCGGCTATTTTAGAACGGTCTCTTACAATAGCACCGCCGTTAACCAGGTGTTGATATATTCCGGTTGGATCGGTCGTTTCAACCAGAAGGAAATTCGCGTCGGAAGGATATACACGTCGGATGAAAGGGAAATCGGGAAGTATTTTGGCAAGCTTATTCCGCTCTGCAACGGTTTCTCTTATCCGGTACTTGGTAGTTTCGACTTGCTCAAGCGCCATCAATGCCAGTTCCTGAGAAGCTTCACCAATATTGTATGGAGGTTTAATTCTGTTGAATACCTCAATAATGGATTGACTGGCAAAAGCCATTCCGATGCGCAGGGCTGCTAGTCCCCAGGCCTTGGACAGCGTCTGAAAAACAACCAGGTTCGGGTACTCCAGCAGTTCACGAATGAAGGAGTGCTGGCCGGCATAATTGATATATGCTTCATCAACAACCACCAATCCTGTGAAATTGACCAGCAGAGTTTCCACATCGGAGCGGCGAATGGAATTACCGGTCGGGTTGTTCGGCGAGCAGACAAAAATAATTTTCGTGTGCTTGTCTATTTCCTCTGCTATAAGATTCAGATCCAGCTGAAAGTCGGTCGTCAGAGCCGCCGTCTTAATCGCCACGTCGTTTATATTAGCCGCCACCTCATACATACCATAAGTAGGCGGTAAAAGCAGAATGTTATCCCTTCCCGGCTCACAAAAAGCTCTGATGAGAATATCGATTGCCTCGTCGCTTCCGTTACCCAGGAAGGTGTTTTCCGGAGGAACGCCTTTGATTTGGCTAAGTTTGTTCTTCAATTTTAGTTGCAGCGGATCGGGATAGCGGTTGTAGTTTCGTTCCAGAGGAGATCCGTAGCTGTTTTCATTGGCATCCAGCCAAACGGACGCGCTCCCTTTGAATTCATCCCGGGCGGAAGAATAAGGAATCAGTTTTTTTATGTTTTCGCGCAGTAAGGCGTCAAGATCGAAGGAGCTCATAGCTGCAATTAAATGTTCTTTGAAGTTAAGTATTCGAGGCGATAACTAACCGCTTTTTTATGTGCGTCCAGTCCCTCCAGGTCAGCCAGTATTTCAACTGTAGGCCCGATGTTCCTTATGCCCTGCGCATCAATCTCCTGAAAAGTTATCTTTTTTACAAAGGAGTCTACTGATACACCTGAATAAGCTTTAGCGTGACCGCTGGTTGGCAGGGTATGGTTGGTTCCCGAAGCGTAATCTCCCGCACTTTCCGGCGTCAGGTGCCCTACAAATACAGAGCCGGCGTTAATGACCTTTCGTGCCAGTGAAGACGCATTTTCCGTTTGGAGAATCAAGTGTTCGGGAGCGTAAAGATTGCTAAACTTCATCGCTTCCTCTGCGGAGGAAACCACGACAGCATACGATTGTTCCAGCGCTTTTTGCGCTATGGTTGCACGGTTAAGCTTTAAGATCTGTTTGGCGAGTACCTGGTTTACCTCCTCGACCAGCCGGAAAGAATCAGATACGAGAATAGCCTGACTGTCGGCTCCATGCTCTGCCTGCGCGAGGAGGTCCGCCGCAACGAACTCTGGCCGGGCCGTTTCATCCGCAACAACCAACACTTCCGATGGTCCGGCTGGCATATCTATCGCCGTTCCTGCCTGTTGCTGTACAAGCATCTTGGCCTGCGTAACGTATTGATTTCCGGGTCCGAATATTTTGCTGACTTTGGGGATACTTTCCGTTCCAAAGGCCATGGCGGCAATTGCCTGAGCCCCGCCAGCCAAAAAGATTTTTTCGATTTTCAGAAGCTGCGCACAATATGCGATGTAAGGGTTGATTTTACCATCTTTCTGCGGAGGGGAGCAAACGACGATTTCTTTACAGCCGGCGATGCGCGCCGGCACGCCAAGCATCAGAAAGGTACTGGGTAGTACCGCGCTTCCACCGGGAATATAAAGACCCACACGTTCGATCGGTCGAGATTCCCGCCAGCAAGTCACCCCGCGCATGGTTTCGACCTTCGGCTCTTTTTTGCGCTGCGTCTGGTGAAAGCGATAGATGTTATTGAAGGCGATTTCGAGTGCGCGTTGTGCCGTCCGGTCAATTTGGGAAGCGATCAGCTGTAAATCGGTCTCATCCAGATAGAGCTGATCCAGATTAACCTGGTCGAAACGCTTAGCATATTGCCGCAGTGCTTCATCTCCATTGTTCCTAACTTCAGCAGCAATATCAAGTACTTTATCCCGCACGCTGTTATCGTCATCTGTATTCCGCTGAATCAGCCTGTCGAGGTCGGTTTCCGACAAGCTTTTATAATGCTCGATCCTTAACATAGCTTGCTGACCTATAAGATGATTTTTTCGATCGGCATAACGACGATGCCCTGAGCACCTGCCGCCTTCAGTTTGCTGATCTTATACCAGAAATCCTGTTCCGGGATTACCGTGTGGACCGCCACCCAACCCTCGTCAGCGAGGGGAACGACTGTCGGGCTTTTAACGCCGGACAATAGCCCGGTAATCTCCTCCAGGTTTTTACGTTCAACATTCAAAACCACATATTTGGTCTCTTTTGCCGTCTGAACAGATTGGATACGCTGCAAAAGCTCTACCACAATCGGGTTAGCAGCAACTCCGTTTTTCCCGATCAGAATGGCTTCGGAGCTGACTACATCAGCAAAAGGCTTCAGGCCGTTGCTTTTAAGGGTCCCTCCGGTAGAGACAATATCGCAGATCGCATCACTTAATCCAAGACCAGGGGAGATTTCCACCGACCCGGATATGGTCCGTATTGATGCATCGATGGATTTTTCCGTCAGGAAATTCTTCAAAATGTTCGGATAGGATGTGGCAATGGCTTTTCCCTGGAGATCCGACAATTGCTGAATTTCGCTACCGTTAGGTATTGCTATTTTCAGATTGCATTTTCCAAAACCCAATCGTTGGATATAATGTACATCTACTTCCGTTTCCATTATGACGTTTTCTCCAACGATTCCCAGGTCAGCAATGCCATCCTGCACATATTCAGGGATATCATCATCTCTGAGAAAAAGGATTTCAAGAGGGAAATTTGCTGCCTGTGTCATCAGGGAGCTTTTATAATTATCGAAGCTCAGGCCGCAATTTTTCAGTAGTTGGACGGATTTCTCGTTAAGCCGGCCGGATTTCTGAATGGCAATTTTGAGCGTTTCTGTTGAGTTGTACATATTTTGATGAATCACGTTCGGGATAACCCGAATGATTTAAAAATAAACGTTAGGAAAAAATTAAAGAATCTATGGGGTTTAAACTGCTTCACGTAGAAACAAACATATCAATAATCGCCGCAGGGGCGATGATGAAAATGAATGTGATGCGTAAAGCTTTTTTTCATGTTGTAGAGCAACGTTGAATAATGCAAATATAATCGTTGAATCGGACTGTACAAACAGAAATATGAAATCGTGTAAAAAGAGCAGCTCCCGTAAACTAAAATCGTCCTGCTTTGTTAAGATACCAGCGCGGTATCGCGGCTTCAAGCGTCAATTTATATTTTCAAACATTAACACAGTTCAGTTATAAACTTCATATGCAAAACCCGGTAGAGGTACATAGTTTATTTACCGATTTCGACATCGGTCTATTCCGCACTGGCAAACATTTCAGGCTTTTTGAAAAGTTCGGGGCACGTGAAATTGATAAAGAAGGTAAGCAGGGTACCTACTTTGCAGTGTGGGCCCCCAATGCGCATTCCGTTTATGTCATCGGCGACTTCAACGGATGGAATCCTCATCTTCACCGATTGTTTCCCCGCTGGGACGACTCGGGAATATGGGAAGGGTTTATTCCGGAAATCGGCCTTGGCCAGCTATACAAGTACCACATCAATACCCCGGACGGGCAGGAGCTGGAAAAGGGTGATCCGTTCGCGCTGGAGTGGGAACTGGCGCCGAGTACGGCTTCCAAAATTGCCACTACTTATTATGAATGGTCGGACCGGGAGTGGATGGAAACCAGGAAAGGACATAACGCACTGGACAGACCGGTTTCGGTGTACGAAATGCATCTGGGCTCCTGGATCCGCGATCCTGAAAATCCGGAACGCTATTTATCCTATCGCTCTGTTGCCGATCGGCTGGTTCCGTACATACTGGACGCGGGATTTACCCACGTCGAGTTTATGCCCATAATGGAACATCCCTATTATCCGTCCTGGGGGTATCAGATTACCGGTTATTACGCGGCAAGCGTACGTTACGGCAATGCACAGGATCTGATGTATCTGATTGAACAACTTCACCTGAACGGTATAGGGGTCATACTGGATTGGGTTCCTTCACATTTTCCCGGCGACCAAAACGGGCTTTACCGGTTTGATGGTACCCACCTTTATGAGCACGAAGATCCGAGACAAGGCTTTCACCCGGACTGGAATTCGTACATTTTTAATTACGGCAGAAGCGAGGTCCGGTCCTTTTTAATATCCAACGCCTTGTTTTGGCTGGAACGTTTTCATGTCGACGGGCTTCGTGTAGATGCGGTGGCCTCCATGCTTTACCTGGATTACTCGCGGAAAGAAGGGGAGTGGATACCGAATCAGTATGGCGGGAGGGAGAACCTGGAGGCTATCAGCTTTTTAAAGGAAATGAACGAAGCCGTGTATGCGAATTTTCCGGATGTTCAGACCATTGCCGAAGAATCCACTGCCTGGCCGGGTGTTAGCCGGCCTACCTTTTCCGGAGGTTTGGGCTTTGGTATGAAATGGATGATGGGGTGGATGCACGATACCCTTGCCTATTTTAAACAAGATCCGGTATACCGGAAGTTTAATCACAGTCAGATCACGTTTAGTACGGTGTATGCGTTTAGTGAAAACTTTATGCTTCCGCTTTCCCATGACGAGGTGGTACATGGTAAGAAATCTATCTTGGGACGCATGCCCGGGGATGAGTGGCAACGCTTTGCTAACCTACGTGCACTTTATCTCTATATGTTCACGCATTCGGGCACAAAACTACTCTTTATGGGAGGCGAATTCGGACAGGAGCGCGAATGGGATTTTAATGTTTCGCTGGACTGGCACCTTTTAGAGCAGGCACCTCATGCCGGGCTCTTCCGGTTTATTCAAGCTTTGAACCAGCTTTATCGCTCGGAAGTTGCGCTATACGAAAAGAGTTTTTCTCCCGAAGGCTTTGAGTGGATTGAATTAGGTGATTCGAACAATTCTGTGCTGGCCTATATAAGACATGGACATGATCCGGAGGAAGACGTTGTGGTCATCTTGAATCTGACGCCTGTTGTTCGCTATTCTTATCGGGTGGGTCTGCCGGATCAGGGGGTCTATGAAGTCCTGCTCAATTCAGACGATACCTTGTTTTACGGTAGTGGAGTGGAACAAGAGCAAGTGAAAGCGGAACGCCGTTACTGGATGAATAAAACTTATTCTGCGGATTTCACCTTGCCACCATTAGGCGGCATTGTGCTAAAGAAAAAGAAATAATATGCATGTGATACATTTTAGTGCGGAATGCTATCCTGTTGCCAAAGTTGGCGGATTAGCTGATGTGCTCGGGGCGCTTCCAAAATACCAGCAGAAGGAAGGTGTTCAGAGTGAGGTGGTGATGCCGTACTACGAACGGGCATTCATGCAGAGTCAGTCCTTTACCACGATTCACGAGGATCATTTTTTTCAGGGCGAACGACTTTGTCTTTACAGTGTCCTTCGGCTGGAGGCCGATCTGCTGGGCTTTCCCCTTTACCTGGTAAAAATCCCCGGGTTGCTGGACAGACCGGAGGTGTACGGATATGCAGATGAATCGGAGCAATTTCTGGCCTTTCAGCATGCAGCGCTGGACTGGCTGTGTAAAAAGCAGATCCGGCCCGACATCATCCATTGCCACGACCATCATACCGGTCTGATTCCGTTTTACGTAGATCATGTTTCGAAGTTTAGTTTTTTACGTCAGACCGTGACGATCGGTACGCTCCATAACGCGCAATATCAGGGTTGGATGAGTTGGGACATGGCTGCCCTTATGCCCGAGTTTGACTCCTGGAGCTGGGGGCTTCTAGACTGGGATGGTCAGATCAACCCTTTAGCCGCCCTTGTTAAATGCGTTTGGAATTACACGACTGTATCTGTGGGCTATCTGCGTGAGTTATTTATCGCCGCAAACGGGCTTGAGAGTCTGCTGGTTGCGGAGCGCCTCAAATCCACCGGAATTATCAATGGTGTCGATAATGAGGTGTGGGATCCTAAATCTGATCCAGCGTTAATCAAAAATTACACATTGAAGACCGTTGGAGGAGGGAAGCAGGTCAATAAAGCCAGTCTGTGTGAACGCTTTAATCTGGACCCAGACCTGCCTCTTTTTTCGTTTATTGGACGTTTTGCATTGGAAAAAGGTGCAGATATGCTGGTTCCGGTCATACAAAGATTGTCATCCATGTACGATGGTCAGTTTAACTTCCTGGTTTTAGGATCGGGTGATCCCTACATGACCGAGGCGTTGCAAAGACTTTCGGAAACAAATAACCAACATTTCGCCCTTTATTTAGGTTATAACGAAGAATTGGCGCATCAGATTTACGCAGGGTCCGATTTTCTGGTCATGCCGTCCAGAGTTGAGCCATGTGGTCTGAACCAATTCTATGCTATGCGCTATGGAACAATTCCCGTAGTACAGGCAACAGGTGGACTTAAAGATACCGTATGGGACATTGCTATGCCGCATGGTTATGGTATCGTCTTTGAGGGGGCAACGGTTGAAGCTACCATCGAGGGGCTAGAACGTGCGTTGAAATTATCCAAGTTGAAGCAGGAGATGACAGAACTCCGTAAGCAAATTATGGGACTTGACTTTTCCTGGGATCGATCTGCCTTAAAATATATCGAACTCTATAAAAAAATGATTCAGTAGTATGACACCGAAAGTTATTTCCATTGTCCTCGGTGGCGGTCGTGGATCCCGGCTGGCCCCATTAACGGATAAAAGATCAAAACCAGCGGTTCCGATCGCAGGAAAGTATCGCCTGGTTGATATTCCGATCTCTAATTGTCTCAATTCCGGGTATAACCGGATTTTCGTACTGACCCAGTACAATTCAGCTTCGTTGAATACCCACATTAAAAACACCTATAATTTTAGCGTTTTTAGTAAGGGATTCGTAGACATTATAGCGGCGGAACAAACCATGGAAGGTGATAAGTGGTTCCAGGGGACGGCTGATGCCGTACGCCATTCCCTGCGCTATATGGAACACCACGAGTATGATTTTATTCTTATCCTTTCCGGAGATCAACTTTATCAGATTGATTTTCAGGAAATGATCGAGCATCACATCAGTAAGAAAGCGGAGGTAACCATAGCCACTATTCCGGTCAACGCAAAGGATGCGACTTCCTTCGGAATCCTTAAATCCGATGAAGAGGCAAACATTACTTCATTCATAGAAAAGCCAAAAACGGAGCTGCTGACAGATTGGGGTTCCGAGACGACCGAGGAGATGAAATCGGCAGGACGCCACTATCTGGCCTCTATGGGGATCTATATTTTCAGCAAAGGGATTTTAAACGATATGCTCACACAAAAGAGCGGACTGGATTTCGGAAAAGAGTTGATACCGGATGCCATCAGCGAGGGAATGCGAGTAGTAAGTTATCAATACGATGGCTACTGGACGGACATCGGTAATATCGATTCTTTCTTTGAGGCGAATATTGGACTGACCGATGAAATTCCTGCGTTTAATCTTTTTGATAAGCAGGGGATTTTTACCCGGCCAAGGATGCTTCCCCCTTCCAAATTAATGAAAACCACCCTGCATAACGCTATCGTGGCGGACGGTTGTATCATTGCCGCCCAGCACATAGAAAGGTCTGTTATTGGCGTCCGTTCCAGGGTAGGCGAAGGTACTACCATTAAAAATACGTATATGATGGGAAGCGATTCTTATCAAACCCTGGAGGAACTGGAAGATGCTAGAAATAACGGAAAGCCAATTGTTGGCGTCGGACAGGATTGTTACATTGATACGGCTATTCTTGATAAAAGCTGCTCGATCGGTAACCGGGTGCAGATTCGTGGCGGAAGCCATCTGGAAGATGGTGAATTCGATACACATACCATAAAAGACGGTATTGTTGTGATCAAAAAGCGGGCGGTTATCCCGGAGGACACTGTAATCGGATAGCCTGGAACCCATCCATTCTTCCTACAAGTACAAAATTTTCAGCGTGATTGATGAGGATTTTGTACTTTTGTTTTATATGGGATTGTAAATTCCTTCACTCCAAATTAATCATCTGTCTAAAGAAGTACGCATCTTACCCAAATGAGTAAAATACTGCTTAAATCTGCTACTCTGATCTGTCCGGAGCATCCATTGGATGGAAAATCTGTAAACTTATTGATAGAGGATGGCGTGATCCGGACCTTGACCTCGATTGAACAGCGTGTTGAAACCGATTCCGGGGATAAAGTTGTTCATGCTGAAGGCCATTTTGTGGCGCCCGGCTTTCTTGATCTGAATTGTAATTTTGGTGAGCCCGGAATGGAAACGAAGGAGACAATTCAAAGTGGTTGTGCTGCCGCGGCCAGCGGTGGTTTTACAGCGGTGGCGCTTCATCCAAACACTTCTCCTGCGGTTGCCTCACAGGCTGAAGTTAGGTTTCTTGTTCAGGGTGGCAGGGCGGAATTGGTTTCAATTTATCCGGTAGGGGCATTAAGCCGGGCGCGAGAAGGAAAGGAGCTTGCTGAAATGTTTGATATGAGCCAGGCTGGAGCGATAGCTTTTTCAGACGGAAACCGACCAGTGGAACAGGCTGGCCTGATGAGCAGGGCGCTTTTATATGCTAAGGGAATAGGCGCTCGCGTATTTTCTTTTCCGGAAGACGCATCGTTAGCCGGGAAGGGTAAAATGAACGAAGGCGTTATGAGTACCTATCTTGGAATGAAAGGAATTCCGAATATTGCCGAAGAGCTTATGGTCTCCAGAGACCTTCAGCTCGCCGCGTATCATGACGCACCCATTCATTTCAGCACAATCTCTACAGCAGGAAGTGTTCGCTTCATTCGTGAGGCCAAGGCTTCCGGAATTCCGGTTACGTGTGACGTCGCCGTTCATCATCTGGTGCTTCACGATGAATCCATTGCTGAATTTAACAGCAATTATAAAGTAAAGCCTCCCCTCCGTACAGAGATGGATATTAAGGCTTTGAGAGAAGGACTGGAAGATGGAACGATTGATGCTATTGTGACCCAGCATACCCCGCAGGAGCCAGAATTAAAAAATGTTGAATTTGAGATTGCGGCCGATGGTATGATCGGGTTGCAAACAGCCTTACCGCTATTGCTGCAGTCCGGATTGCGTGTAGAATTGATCGTAGAAAAGCTTTCTCTGGCACCAAGGAGGATTCTCGGGTTAACTATTCCTACCTTTGGTGAAGGTGAGCAAGCTGACCTGGTTTTGTTCAGTGTTGAGGAACAATGGATGCTTAATTCGCTGACCAACCGATCACTGTCCTGCAATACGCCATATCTCCATACGGAGATGACCGGAAAGGCGGTCCTGGTCATTAACAAGGGCCGATCATTTTTTAACGAAAAATCGAACTGATATGGATGTCAGAGTAAATCGCGCCCTGAAAAACGGGCTGATCATTTTTGGTGAGCATCTGGAACCAGCGGTGTCTGGCCAGCAATATTACGAAGGGCTGAAAGCCATTTTTGACTCGGAAGCGGATTTTATGGCGAAACTTGACCGTCTGGATGAGTTTTTTGATGAACAATCGCCCGCGGAAGAGCTCAGGGAACCGATTTATGATCTATTGTTAATCAATTTTTTCTCCGACGACATCAAGCGATTGGACGATGATTACTTAGAATCTGCCGAATGGCTCGAGATTGAAGAGCAAACCATTGACCGTGGTACGGAGTTGCTGAATCTTTTGCTTTATCTTAAAGAATGTGCCGATGAGGAGCTGGAGCCCGATCTGGAAGACTTTCTGAAGGAATTTCTATTGGTGGATGAGGACGAATTCCAGGATGAGTACCGAATATATGAACCCATGATTTCCAACGCAATGCTTACGGAGAGTACCTATGCGGAGATATCTGCAAAAACTTCTGATCTGGATGAAAACGAAGAGGAGCTGGCCGCTTTTTTCTACCCGTTTATGGCTTATTTTAATGAAATCGATCCGAATGTAACCCAATTAAAGGAGTTCATGGGCCACAGTCCGAACCGCCCGTTCGATGGCTTCATCTACACATCTCTAATTTCTTATTTTAAATCTGCCCCACTCTATGGAAGAAAATAATAGCAAAAACCGGCAGTATGCCATTATACTTGGATTGGTTCTGGGTGTAATTATGGTTCTTCTTACGGCTCCGCCAATGTATTATTACGCCTCATCAGATTCCTTCTGGATGGTAATTATCGGTCCCGTTATCACAGGGTTCTTCCTTCCGCTGGTTGTTGCGGTAATACTGACCTTGCGCCTGAGAAGAGCCCATGGAGGATACTGGGGATTCCGTGAAGCAACAACTTCTATTTTTACCATGATGCTTATTGCGACCATCATCTCCTCGTTGGGCGGTTTTGTCTTTGAGAAGTATGTCGACCCAACTATGCGTGAGCGTTATCTTAGAAATATTTCCAATAATTCCATTCAGTTCATGGAACAGTCCGGTGCGTCTACCGAAGAAGTTGATGAACAGTTGGCCCGTATTGACGAGCAAATTGGTAACATTGAAGAGGCCACGCTTCTTTCCACCCTTCGGGGAATGCTGGTTTCCTTTATCGTTGTCTTTGTGGTTTCGTTGATTTTCGCAGCCATATTTAAACGGGAGCGTCCGATGTTCAACATCCCAGTTGATCCCGAAACAGAATAGTTTAAACGCAGAACCATTCTATGGATTTATCAATTGTTTTGCCTTTGTACAATGAACGGGAATCGTTGCCGGAACTTATCGATTGGATTTCTACCGTTTTAAAGGCTGACCCACTGAGATATGAAGTTATCCTGGTGGACGACGGGAGCAATGATGGGTCCTGGGAAGTCATTGAAGAGCTGAAGCAACTAAATCCGGATACGATTTCGGGAATTCGCTTTCGGCGCAATTACGGAAAATCTGCTGCGCTGAATGTCGGTTTCGCCCTGGCCAAGGGGGAAGTCGTTATCACCATGGATGCCGATTTGCAGGATAGTCCAGATGAAATTCCTGAATTATACCGTCGCATCAGAGAAGAGGGCTTCGATTTGGTGTCCGGCTATAAACAGAAAAGACACGACCCCTTGAGCAAAACGCTTCCGACCAAGCTTTTCAATGCGGCCACGCGAAATATGTCCGGTATAAAAAACCTTCACGATTTTAACTGCGGACTCAAAGCTTACCGGAAGGACGTTATTAAAAATATAGAAGTATATGGGGAAATGCATCGCTATATACCGGTTCTGGCAAAATGGGCAGGATTCACCAGAATAGGAGAACAGGTCGTCAAACATTATCCAAGGAAATACGGAACGACTAAGTTCGGTCTGAATCGCTTTGTAAATGGCTTTCTAGACTTATTGTCAATTTTTTTCGTGGGGAAGTTTGGGAAAAGGCCCATGCATTTTTTTGGAACAATGGGCGTTTTGAGCTTTATGGCTGGTTTTTTCGTAGCGGTTTGGCTCATCATAGAAAAACTAATCAGCATCTCAGAAGGACTTCCTTATCGTAATGCTACAGATCAGCCGCTCTTCTATTTTGGTTTGGTTGCCATCATTGTAGGCTTTCAGCTTTTTTTGACTGGTTTTGTAGCTGAATTGATATCTCGTAGTTCCTCCGACAAAAATCAGTATCAAATAGAAAAAGTCATTTAGGAGCATGTTTTTCTCAATCATTGTTCCTTTATACAACCGTCCACAGGAGATCGATGAACTGTTGACAAGTTTAACCCACCAAAGCTATACCGCATTTGAAGTACTGATCATTGAAGATGGTTCTGCAAAGGATGCCCGTAGCATTGTGGAGCGATACCAGGAGTTTCTTAATGTAAGATACGTTGTGAAGGAGAACGGAGGGCAGGGTTTTGCAAGAAATTTTGGTTTCCAATTGGCTGATGGAGATTATTTCATCGTTTTTGACTCAGACTGCCTGATTCCAGCCCGATATCTGGAAATCGTTAAAGATAACCTTGAAAACAGCTGGCTGGATGCTTATGGAGGACCTGATGCTGCACATCAACGCTTTACGCCGGTTCAGAAAGCAATAAGCTACAGCATGACTTCACCCTTAACCACCGGGGGGATACGGGGCAATAAACGGCACATGGGCACCTTCCACCCAAGGAGCTTCAATATGGGTGTTTCCAGAAAAGTATGGGAGAGCGTTGGAGGATATAAATTAACCCGTCTTGGAGAAGATATCGAATACAGCATTCGTATACAACGCAGTGGTTTTCGGATTGGTTTAATTCATGAAGCCTTTGTTTACCATAAGCGGAGGACGAACTTTTCGCAATTTTACAGGCAGCTTCATTTTTTCGGCAGAGCCAGGATAAATATATTCAGACATTTCCCGGGCGAGTTAAAACTTGTTCATTTTTTTCCGGCGCTGTTTACCGTTTTCTGCGCCGTCTGGTTGTTATCCAACTTACTGGCCTGGCCGGTACGCGAATTGTGCAACCTGAGTGTTGCTTTGTATATATTAATGCTATATTTTCACAGCTTTTACGTCAGTCGTTCGATGACCGTTGCCGCCCTTGCCGTTCCAGCTGCTTTCATACAATTGATTGCATATGGTTTAGGCTTTATGCAGGAGGGATATCGATATCTCCGGTCGCGTTTTAGTGCTTAATAATTTTGCAGGTATGCAAACAAAAGCCTGACAAAGTTTATTGTAAGCGTAAGAAACATGCATACTTGCTCGATTAAAAAACCTCAAAAATGTCAGTCGTATTGGTGAATCAGTTCCTGGAGGACGTGATTCAAGGGCTTGGTACCAACCCCAAAACATTAAAGTCTAAGTATTTTTATGATCCTCAGGGCGATCGGATTTTTCAGCAAATCATGGCCTCTGAAGAATATTATCCCACCCGGTGCGAAACGGAGATACTACAACGCCTCAGTCCTCGCATCGCGGATTTTCTGATTACGCAGCTAGGAGCGTTCGACTTGTTCGAACTCGGTGCGGGCGATGCTACCAAAACACAATATTTGCTTGAAGAGCTTATAGGCAGAGCCCACGCCTTTTCTTATGTCCCTATTGACATATCCGGTGAAATGATCCATTATCTGAATGAAGCTTTACCAGAACGGATTCCCGGACTTCAAGTTGAAGGCGTAGTGGGCGATTATTTCAAGGTTCTCCGTGATATTACCGGAAAAAGCCAGCGAAATAAACTTGTTTTGTTTTTGGGTGGGAATATTGGTAATATGCCACCTCAGGAAGCATTACTTTTCTGCAGGAAGGTAAAAGATTCCTTGCGGAAAGGGGACCGGATGCTGATTGGCTTCGATCTGAAGAAGAATCCGGCAATTATTCAACGTGCCTATGATGATAAAGGTGGTCTTACAAAGGCTTTTAACATGAATCTTTTGATCAGAATGAACCGGGAGCTTGGCGCGAACTTTATTCTGGATAATTTTGATCATTACGCTAGTTATGATCCACTTACAGGTGCCTGCAATAGTTTTTTAGTTAGCCTGAAGAAGCAGATGGTTCAAATTGAAGATGAACAGTTTTTATTCGAAGATGGCGAGGTATTATATACCGAAACCTCTCACAAATATGATTTTACTGAGCTTAGCCAACTCGCCTCAGAAGCGGGGTTCGAGCAGGAAGACGTTTTCTTCGATAGCAAGCGGTGGTTTGCCGATGCTATCTGGAAAGTAATTTAGGGGTAACTTAACGATGGAATAACATGATTGAAGCATTATCTAAATCAGAACGATTGGTTGCGGACTACGGAAAAGTTCGCCGGAAAACGGAGGCTATCTGCTATCCGCTAGAGACCGAAGATTATGTGGTCCAGCCGGTAGAATATGTGAGCCCGCCGAAGTGGCATCTGGGACATAGTACCTGGTTTTTCGAAACCTTTATCTTAAAACCAAACGTAGTTGCTTATGCTGATTTTGATCCTGATTTTAATTACGTCTTTAACAGCTACTATGAGTCAGTAGGGTCAAGGGTCATAAGGACTAACAGGGGAAATTTAAGCAGGCCCACTGTTCGGGACATTATGCGATACCGGGAATACGTAGACGATGCTATGCTCAAACTTTTGCAACAAGACCTCGGTACGGAACTCGAGCAGTTGATCGTCCTGGGACTACATCATGAACAACAGCATCAGGAACTATTATATACAGATATTAAATTCATTTTAGGGCATAATCCGCTTCTCCCGGCGTATGATAGCCAGTATCGTAAAATACGTGAGTCAGATGAAGAATCCTTGACGGAGCAATTTTTTGCATCCGGTCAATTTGAAATAGGTTATGAAGGCGACGATTTTTGCTACGATAACGAGTTAGGAAAGCATACCGTTTACCTAAATGATTTCAAAATAAGCAGGAAGCTGGTGACCAACCGGGAGTACCTGGAGTTTATGAACGAAGGGGGATATGAAGATTTTCGATTCTGGCATTCAGAGGGTTGGGAATGGGTTAAGCAAAGGCAGACGCATGCTCCGCTATATTGGCATTACATCGATGACCAATGGCAATACTACACGTTTCGTGGTTTAGAACGTATTAGTGAGCAAGAGCCGGTTTGCCACGTAAATTTTTATGAAGCAGCAGCCTTTGCCGCCTGGAAAGGTGCAAGGTTGCCTACGGAAGCAGAGTGGGAAATTGCCAGCTCATCATTCAAATGGGGAGAACGATGGGAATGGACAGAGAGTGCATATTTGCCTTATCCTGGTTTTTCGAAATCTCCGGGAGCCATAGGAGAATACAATGGAAAATTTATGGTGAATCAGATGGTTTTGCGAGGAGCATCTGAGGTCACGGCCACTGGTCACAGTCGTCCCAGTTACCGGAATTTTTTTCATGCCAGCTCGCAATGGCAGTATTCCGGGATAAGACTGGCCTGGTAAGATATTTTTAGTAACCGATCCGGTTAACTTTATTAATCCATAAATCAAACGGGGATGTGCTGTCTCGGATGGCTTGTTGCTCAAATTTAATTTTGCGGTTAAGCAGGTCTACATTTAATTCCTGATAAATGAAATCGTCGTCAAATCCTGCCCCGGCGGCGTCCTCGCGGGACGCTGCATAAATCACACGGGCGGGCCGGGCCCAGTAAATGGCACCAAAACACATGGTACAAGGCTCGCAGGATGTGTACAGTGTGCATCCTTTGAGTTCGTAACTTCCGATCACTTCGCAGGCTTTCCTTATTGCTACAATCTCGGCATGTGCCGTAGGATCGTTAGTTGAAGTGACCATATTACAAGCTTCTGCGAGGATGGCTTCTTCAAGTGTGATAACGCAACCGAACGGTCCTCCTTTATTCTCTTCCACCCCCTGCCTCGCCAACTCCAGCGCGCGTTCTAAGAATACATGTTCATTTTGATCCATATTTGTAACCCCTCAAGATAAACCTGGTAGGCAAATTTTTGTTTTGTTCGGATGCGGTACGAAGGCTACTTTTGTAAGCGTGAAAACATATGATAGTAAATTCCGGAAAATCAGTACAGTATCCACCTTTATTTTAATTCCTTTATCTGGCCTCGTTACTGATATTTATATTCCCTCCTTTCCGGAAATGCAGAGTGTTTTCGGTACTTCGGCATCGGGTATTCAGCTGACGCTTTCCAGTTTTCTCATCAGTTATGGTATAACCATGTTTTTTGCCGGAACGATGGTGGATAGCTATGGCCGTTATCGCATTGTTTTAGCGGCGCTTACGCTGTTTATTCTGAGTAATATCCTGATCGCGATGACAACCAGTTTATACTTTGTTTACGCATTGAGAATACTTCAGGGAACGCTGACCGCTTTAATTGTGGTGGCCAAACGTGCATTCCTTGTGGACATCTACAGAGGAAGCGTTTTACGTAATTATATGAGCCTGTTATCGATCGTCTGGGCACTCGGTCCAATTACAGCGCCTTTTGTCGGAGGATATCTGCAATCCTTCTGGGGCTGGGAGGCAAACTTCATTTTTCTGGCGGTCTATGCTTTCTTCTCCCTGTTGCTGGAATTATTGTTTTCGGGAGAAGCTACCAAAAACCTTCAGCCTTTTCAACGCTCAGCGATTCTTAGTAGCTATCGTAAAGTGCTGAGTGCAAAAGATTTCTCAATAGGACTCGGCGTCTTAGGCAGTAGCTATGCCAAAGTATTGGTCTTCGCCATGAGTGCACCCTTTATTATCGAGCATAAATTTCATCTTCCACCTGTTGTAACCGGTTACTGTGCATTGATTTCCGGGCTTGGTATATTCGTAGGGGGTCTGGTCGCCAAACGGTTGAACGAGTGTTCTTTTATGGCGAAACTTAATGCGGCTAATGTCGGCGAATTCATCGTTGGTTTAAGCATGCTGGTTGCGGGTATGTTCTTTTCTAACCTATATGTATTAATGTTTTTCGTATTCGCCATGCATATGTGCTCCGGGTTTATCTATAATGTTTATTTTACGTATTGCCTGACAAGGTTTCCTGAAAACGCCGGGGTTTCAAGTGGGATAACAAGCGGGGGATCTTACTTGATTACCTCTGTTCTAAGCTATCTGGCCGTTCATTTCCTTCCCGTCACAAATCAGGGGCGTCTGGCTATAAGCTATCTGGTTATGGCTTGTATTATATTTGCCTTACTGCAATTTTTGCGGAGGATTTGAATCACTGTAATTTCAGAAGTGTATGTTACTACCGATAGGGGATGACAACAGAGATCGAAAATCTTTTCCCTACATTAATTATCTGCTAATTGCGCTCAACATTTATGTCTTTATTTTTTTTCAGGACTGGGGCAGAAATTATGATTTCACATTTGCATACGCCACGATTCCAGCGGAAATCCTGAGCGGTAAGGACCTGGTGACCGGCGATCAGCTGCTGACCGATCCGTTAAATGGTGAGGAATTTCAAATGCCTGGACTTCGCGAAACAAAAATTCCGGTTTTTCTCACGCTGATAACGGCGATGTTTATGCACGGTGGCCTGGCTCACCTCATTGGCAATATGTTGTACCTATGGATATGCGGCGATAACCTGGAGGACAAACTTGGTCATTTCCGATACTTGATCTTCTATCTTTTATGCGGGATGATTGCCGGATTGTGTCATGTTTTAAGTACGTTGTTTCTGGATCGGGATCTATTAATTCCGTCGCTCGGTGCTTCAGGCGCTATTTCCGCTGTGTTAGCGGGATACGTGATGCTCTTTCCGAAGAAGAAAATTTATCTCTGGTTTATTTTCTTCGTATTTGCTGTTCCTTCCCTGATTGTAATAGGCCTATGGTTTGTTTTTCAGCTGAGCAACGGATACGGTGCTCTGGGAGGCGAGCAGGCCAGCGGCATTGCTTATGCGGCACATATTGGTGGTTTTATCGCCGGACTGCTTTTTGTCAGGCGGTTTAAGAAATATTAAGTACTTTTCGATCTAAAATAACATACTATGGCTACGATAGCATTTAAGGGAAACCCGGTAGATACCATCGGAACACTTCCTACTCCCGGGAGCGAGGCTCCTGATTTCAAACTTACAGCAAAAGATCTTTCAGAGCGCTCTCTCGCTGATTACAGCGGTAAACGTATTGTGCTAAATATTTTCCCAAGCATTGATACTGGGACCTGCGCCAGTTCCGTAAGAAGTTTTAATCAGAAAGCAGCAGACCTTGAAAACACGGTTATTCTTTGTATTTCAAAAGATCTTCCTTTCGCCCAGGCACGCTTCTGCGCTGCTGAAGGAATCGAGCGGGTAGAAGTTCTATCTGAATACAAAGACGGTAATTTTTCCGACGCATACCAGCTGCGCTTTTCGAATGGCCCCCTTGAAGGGTTGCTAAGCCGTGCCGTTGTCGTAATTGATGAGCAGGGTAAGGTAGTCTATACCGAACAAGTTTCGGAGGTAACCGAAGAGCCGAATTATGCAGCAGCACTGGCAGCGTTGAATTAACGTTGTATTTATTTTACATCCAGATCTTTACTTTAGAAGGATTTAATCCACCTCGATCTTCGGTAATTTTGGACGAATATTTGTTGCTAGTGGCCGAACCCCACCCACGGGAAGGTTTTTTAGTAAAGAACAGGATGAAGAAAGTGCTTTGTATAGATGATGATCCGGCGGTAGGCGAACTGGTCCGTGAAATTCTGGAACCAGAAGGTTATCAGGTAGTGGTTGACACCGGGAGGAACATGCATCATATTTTGAGGAGAGATGGTGATTTTGGGTTGGTGCTTATTGATGAAAACTTAAAATGGATGTGGGGAAGTGACTTATGCCTGGAGATTAAACAGAGCGACGATCTGAATTTACTCCCCGTCGTGCTGTTATCAGGAGCAGAAGATCTCGCTAAGATCAAGGATCGATGCGGAGCAGATGCCTACCTGAAAAAACCTTTTGAACTGGAGGATCTGGTAGAAATAGTTAACGAATTTTATCTGTTGGAGAAAGAGGATTCACTGTAATTATGGACGGAACGTATAGAAAAAACGTCTATCCCGGATTATTAGTTTCAATAATCCTGAAGAAAGATCAGCGCACTGGAAAGCAGACGGAAGGAATTGTTAAGGATATATTGACCTCTTCGCCCTATCATTCGCGCGGGGTAAAGGTTCGATTGACTGATGGTCAGATCGGGCGGGTTGTTGAAATTTTAGACGAGAGTAGACGTGAAGAATTTAATTCCGGACAATGAAATAAGAAAGGGAAGTTGTTTGACGCTTCCCTTTCTTATGCTGAATTAATTTGTTTTTGATAGCAGCAGCGTTAGTTGTGCGTTACTGGAATAGCTTCTACGTCGCCACTTCCCGTCAAAATTATCGTATAGATATTATTCGGGAGAAAAGCTTCAAGTGAGAGGTTTCTAAAGTCGGTAGATCCAACCAAACCTACTTTCAAAAGCGCAATAGTCGGGTCGATTTCCACGTAATTCGTTACACTGTTATAGCCGATATTATTGGATACAATAGCATCGGACTCATTTACAACATACACTGTTTGATCTTTGTACACGTCGCTCACATGCACAAATCGAACCTTGGCTTTTCCTTCGCTGGGTTCGGTCATATCATCTTCTGCCGTGATAATTCTGCTTTGTTCCCCTGCGCCGGCCACGATCACCGAGTAATGTACATCCCGGTTAAGGTCCAGATTCCCTGAAGCATAAACGGTCTCCGTACCTGCGTTTTTAAATTCGGCAGTTAAGTTGTTTCCCGCATTGGCCATGAGGTAGTCGCTATCATCCCCGTAACGTAATGCTGAGACCAGTTTATTATTAACCAGGAAAAAATCCTGTGAGTTAGCCCCCTGCGCAGCATTTACAACTTTTACCTGGGCGTTACCAGGCTCTACATCGTTATCGTTACTGCAAGAAGCAGCAAATAACAACGCAACTCCAGAAAATAATGCCGTTTGAAACCCTCTTGTCAAAATCTTTGTTTTCATAAATGTCAAATGTTTGCATGGCTTTATCAATTTACAAGCCATCTGAGCGCAAAGCAGTAATGCATTTAGTGATTTCTCGATAAAGAGATGACAACAACCGGTTTATGTATTTGAACGTATATCGAATCAACCGAATGTCGATGTAGTTAATTTGATACACCATAATAATCTGCGCCGTGCTTTTTAATGAGCACAAAAAATGCTTATTTGCAGATAAAAAACGTCTTTGGAAAATTCTCGTGTTGATTTAGTGGACCTGACGCGGAAGCGTAACAGAATCCGTTGGGCAGTATCTTTGTTCTATTTTGGTCAGGGCCTTGCATTCGCCTCCTGGGCAAGTCGGATTCCGGACATAAAAGCCGATCTTGAGTTGTCTGAAGGTCAGCTGGGTACCATCTTATTTGCGCTACCTGTAGGGCAATTGCTTACCATGGCTTTATCTGGCAAACTGGTGAGCACTTACGGAAGTAAAAAAGTGCTAACGGTAGCCGCGAGTTTGTACGTTCTTTGTTTATCCAATCTGGCTCTGGCTGGCGAGGCCTGGCAATTGGCTGCCGCGCTTTTTTTCTTCGGTGTAGTAGGCAATATGTGTAACATTGCTGTAAATACACAAGGGGTAGCTGCTGAGCAACTATTTGACAAGCCCATTATGACAGCTTTTCACGGAGCCTGGAGCATAGCCGGTTTTACGGGGGCTTTGATTGGTCTCCTAATGATTAACCTGAATATTGAACCTTACTGGCACTTTTGGATCGTTACAATATTAATCTGGGTAAACATAGCGCTGAACAGAGGAAATCTGGTGCCCGGAAAAGGGGATAACAATGAAGGGCCAAAAGCTCGTTTTTTCACCAAACCTGAAGGTGTTTTACTGCAGTTAGGCATTATTGGATTCTGTAGTATGGCTACAGAGGGGGCAATGTTCGACTGGAGTGGTATCTATTTTAAAGATGTCGTACTGGCCCCGGCTAGCCTGGTCATACTGGGGTATACTTCGTTCATGATCATGATGGCCGGCGGACGTTTTATGGGAGATTGGTTAATTGAAAAGGTCGGCCGAAAAAAAGTGCTGCAAGTCAGCGGGTTGCTTATATCGCTCGGTATGTTTACGGCCGTGCTATGGCCAACTTTAGTTAGCGCAACCTTTTCCTTTATGCTGGTAGGCTTAGGTGTAGCCTGTATAGTGCCAACCACCTACAGCCTGGCCGGGAAAAATTCCAGGGTGGAACCCGGAATAGCCTTAGCTATTGTTTCCAGTGTCAGTTACCTTGGTTTTCTTATGGGACCTCCTTTGATAGGCTACATCGCTGAAATTTCCAGCTTAAGATACTCTTACGCGTTGATCGGTATATTCGGTTTAGTAATAACTATATTCGTATCTAAACTGAAAAGTTTCAGCTAATCCAGCTTTTACAGAAAACTGTTTAGCAGAAGGACTCCAATCAAACCAACGACCGATACCAATGACTCCATAACCGTCCATGTCATCATGGTATGTTTAATGCTTAGGTTGAAGTATTCTTTGAACATCCAGAATCCGGAGTCGTTAACGTGCGATAAAGCCAGGCTTCCTGCACCAACAGATAACACCATAAGGTTTGGATTGGTTCCTGTTTGCTGAATCAATGGGAGAATCATACTACCGGTTGTTAATCCAGCTACTGTTGCAGAGCCAACGCTAACCCTTATGACCGCGGCAATCAGCCAACCGAGAACCAATGGATTTACATTCAGTTGGCCAAGGCTATTTGCAATTTCCTGGCTAACACCCGTTGCCGTCAGGACTTCTTTAAGAGCGCCGGATCCGGCTATTATAAGTACAATAGCAGTTATATCTTTTACAGCCGACGAGCAATGGTCCGTAAGCGTAGAAATCGGTGTTTTCTGAAGGTATCCCAATGAAAGAAGCGCGTAGAAGAAAGAAATCATCAAAACGATGGACGGCGAACTAAAGAACAAAAAGAGGCGATTAGCAAGGCTTCCTTCCGGAAGCCACCAGGTCATTACGGTCGTTCCGATCAGTAATCCCACCGGTAAAAGCGCGGTGAAAAAGCTGTTAAAAGTACCCGGGAGTGATTCATCGGGGCGCTCCTCAGGTACGAAAGAAGCCAGTGGCTGAGCCGGAATTGACTTTAAAAACCGAGCGAAAAGGGGACCGGCAATTACGATAGCCGGAATGGCTACAGCCATTCCGTAAAGGAGCGTCAGGCCCATATCTGCTTCAAACTGTACGACCAATGCGGACGGACCCGGGTGAGGAGGGAGAAAACCATGTGTAACCGATAATGCGGCAAGCATAGGTAAACCAATATAAATTACAGGTAGTTTATATCTGTAGGTTACAGAAAAAATAAGCGGGACCATTAAAATGAATCCGACTCCGTAAAATAAAGGGATGCCGATAATGAATCCAATAACCACCATCGCCCACTGCATATGTTTTCTGCCGACAATCTCCATCATGACCGATGCAATACGCTGAGCTGCACCGCTAACCGCTATGATTTTTCCAAACATGGCCCCGAAAGTAATCAGTATGAGTAAAGAAGCCAGAATATCGCCGATTCCATGTTCGAGTGCCGGAGCAATTTTTTCAACGGGAAGTTTTAACAGCACAGCAGCCGTAACAGATACAAGCAGAAATGCTGCGAATGGATGAATTTTAGCCCAGCTGATCAGCAAAATAAGCAACGCGAGGCATATGAAGACGGAAAAAAGCATCATAGTTAGGGGATCATTCGATTTAGTACGCAGCAATGTACAAAGAAAATTTTGCGATCTATATGTTATTTAGGTTATTTTGGAGGATTCGGATAATTTGGTATTATGAATAATGTAGTATGTTTTGGGGAAGTGCTGTGGGACAAGCTTCCTTCCGGAAAAAAACCGGGCGGAGCACCCATGAATGTAGCTTATCACCTGCGTCAGTTGGGCATGAACAGTAAAATTGTCAGTCGGGTTGGCAAAGATCCGCTGGGAGAAGAATTATTGAACTTTCTAACACGAATAGGCCTTTCAACAGACAACGTGCAAGTCGATCCGGAGCACGATACGAGTCAGGTGATAGCTACAGCCTCACCTTCCGGTGAAATGAGTTATGATATCGTCTCTCCGGTGGCGTGGGATTTTATCGATTACGACGAACGTACTGTTAACGAGGTGAAAAATGCGGATATGTTTGTTTATGGCAGCCTGGTGGCCCGGAACGAGCATACGCGTGATTCGCTGTACAAGCTGATCGAACATGCCCAACTAAAGCTCTTTGACGTTAATTTAAGAGCTCCACACTATGAGTTCAGTACAATCAATCATCTTCTTGAGGCGGCAGACATCGTAAAAATGAACGAGCACGAAATCGTGTTCATCGGTAATTGGCTGGGAAGTTCTTCTGATAACGAACAGAAACTAGTTGAGCTTATCCAGACGCGCTACCAAATCAGAGAGATTATCCTTACAAAAGGGGCCGATGGTGCCTCTTATTATACGTTGAACGAGCGTTACGACTATAAGGCTTATCCGGTTATGGTTAAGGACACTATTGGCAGCGGTGATTCTTTTCTGGCCGCATTTATCCGGCAGAAACTGCTCAACTTCCCGGTAGAAGAAATGCTTGATTTTGCTTCAGCGCTCGGTGCATTTGTTACTTCTCACGCAGGAGCGAATCCTGAATATGATTTTAGAGACTTAGCCCGTTTCATTTGGGAAAAACAACTGGAACGGGCTAACTGGAAATGAACATCCGGATTCGACGGCTAGCCGTTTTCTACTGAAGGTGCTGGCGCTTTACCAACGGAGCGCCGGCTGATACTACCTGAAGATATCGGGCGTTTGGTCTTTTTAGACCGAGCTCCTGATTTTTTCATTTTATTAAGCCAAATCAGCGTTCCTGTTATTGGGAGCGATGTCGCGATAGCGCAGGCAATAAAATAAAGAAGCTTTGAAAAAGAGCCGTAAACATCACCAACGTGTAATGCTTTAATAGAACTGCTCACCCGCTCATTAAAAGGTCTTTCTCCAAAAATATCTACTTCTGTGATTTCCGCTGAAGTGATGGATATGCTCGCCTGATCTGCTGCCGCTGGTGCAAAAAAACCAACTTTTGTTTTTGAAACCTGGATATCGTCTTTTTCTGTCTTTGGAAGGGTAACTCGGTAATTGCCCGGGTAGTCCAGTCGCTTGTCGACTTCTGAAATATAATGCTCCAGAGAATAAGCAAGGATTGGAGCCGCTGCGGTTTCTTTCTCTTTTCCTGAAGATCCTCCGGGACCTCTTGATCCCGCCCCCGCGTCATAGGTTCCCAGCGCTTTACGTAAACCAGTACGATACCACTCGAATGACCATTGAGGCCCGGTAATGCCCATAATGATTAATAATATAGCGGAATAAAATCCTAACGTATTATGAAGATCGTGAATCGTCCTTTTCCAGTTGCCTTTCGCTTTGATTTTAAGTCCCTGACGCCAGTTTTTAAGTCGAGGTGGAAACCAGAGAACCAACCCGGTCAGAGCCCCTATAGTAAATAAAATAGTCGCCGTTCCGCTAATATAGCTTCCTAATTTTCTGTTTTCCAGGCCATTAATGATAGGGTTTTCTACGCGGTCCAGCAAAAGCCATCGGTGTAAGCTAAACATGATCGACATAAACTCGTCTGTTCTGGTTTTTTCCAGCGATGTGCCCAGTATACTACCCGTGTATGGATTAACATAATAACTAGTTCCAAACCTACTCTTATCACCTTTTGTGCGGACGCTGATCTGATAAGATCTTTCTAAGTCATTCGGAATAGTTATCCCTGTGATCTCCCCGCCCGATTCATCCTTAATCATTTGGAGTAATACTTCCGAGGAAATTCTTTCAGAACCCTTTTCAACCTTGAATAATTCTGGAGAAGCCATCTCTCTAAGCTCCGTGTTATACACGTATATAGTACCACTAAGGCAGACGGCGACCAAAATTACTCCACTGGCAAGGCCAAGCCATAAGTGAATGTCATTAAAAAGTCCACGGATTTTAGACCAGTTTGATGTTTGTTTTTTCATTCGACGACTATTTTCCATCTCGGGAATATGTTGAAGGCTTTAGATTGCTCTCAGTAGAGTTATGTGTTGATTATTGTATATTTACAAAATAATTTATTTTAAGTCTAAATTAGATGACTGTTAACGGAGATAAAATGACGTAGCACGGAAAATGATCACGAACGACCTTCTCAATACTCGAACCGATCAGACGCAATTGTTCCACCGGACGATTTTAAGTAGCTCTGAGTCGGAACTATCCATCCACTTGTTAGAGCAGTATTCAAAAGTACCGGAACCTTTCGTCTTAGACTGTTCAGACACAACTATATGCTTCTGCTTAGTCTTGAAGGGGGAGGTTAATCTGGAGATGGAGCAGCTTGACGATCTCCGATTGATGGAGCTCGAAGCTGTGCTTATCGTCGTACGACACAACCGTAAACTTATCCTTCATGTCGACTTCGAAGGATGCATGTTGCTGATTGAACTGCATCCGGATGTTTTATTCAGAAATATTCCGACTGGATCCAATCTGGCTAAACAATTAAATACCCGTATTTTAGAAGAGCGATTTGGTAGCTCCCTGGGGAAGCCCCTAATCCTACCTGCTGAAACAAGAAGTCTGATTGCAGATCTTATTTACGCGAGACCATCCTCTCAGACAAGGTTTATGTATCTTAAAGCCAAGGTTCTTGAGTTACTCAGTGTTTATCTGGGAAATATTGAATTAGGAGGCGCTGACTCTACCGTTCCTCATTTAAGAGCGGAAGACCGGCAGCGTATGATTCAAATCAGAGAGATACTTGAGCAACGGTTTTCCGATCAGCATAGTTTAGTAGGATTGGCCCGGGAAGTTGGTACTAATGATGCCACGTTGAAGAAGTGTTTCAAATTAATGTATGGCAAAACCGTATTTTCTTATCTCATGGAAGTTCGCATGATCACCGCGAAGCGATTGTTAAAAGAGAAAAGCGGTGTTGCTCAGGTAGCGTATGAAGTTGGTTATAAACATTCGACACACTTTTCAAGCGCCTTTAAGAAGTATTTTGGATATTTGCCCGGCCAGGTCAAGGTATTTTTTCTTTCATGCTCGGGTGTCAGCGAAGTGGGGGTTGATCTGGAATTGCTTTACTCCTTGACGTTCATTTGATCCTTCCATTCAAATAATTATTAACTTTGCTCCCAAGCTATATGGGAACATTACTAGATGCGGGTATTAAACCCTATAACCATTACGGTGCCTATCTTAAACAAAAATACGCGGGTCAACGTGTTTTCAAGGTGATCGTAGACGGTAATTTCACTTGTCCGAACAGAGATGGATCGAAAGGCTTCGGAGGATGTACATACTGTAATGTCGATTCATTTACACCGGATAGTGCAAGGCGTATTCCGAGCATACGGGAACAGGTTGAAGAAGGGATGCAACGCGCCGTTAACGGATATGGGGCAGAAAAGTTTGTTATATATTTTCAGCCGAATACGAACACGTATGCTCCAGCACATTTTCTGAAATCCCTTTACGACGAGGCCTTAAGTATTGCTCCTGATAAGACCGTGGGCTTATCTGTCGGTACCAGACCGGATTGCCTTGATTCAGAAAAAATTAGTTTGCTGGAATCCTATTCGGATCGATATGATGTAGATCTGGAGATGGGTATGGAGTCCATTTATAATGATACGCTCTTGAGAATCAACCGGGGCTGTATGCACGAAGAATTTGAACAGATTATGCAGTTGCTTGAACACAGCTCCCTGGATATATGTGTGCATACCATTTTTGGTTTTCCCTGGGAAAGTAAGGAGATGATGCTACGCTACGCGGACGAAATCAATCGCTTTTCGAAAATTAAATTCGTAAAGCTCCACCACCTTCATATTGTCGAGGGTTCGATTATGGGCGTCCATTATAAGCGTCAGCCGTTCCCTCTTTTCACGTTGGAACAATACAGCGACTTTCTCTGCGAATTTATTCCGCTACTTCGTCCGGACATCGTAATCCAGCGTTTGTTTGGCCTTGCAGATCAGGATTTGCTTATCGCGCCCAATTGGGGCAAGGGTAAATCTGCGATTCAAACGTTTATCGACAGGCATCTTGAAAGCAACCATATTAAACAGGGTAGTAAATTTATATCTGAGCAATTCTAGTTTGGCACGTTTAATGATTGTTCGTCTCGTGTGGCTCGTGGAGCTGCACACACACCATAACGGAGATGAATATGAAAGTGGCTTATGTCGGAACATATGTGCCCAGACAGTGCGGGATCGGTACATTCACAGCTAATTTAAGGTCGCATATAGGGAAGCTCGAGTACCAGGGCGGAACGGGGGTGCAGGACTTTGTTATCGCTGTCGAAGATCAACACAATACGTACGATTATCCGGGAGAAGTTTTACTTCGTATCAATCAGCAACACCAACAAGACTATATTGACGCGGCGGAGTTCATCAACCAGAGTGGTGCCACGCATTGTTCACTTCAGCATGAATATGGTATATACGGTGGTGATAACGGAATTTATATCCTTTCTTTGATTCGCCATCTGAAGGTTCCTTTAATTGTGACGTTACATACCGTTTTGAAAAAGCCATCCTACAACGAGCGGGCAATTATGCTTGAAATATGTAACCAGGCGGATCGGGTAGTCGTCATGAGCGATTACGCCGTTCAGTTATTGATGGAATGCTATGGAATAGATGAAGCGAAAATTGCCATGATTCATCATGGTGTTCCTCAAGTAAGATTTAGTCATCAGGAAGCGAAAATAAGCTTAGGGGTCCAGGATAAGCTTATGATCCTGACATTTGGATTCTTAGGACGAAATAAAGGTGTCGAGACCGTTATAAAAGCATTACCGCAGCTGATCGCTGGGAACCCGGAGGTTGTTTACATTGTTGCCGGCAAAACGCATCCCAATGTGCTAAGCCATGCAGGCGAGGAGTATCGGGATTACCTCACCGCATTAGCGGCACAGCTGGGCGTAACTGATCATGTGGTTTTTGTCAATGAGTTCGTAGACCAACAGACGCTTTTCAAATATCTTTGCGCCTGCGATATTTACATAACACCATATGTGAACGAAGCCCAAATTACCAGTGGAACCTTATCGTACGCCATCGGGGCTGGTGCCGCTGTTGTTTCAACCCCTTACTGGCATGCTGTTGAACTGCTGGCAGACGGGAGGGGAGAATTATTTCCTTTCAAAGACAGCGTAGCGCTCGGGAAAATTCTCGAAAACCTTTCTGAAAATCCGGAGCGCCTAGTTAAGCTGAAGAAACGCTCAGCGCAATTAGCTGAAATATTATCGTGGGATACTACAGCAGGTAAATATGCTGAATTAATGCATCAGACAAAGGAACATCTGTCCAGGTCAGAACCCATAGCAGGCAATTTTGATGAAATGGTGGAAATTGTCCGTAAAACTCCTTTACCACCATTTTCCCTGCAGCACATTAAGCGACTTACGGACGATACAGGAATCATTCAACATGCCAGGTACGCCATACCGAACAGGAGAGAAGGGTATTGCCTGGATGATAACGCCCGTGTGTTGTTATTAGCTGCCAAAGCGTATGAATATAACCGGGACCCATATGCCGTTGAATTGATGGCTACCAGTCTCAGCTATATTGAACATCTTCAAAATGATGACGGAACTTTCCGTAATTTTTTGAGTTACGATCGTAATTATCTGGAAGATATAGGCTCGGAAGATGCCTATGGAAGAACCTTATGGGCGTTGGGGTACTTTTTCGATCGTTCGCCGAATGATGCCTTTTTGCAGGCCTCGAAAGAATTATTTTTTAAAGCCGCCAGACATTTCGAATCAATTCGTTCTATTCGCGCGATAGCGTATACGATAATGGGTATCGCTCATTATCTTAAAAGTAATCCGGGAGATGAAGGCATGACTGAGCGAATGAGAAATCTTACTCAAAAGATTATCGATAATTATGAAGCTCACCAGACAGGTAAATGGCAGTGGTTTGAAGTCTTGCTTGCCTATGATAACGGAATATTGCCGCTTGGCTTGCTCCATGCATCCGAATTTTTGAACGATGAAAAGGTATTGGACATTGCGTTGGAAAGCTTAGAATTCCTTACCCGTATAACATTCAAAAAGGGCCATCTTTCGATTGTGGGAAATGAAGCCTGGTATCATCGCGACGGTGAGATGAGCCCTTATGCTCAACAACCTCTGGACGCCATGGCTATGGTACTCGTATTCCGAGAGGCCTTCCGAATCACGCAGGATGAAAAGTTTTTTGCCAAACTTTATCAGTCGTTCAGGTGGTTTATGGGGGAAAATGATTTGGGCTTACCCTTATACGACCATGAAACCAAAGGTTGCTGCGATGGCCTCGAACATTTCGGTATCAATAGAAACCAGGGAGCTGAGAGCACTCTGTCGTTCTTGATTTCACAACTGACGTTGATTGAAGTATTAGCAGAAGAGATTGAACCGGATTTACACAGAAAAATACCGGTCTCCGTTAGTTAGAAGACCGTTTTAATTCTTGAAGAAGTTCGGCTAGCTTTACTGTACCGTATGTGGATGCATAATCGGACATGGCATAGGGTATTATCAAGTGTCCATTATGCACAATCGATCCGCAACTGTAAACAACGTTTGGAACATAACCTTCCCGCTCCCGTTCTTCCGGATGAACTAAGGGAATATTTAAGCGGCCGATCTCCTTTGTCGGGTCATTCAGGTCAAGTAAACTGGCTCCCAGTGAATATTCGCGCATAGGACCAACACCGTGGGTGATGACGAGCCATCCGTCTTCCGTTTCTATAGGTGATCCGCAATTGCCGAGCTGAATAAATTCCCAGGGGTAAGCCGGACTTTGTATTTGAATAGCTTTTTCTTTCCAGATGTTGATGTCGTCGGTAAAGGCTATGTAGTTGTTCTCACCATCGATTCTGCAGAGCATTGCGTATTGGCCGTTAATCTTCCTTGGAAATAGCGCAGCGCCCTTATTCTGCGCAATGGCTCCATTGATCGGAAGCGATTTGAAATGGAAAAAATCTTTAGTGATCAACATTTTAGGAAGGATCGTAAACCCGTCGTATGCCGTATAGGTAGCGTAATACATCTGCTCATTACCATCTGAGAAGCGGACAAAACGAGCATCTTCGATGCCCCGCTTTTCAGTGTCTGCAATCGGAAAAATGACTCGTTCGGATAGTGAGGTGTCGTAGGAGAACGTCATTTCATAATGAGAAGAAGCCAACCACATCACTTCCTCCAGAAAAACCTTACTCTCTTGTTCGAGACGTTCGTCACGCCTGATTCCTTCTACCGTCAGCTTTAACTCTTCATAAGTAAATGACCCATCCAAGCGCTCTTTAAGCGTTTCGAGAATGCCAACATGGAGTTCCCGCATCTCCGAAAGCTTCTTTAAAAACGACTTTTTGTGATACACATGGCTTTTTATCTGGCTTGGTTTTTCCAGCATCTGTCCGACAGGTTCAATTCGGATATCACCATTGCTATCCAGGATCGCGCTTCGGAATACTATAGAAGAAACATGTCCTTCACCCGTTGCCCGGAAGCTGATGATAACCCTTTTCTTCCCATCTTCCAGCTGGCTCTGATCCGGATCTTCGACGATAGAAGGATTGAAGAAAGCGGCCGCCTCAATAGAATACTCCATAGTAAAATAGGATCCAATCAGGAGTTTCTGACGTTTGGTAAGCTTATGCGGATCTATATCGATTTGCTTGAAACAATGTTCCAACCGGTTGAAGTGCTTCTCAAAAATGGAAACGATGCTCCGATGTCTTTTGGCATAGGCCCGAAGGACCTGGTTAAGTACGGCTTGCTGTTCTTCTGCGGACAAAGCAAGTACACGATTAATAATCCGGATGCTTCGTTCATCGTTGGTGTAGAAAAAACGAGCAATAATTCTCTTTAAATCAGGTTCAAAAGTGACCTGTTTCCTGCTGATGCTTACTCCCATTGATAGAGATATGAAAACGTTAGTGCTGCAAAGTTAGCTAAAAAACATTTCCGGCCGTGTATTTGTTCTGAATGAAAATTATCTTCAGAAACCGATGAAAACAGCACTTATCCTCACGGACTTCTCTGATGCTGCCAATCATGCAGCAGAATATCTCGTTTACAATGCTGAAAATTTAGGACTAAAAAAAGTCATTGTACTAAACACTGTTCCTCCGGTAACCTCGATACCTAAAAGCCCGATGATTGTGCGCGATCAGGATGACGAAGTCATTGATAGCCGAAAAATTCTGGAAAGACTGACCTCCAGTCTTAAGAGTCAATTGTCTAATCAAATTGAATTGGAGACCCACGTCAGGGAAATGCTTATCGGAGAAGAGCTCAATGATCTAGTCGCGGAATGGGCTATAGATGTGATCATTATGGGTATGGCCGGAAAGTCGAAAGCTGAGCAAACAATTATTGGAAGCAATACAATCAGAGTTCTTAAAATTGCGGAAGTACCTATACTGGTAGTTCCTGGTGATACGCCGATAAAAACTGTCGATAAAATCGTCTACACCCTGGATACAAAAGAGCAGGGTGTGAGCATCCATGAAACGATATTGCATGACATTCTTAACAGCACGAAAGCTCAGCTGACTTATTTGAGTGTTGGAAAGCAGGATCGGGAGGCAGCCCCAGCCGATATCAGCATTACATACATACAAGGCGAAAATGTGGTAAAAAGTATTTTGAGTTATGCTGAAGAAAAAAATATTTCTCTTATCATCAACGCGCCTCGTAACCGCGGCTTATTTGAAGAGTTGTTTCATTCCAGCGTCACAAAAAAGCTTGCTTACACCAGTAAAATCCCACTGCTTTTGGTTAAGGAGCGAGCATCCTGATATGCTGAATCCATCGTATAATATTAACGTGATTCCTTGAACCTTTTTAAAGAGATCAGTCAATGGCAAGACCTATTTGGAGCGGAACGATAGCATTTGGTTTGGTGAGTATACCCGTTAAGATGTTTGCAGCAGTAACGGAGTCCAAACTTGATTTTGATATGCTGGACAAAAACGATCAGTCCAGGATACGATACAAAAGAATTAACGAATCGTCTGGTAAGGAAGTTTCCTGGAAAAATATCGTAAAAGGGTATAAAATCAATAAGCGTTATGTCGTTCTGGAGGACAAAGACTTTGAACGGGCTGCCGCTGAACGCTCCAAAAGAATTGATATAGAATCATTTGTTCGTGAAAAGGATATCGATCCTATCTATTACGATGCTTCGTACTATTTAGTGCCCTCCGGGGAAGAAAAGCCATATAGTTTATTAAGAAGTGCTTTAAAAAAAACGGGCATGGTGGCCATGGGTACTTACGTTCTTAGAAACCGGGAGCACCTGGGGGTTATTAAAGTTTACGAGGATGCGCTGGTTTTAGTAAAGCTCCATTTCGAAGAAGAAATTAGGTCCCCTCAGAGTTTTGATATCCCAAAAGGCAATACGCGCGTTAAATCCGAAGAGTTGAAGATGGCGGTGTCGTTGGTGCAGCAGATGGAGAAACCATTTGATATCAGCAAATACCGGGATGCCTATACGGCAGAGCTGCTCAAATTTATTCGCAAAAAGGCCAAAGGAAAATTGCCTCCGGAGAAGAAAGAAAAGAAGACTGCTTCTGATGACGTACAGACATTAATGGATCAATTGAAAGCTAGCCTTACCACCTCTTCGGTAGTTGAGCGGAGGAAACGAAAAAAAACGGAAGTAAAGGCTTAAGTAAAGGTCGGCATAAAGCCGACCTCCTGTCACTATAATAGTATTCCTTATTTCGTGGTTTTGAGCGCAAGCTCTGGTTCGTCCGTAGTTATGAAATCAATCTTTTGATCCATCAGCACAAGCATATCCTCTTTTTTGTTCACGGTCCAGCTATTCACGGTTAAGCCCAGGTTTTGCGCTTGCTTAATCCAATCCGGGTGCTGCTGATAAATTTTTAAATGATAATCCAAACCGGTATAACCAGCCTTCTTAGCCTCTTCCGGACTCAAGTTGCCATTTAAATAGGCAATGTCGGCTTTTTTATAAGCCATACGCGCCAGCAGCCTGCCGGCATCATCATCGAAAGTTATGAAATCAACCAACTTTTCGGCTTTCAAACGTTTCACCAGGGCGATTGATTTTTTCGCAGCTTCCAGCACACGTTCTTTTCCCATTTTCGAAGGCTTAAGTTCGAATATGAGCCGTGTTTTTTTTTCGCCTTTTTGTTTTAGACCTTCCATTATATAAGCCTCCGCAGTTGGGATGGATTCTCCATTAGGGTGCTTTTCTTTAAGCAGTTCCTGATAAGTAGCGTTCTCGATGTCGATACCATAAAAGTCACGGTCGTGATTTACAACCAGTACGTCATCCTTTGTGAGATAGACATCAAATTCACTTCCGTAGCACCCTAATTCGATCGCTTTGTTCAAGGAAGCGAGTGAGTTTTGTGGTAGATTATTGGTTTTCCAGGCCCCACGATGGGCAATGACTTTCGTGTTTTTTGACTGAGCCTGGCTTAGGTTGAACATGCACATTAGCATAAGTAAACCTAAAAAACCTTTCTGTTTTTTCATAAAGGATGATATATTAAATATAAATATGGCAAGCAAAACTATACAACGACGCTTTGTGAGAAGTTAAGGAATTACCATTAATTTGTTAAACTTTTGTGAATTCAGATCCTCCATATTTCGTTTCATGGTGTCGATAGAAACAGCTGAATAAAACAAGCCAGTCCTGCACCAATCAAAGGGCCCAATACAGGAACCCATGCGTAGCTCAAATCTAAACCTGCCTTATTCTTTATTGGTAACAAACTGTGAACGATCCGGGGGCCGAGATCGCGGGCCGGGTTTATAGCGTATCCGGTAGTACCACCAAGGGAAAGACCAATCACCCAAACCACAAAGGCCACCGGGATCGCGCCAATTGAACCCAAACCAACCGGCTGAATGCTCGTTTCCGTAACGGTCAATTCACCATCTTTAAAATAAAACACAGCAAATATCAGCACAAAGGTACCGATGATTTCACTGATCAGATTTACCGGAAGATTTCTAATTGCGGGCGAGGTACAAAAAACCGACTTCTTCAGCGCAGGATCTTCTGTTGCACGAAAATGATCCTGGTACATCAGCCAGACTAAAAAGGCCCCCAGCATGGCCCCGCCAAACTGAGCCACGATATATTGCAGGGCGTCCTTCCAAGAGAGGTCACCGGTGATGGCCGTGGCGAGTGTAACCGCCGGATTAAGGTGTGCTCCGCTGATAGGTCCTGCCACAACGACGCCGGTAAAAACCGCTAATGCCCATCCGGTGGTGATAACGATCCAGCCACCCGCGTTTCCATTAGTCTGCTTTAGGTTTACATTGGCCACGACGCCACCACCCAGTAAGATCAGGATGGTAGTCGCTACGAATTCAGCGATGAAAGGTGTCATAATTCAGGTTTAGTTCGTTCCCTCGTCTTCTTCCTTCCTGACTTCGAGTTTCGCCCACGCTTTAGCCGTCTCTACTGCGTTGTGCCAATTGCGTAATGCGTTTTTCGTGTCTTGACCGCGATCAGGATCGAAGGTCTTATCTATAGTCCATTGTTTTTTTAGTTCGTCAATATCTTTCCAGAAACCTATGGCAAGCCCTGCGAGATAAGCAGCTCCAATAGCCGTTACTTCGGTAATTCTTGGTCGTGTAACCTGGCTTTTTAACAGGTCCGCCTGAAACTGCATCAGCAGATTGTTCGCGGCCGCTCCACCATCAACCCTGAGTTCAGGGATCCGTTCTCCGGCGTCCGACTCCATTGCCCGCAGGATGTCCACCGACTGAAAGGCAATACTCTCAATGGCGGCACGGGCGATATGAGCAGACGTACTTCCTCTGGTGAGTCCGACAATCGTTCCGCGCGCGTAAGAATCCCAATGTGGTGCACCGAGTCCGGCGAAAGCCGGTACCAGGTAGACGCCATTCGTATCATCAACCTGCAGCGCCAGTTTTTCTACTTCTGATGCCGTTTTGATAATACCTAAACCGTCACGGAGCCATTGAATCACAGCCCCTGCAATAAATATACTTCCCTCTAGGGCGTAGGTTACCTGATTCCCAATTTTCCACGCGATCGTTGTTACCAAGTTATTTTTCGATAGCAGCGCTTCTGACCCCGTGTTCATCAGCATGAAACAACCCGTACCATAGGTGTTTTTTACCATACCTCGTTCTGTACATAGTTGCCCGAATAAGGCCGCTTGCTGATCTCCCGCAATTCCTGCAATAGGGATACGGGCGGTAAGAATTTTTCCTGCTGTTTCCGCATATACTTCGCTGGAGCTCTTTACTTCAGGTAAAATACCGGAGGGGATACCAAAAAGCGTTAAAAGTTCTTCATCCCATTTCATCTCCTGGATGTTGTAAAGCATAGTCCGGGAAGCATTCGTGACATCCGTGATGTGCTCCTCTCCACCGGTAAGGTTATAAATCAGCCAGGAGTCGACTGTTCCAAAGGCCAGCTTTCCATTTTCCGCAAGCTCACGCGCACCTTCCACGTTATCCAGAATCCAGCGAATCTTTGTAGCAGAAAAATAAGAGTCAATGAGTAGTCCGGTTTTCTTCTTAATGGTTTCCTCATGCCCATCCTGCTTGAGCTGATCGCAGTATTCAGCTGTTCGACGGTCCTGCCAAACGATGGCATGGTGTATAGGCTTTCCCGTTTCCTTATTCCATAGAATGGTTGTTTCCCGTTGATTGGTGATGCCTATGGCGGCTATGTCTGCCGATTTAAGGTCTGCCTTTACCAGCACTTCTGTGACCACGGAAATTTGTGAGGACCATATTTCGCGGGCGTCGTGTTCCACCCATCCGGACTGTGGGTAAAACTGCTGAAATTCTTTTTGAGCAATCTCGACGATTTCGCCTTCCCGGTCAAAAATGATGGCTCTTGAGCTGGTCGTCCCCTGATCCAGCGCCAGGATATACCCCTGTTTATTCATACTAGTATTTACTTGGTTGTTAATTCTTTGCCTTTGTTAAGTCAGTTGATAACCCCTGGCTATTTTGGTGAAGTCCTCAACCTGCTTTCGCTCCCATTCTTCATCCTTTTTCAGCTCAGCCTTCAATATAGAAGCGACCTTCGGTGTAATATCCAGAGCCGCTCCTGCATCCAGAAAAAGGATCCGCAGACGACGGGCCAGTATATCGTCCACTGTCCTGGCCATTTCATTTCGAGCGGCCCATACTACCTGTGCAACCGTGAACGGATGATCTTTATGTAGCCTCTTTGCCAATTTTTCATCACGCTCTTCCAATTGGCGGATCATTCCACCATCACTTCCGTAGATTTGGAGATGCACATGCTCCGAGCGGTCAGCCAGCGCATGGCCATGTATTTTCAGGTTGGCAGTCTTACAGGCAGGGCCGGAAAACCCTCCAACTTGAGCAGCTTGGTTAACAGCGTCTTCAGCCATCTTTCGGTAAGTCGTCCATTTTCCACCGGTTATGGTAACCAAGCCGGATTCGCTGATAATTAGTTTGTGATCCCTCGATATTTCTTTCGTGCTGTTTTGGTCCTTCTTAGGAGCTGCCAGCGGACGAAGCCCTGCGAAAACACTCTTAACATCTTCTCGCTGGGGTGCTTTTTTTAGATAACCTGCGGCGGTTTTAAGAATAAAATCGACTTCGGCTTCCAGCGCTCGTGGTTCCAGGCTATGTTGGTTCACTGGTGTGTCGGTGGTACCCAGTATGAGGCTCTCATGCCAGGGAACTCCAAACAAGACCCGTCCATCGCTCGTCTCTGGAATCATCAACGCGCTGCTGCCGGAAAGAAAAGAGCGGTCCAGAACCAAGTGTATGCCCTGACTTGGCCGGACGAGCGATTGATGATCCGGCTGGTCCATCGAAAGAATATTGTCGACAAACACGCCGGTCGCGTTAATAACCGCTTTGGCTTTAATTGAATAGGACCGGGATGTCTCCTGGTCAGTAAAGCTTAAGCCATTTATGCGTCCCGGGGAATCTTTGGATAAAGCAGTAACACGTGCGTAATTAATCAGGCTTGCACCGTACAGATGAGCCGTCTGAGCCAAATTTATGGCCAGGCGGGCATCGTCAAACTGACCATCAAAGTATTCCACAGCTCCCCTCAATCCATTAGTGTTTATACCACCCAAAAGAGAAGTAAGTTTACCCGCTTTCACAAAGGAAGAGCGACCAATACGATGCTTGCCGGCCATCCAGTCATAAAGCTTTAAACCGATTAAGTATTTCAAAACCGAGAACCAACTGTAACATGGTATTGAAAAGCTTTGCTTCTTTGAGACGTGGGGGGCGTTCTTGAAAATCATGGCCCTTTCTTTCAAGGCATCGTAAACCAAGCGTACATCGCCATTGGCCAGGTAACGAACCCCTCCGTGGACCAGTTTTGTGCTCCTGCTTGAAGTGCCTTTTGCGAAATCGGATTGTTCAAGAAGTAGTGTCTTGAAACCTCGCGAAGCAGCATCCACCGCAATACCGAGTCCGGTAGCTCCGCCTCCGATGACAACGATATCCCATTCATTTATTCGTTCAACTTCCTTAAGTTGCCCGGATCGGCTGAAGGATGCGTGAACTTTGAGGTTTTCTGACATATAAGCAGACTAACTAATTGATGTAGATCAGGACAAAAGTAAAATAATTCCGAAGCAATAAGAAATAAATCGAAAAAAAACGAAAGATCAAATAAAAGCCGGAGTAAGCATCCAAATAATTTTAAAAGGTTATTTTTGGGTGATGAATAGTGTAGAACGTCATAGCTTTATCGTTAATTATCTGAAGGAACACGGCACGCTCAATGTCCAGGGGTTGTCCAGGGAACTGGATGTTTCTTCCGTGACCATCAGAAAGGATCTGAAACTCCTGGAAGATCGTCAGTTGCTGTTTCGTACGCATGGGGGAGCAACGCTGAAGAATCCCTATACGTCCGACAGGCCGGTTTCTGAAAAGGAAAGTCTTCAGGCGGAGCAAAAGGCGGCGATTGCGCGTGTTGCTGCAGGGCTGATTGAGGCGGACGATTCTATTATCATTGCCTCCGGCACAACGGTTCTGGCTATGGCAAGGCAGATTCAGCCGAAGGGTGGGTTGACTGTTGTCACCTCAGCATTGCACATTTCGCTGGAACTATTGAGGCATCCACAGATTGAACTGGTGCAGCTTGGTGGGCAGATGCGCAATAGTTCGGCTTCCGTAGCCGGAGTTTATGCTGAAAGCCTGCTTAATGATCTTTTTTGCACTAAATTGTTTCTCGGGTTAGACGGAATCGACCCTGCCTTCGGTTTGACCACAACCAGCGCAGCCGAGGCACGGTTGAATAAGAAGATGATAGCGGCCTCACAAAAAACCATCGTTCTGGCGGACTCTTCTAAATTCGGACGGAGGGGCTTCGGACGCATATGCGGTCTGGAGGAAGTAG
>JBMDWN010000135.1:0-3668 GCA_048595275.1 Olivibacter sp. | reverse complement strand
CAACGACCGTTCCACTGCTTTTTTTACATGATCCGGTTTACCATTAATGCGCCAGGTAACTTGTTCATTGTTGTCGATCTCGAATCCGAACTTTGTTGCAATGATATATTTATCCCTGTTGCCTTTAATTGCATTCCCTACCAGGCGCTCATTGATCAGTGGGCCGTACAGGTCCGCGGTATCCAGGAAATTACCTCCCAATTCACGCGAGCGGTGTATGGTCGCTATCGATTCTTTTTCGTCTGCCTTACCATAAATATTAAAGCCAACGGACGTGCTCATTCCCTTGCAGCCCAGGCCTATCAGCGGGATCTCCAATCCCTGCGTTCCTAATTGTCTTGTTTTCATATGACTTTGATTTATTTATACTGAATTTTAGCGTATGCGCCATCAATGCTTTTATAAGCAAGCCGTACTATCAGGCTATAGCAGCATTATTCCTTTTTATTAAGCGTTATATATTGTCGAAAATTCCGTCACAAATGCGGTGAATTTTCGCTCACCGTTCACCGGTGCCCCTGAAGCAAAGAAATCTGCGCTCATGAGCCCCGAGCCTATGGCAGAACCCATTTCTGCATAACCATCTGCTACGGAATCAGATAACCCGGCACTGGTAATTGCGTCATGAACCTGTTGATCGGTAAAAGCAGTCCATTGAAGATCATCTTTACCAATCGATGCCCCCAGCAGCGAAGCGGCTTCTCCAGCCTGGTAAATGTCGCTTACAATATATTTTACCTGGTGTCCGTTGTCTGTGCCGGTAAGGGATTCAGCGGCTGAATCGGCAATATCCTTCGGATGTACGAGCGGCAGGATGGTATCGCCTGTATAATTGCCCCCTATGATACCCATCTGGCGGATGGTAGGTATATCACGAAAATAATTGTAGTAAAAAAAACCCGCCCTTAGGATGGTAACAGTAACATCTTTCATTCCCAGGAACAGGGGCTCGACCGGGTGCAGTGCCTTAACGGGGCCCGTACCCGATGGCTGGTCGGCACCGATGCTGCTGAGCAGCACAACGCGTTTCACCTTTGCTGCACCTATGGCGGCATTATAGGCCTGTCCAATTTTCAAAATATCCGAGTTCATATCCATGCTCGTCATATCTGTCGGTACCATGGCAAAAACAGTGTCAGCCCCTTTGAAGGTCTGCGTAAGAAAACCGGTGTCAGAAAGGTTACCGATTTCCGGTTCGGCTCCAATTTGCACGATGGTTTCCGCTTTACGCGGATCGCTGCTGATGATCGTCACGCTGTGCCCTTCCCGGATTAGCTGCTCGGCTAATGGCCTGCTTATATTTCCCAGGGAACCCGTAAGTGTTATGTCCATATCATGAAATTTATTTGATGAATAATGAACAAAATTAAAGGAGCCATTACAGGGTAGTGTTGCCCAATCACCGATTAATGTAACCAAATACAGGAAAACAGGGGCGATACGTTAGTTCAATAACGATTTCTTATAGTCGGATGGTGAAAAGGAAGTTTTGCTTTTAAACAGTTTGTTGAAAGACTGGGGATGTTCAAATCCCAGGTGATACGCAATTTCGGCTATGGTCAGCTCATCTTTTGCAAGGTACTCTTTTGACTTTTCTATGACCTTTTCGTGGATGAACTGTTGCGCGCTCAATCCAACGAGATTTCGCAAAAGATCGCTAAGGTAGCGTGGTGTCACTTGGAGGCTCTCCGCCAAAGCATTTACGCTAGGTAGTCCAGTAAACAATGATTTGTCATCATTAAAGTATTCTTCCAGCAGCTGTTCCAACCTGGTAAGAAGATCATTATTGACAGCCTTTCTGGTCAGGAACTGGCGGTCATAAAAGCGGTTGGCATAATTGAGCAGTACCTCGATCTGTGAAATGATCACATCCTGGCTGAATTTATCGGTGCGTTCGCTGAGTTCCTCCTGGATGAACCGGTATATACTGAGAATGGTTGCTTTTTCTTTTTCGGAAAGATATAGCGCCTCTGCTGCTGAATAGCTAAAATAGCCGTAATGCCTGATACCCGAACTCAACGGATAGGTCCTGAGAAAATCAGGATGTATGTGCAGTGTCATGCCGTCATAATTGGCTTCTTCGTCCTGCATCCTGATAAGCTGGCCGGGAGCGATGAATGACATTCCGCCTTCTTCAAAATCGTAGTAGCCCTGGCCATATTTAAGCCTGCCGGAAAAACTTGTCTTGAAAGAGATCTTATAAAAATTCAGGATAATACCCTGTTCAAAATCTTTGGGATCGAACCGGGCCTCCCCGTAATTCATGATGCTGATCAGGGGATGGGATGGAGCCGGCGGTCCCATTGCTTTATGCAGTTGGGATAAGGAATTAAATATGACCGGTTGCTTTTTCATAATACAAATTTAAGTAATTCATAATAAGTAATTCCTGCCTGGTTATAATCCACCAAACAGGATTACCATTATTAAAATATAAACTGGGCGCGGATCTTTTCAAACTGTCCTTCGGGTGTCAATTCCAGACGCTCTTTGTACAGGGCAATAGCATCATTACCTGCAATATACCTGAGCTGGGGCTTCCCGTCGGTCGCCGCATCATATATGATTTGCGCCACATCTTCTGCTTTGGTGTAATTGGCGATCTGCTCCTCACTATAACCTTCGCTAACCTTTGCTGCCAGCTTTCTGTATGCCTCATGTATCCCTCCTTGCAGTGACCTCCCTGCGAAGTCGGTCTGCATACCTCCGGGCGCTACTATTTTCACATGGATGCCAAACTGAGCCAATTCATAGGCCAGGCCTTCTGAAAATCCATCTATCGCAAACTTACTGGCGTTATAAATAGAACACGTCGGGTATCCCAATAAGCCGAAATTACTGGTGACATTTATGAACGTCCCGCTTTTTCTTTCCCTGAAATAAGGAACAAATGCTTGCGTAATTTGAATAACACCCATTAAATTAGTCTGGATCTGCATCTGTATCTGTTCCGCTGTGAAGGATTCCAAAGGACCAATAAGGCCGTAACCGGCATTGTTCAGGACCACATCAATTGAATTCGATTTTAAAATTTCAGCTATTGTTTTCTGGCTTTTTACGGTATCGGTAACGTCCAATCCTATTAAGGTTACGCTGGAAAGCCCGTTTAACTCTTTTTCCTCTTCAGGTCGTCGCATGGTGGCGATCACTTTCCAGCCTTTTTCCTGAAATAATTTAGCACTTGCTTTACCTAGTCCGGATGACGCCCCGGTAATGAAAATTGTCTTTTGCATAATGTTATATTAACTGTTCTATGCAAAGTTGACCATTAGTAAGGGCCGATAATTAGTCTAATAGGGAATATCATTAGTCGAAATAACGAAAATAGATAGGACGTTGGACTATTGTAAAAAAAACCGGGAATACGGTTAGCTTCATTAACCAGCAACAGGTTGATTATAAAAATTACGGAAGTGTGGAGCGCAGAAGAGCATGAATTGATATGCCGGACGCTCTAATGATTTTATCTATCCGCTTTAGCAGAGATTTACATCTCTATAAAAATGCTCACGAATGGCCATTCGCAATTATAAAATGCTTTATACTGATATATATAGGCATGTAATAAAAAAACGACGCCATTTGTCTTCAAATGGCGCCGTTTGGCTTAAGTCGGGGTGGCAGGATTCGAACCTACGACCTCCACATCCCAAATGTGGCGCGATACC
>JBMDWN010000134.1:0-33310 GCA_048595275.1 Olivibacter sp. | reverse complement strand
GTAGACCAGGCCGAAGGTGACCCGGAAAAGAAGCGACAGTTGAAGGCACAAGCTCAGGCACTCCGGGCTTTCTGTTACCTGAACCTGGTCAGCTATTATCAGTTTAATATTGCAGTAGATCCTGAGGCGCCGGCGGTACCGCTTTACACAGAACCGACAACTGCCTCGACCCTTCCTCAGGGGCGAAGCTCTGTACAGGCCATTTATATACAGATTGAGACCGATCTGACGGAAGCGCTGGCGGGCTTAACCAATTACAGCCGGCCATCCGCTCAAAAGTACAAAATTGATGCTCAGGTGGTGCATGGGCTGATGGCCCGCAGCTACCTGAATCGTCGGGAATGGGTAAAGGCTGCCGAACACGCTGAAGCGGCGAGAGCTGGATATGCGCTTATGGATGAGAACGCCTACCGTGCAGGCTTTAACGATCTTCAAAACTCTGAGTGGATATGGGGTCATGGACAAGCGACAGATCAGAATGTAGCAAGTTATACGTTCCATTACCTGGATGTGTCCAGCTCTGCTTCCTACTATTACAGCTTCCGGCCGGATCCGTATTTTATGGAACTTTTTGAAGAAGGCGACTACCGAAAGTCGCTTTTTAGCTGGGACGGATTACCGGGCAGGGAGGGTTTGCTCCGTTACGACAAATTCCGGTTCAGGAGCAACCTGACGGGAGATATTGTGTATATGAGATCCTCCGAAATGTTGCTCATCGCAGCAGAAGCATATGCGCGACTCGGGCAGGATGCGCCAGCCCTGGAAAGACTTCAGGATTTAAGAGCCGCCCGACAGGCGCCGGAAAGAAGCTGGAGTGGCGAAGCACTGCTCGAAGCAATATTACTCGAACGCCGGAAGGAACTGTGGGGAGAAGGTTTTTCTCTTTGGGATATTCTCCGCCTTCAGCAAAGCGTGGAGCGAAAGGCTTATGTTGACGCATCAGGGAACCCGGTACGGGTAGCGGTCACTACGCCGGACGGGAGTACGAGGGAAGTAAATGCCCAGGGGCATACCGTACTGGCTTTCCCGGATGGCACCGCTTTCCGTCCGAACAGTCCGTTTTACTTATTCGAAATTCCGCAGGACGAATACAACAATAACCCAAACTTGTAGACGGCAACGTCAGCACAAAACCTTCCATAAAAAAGCCAGCCTTCGAATGCACGAAGGCTGGCTTTTTATCATTACAGAAAAGTACCTTAGTCTTTTTTGTCTTTACCGCTCTGCTCTTCTTCCTGAGCGATATCGGTTGGCTTGGAGCCTTTCTTAGCCGTATCAGGTTTATCACCCTGTACCGCTATTTCATTTTTCTCCTTATCGTATCCGACTTTAAGAACCGCCTGATCCGACAGCTCACCTTTGAGTATCTCTTCAGCAATCGGATCCTCCAGGTACTTCTGAATTGCGCGCTTGAGCGGTCTGGCTCCGAAATTACTATCAAAGCCCTTCTCTGCAATGAACTCTTTCGCTTCCGGTGTCAGTTCGATGCGGAAACCCAATCCCTCTATGCGATTGAAAAGCGACCGCAGCTCGATGTCGATGATCTGGAAGATCTGTTCTTTTCCAAGGGTGTTAAATACGATCACATCGTCCACCCTGTTCAGGAATTCCGGTGCAAAAGCCCGCTTTAACGCATTTTCAATAACCCCTCTGGAATGTGAATCCGCCTGACTTTCTTTAGCACTGGTTGTGAAGCCTACGCCCTGTCCGAAGTCTTTCAGTTGACGTGCGCCAATGTTTGAAGTCATGATAACAATCGTATTGCGGAAATCTACTTTTCTTCCAAGACTATCGGTTAGCTGACCTTCATCCAAAACCTGCAATAAAAGGTTAAAGACATCTGGGTGGGCTTTTTCGATTTCGTCAAGCAGGATAACGGAGTAGGGTTTACGACGAACCTTTTCAGTCAGCTGCCCGCCCTCTTCGTACCCAACATATCCCGGAGGCGCTCCGACAAGACGGGATACCGCAAACTTCTCCATATATTCACTCATATCGATTTGTATGAGTGCATCTTCGCTATCAAACATGAAACGAGCAAGTTCTTTAGCCAGTTCGGTCTTTCCTACCCCGGTAGGTCCGAGAAAAATAAAGGAGCCGATCGGCTTTTTCGGATCTTTCAATCCGGCCCGGGTACGTTGAATCGCTTTTACGAGCTTTTTCACGGCATCGTCCTGACCGATGATCCGGTTTTTCATCGCGTCGCCCATACCCAGCAGCTTCTGGCTGTCAGTTTGCCCGACACGCTGAACCGGGATGCCGGTCATCATCGATACGACCTGAGCCACATCATCTTCCGATACCGTATATCGCCGGGTTTTTGTCTCCGCTTCCCAGGCCTGTTTCTCCCGATCCAATTCTTCCAGGAGTTTCTTCTCGGTATCCCTTAATTTGGCGGCCTCTTCGTATTTCTGGCTCCGAACCACCTTATTCTTCTCAACTTTTATCTCCTCGATCTTTTCTTCAATGTCAATGATACTCTGCGGCACGTGAATATTAGTAAGGTGAACACGCGATCCCGCTTCGTCCATAGCATCGATAGCCTTATCCGGAAGGAAGCGATCGGTTATGTACCGCGTAGTAAGGTTAACACAGGCCTCAACAGCTTCCGTTGTATAGGTTACAGCATGATGTTCTTCATACTTATCTTTAATCCGATTGAGGATTTCGATGGTCTCGTCGTGGGTGGCAGGCTCAATCATCACCTTTTGAAAACGGCGGTCCAACGCTCCGTCCTTCTCGATGTACTGACGATACTCGTCCAACGTAGTGGCTCCGATACATTGTATTTCTCCACGAGCCAAAGCGGGCTTAAACATATTGGAAGCATCCAGGGATCCTGAAGCTCCACCCGCACCTACGATGGTATGAATCTCATCAATGAACAAAATTACATCCGGTGATTTCTCTAATTCGTTCATGACCGCCTTCATCCGCTCTTCAAACTGACCACGGTACTTGGTGCCGGCAACAAGGGAAGCCAGATCAAGGGTAACGACACGTTTATTAAACAACACTCTCGATACCTTTCGCTGAACAATTCTCAGCGCTAAACCTTCGGCTATTGCCGACTTACCGACTCCCGGTTCACCGATAAGAATGGGGTTGTTCTTCTTACGACGGGATAAAATCTGCGACACGCGCTCTATTTCTTTTTCCCTGCCTACGATCGGGTCCAGACGCCCCTCTTCAGCCGCTTTTGTAAGATCTCTTCCGAAATTATCCAGGACAGGGGTCTTGGATTTAATATCCGAAACTTTCTTAGGCTGGCTGAAATTATCGTCGTCACGGAAATCATCATCCCCGGCGGCCGAACCGGCAGCCTGGTCTGTTATTTCCGTTCTGTTTTGCTCTACTTCAGACTTAAACACATCATAATTGACGTGAAACTGCTGCAGAATCTGAGAAGCTATGTTATCTTCATCGCGAAGAATGGAAAGCAGTAAATGCTCTGTACCGATAATTTCGCTTTTGAAAATCTTTGCTTCAAGATAAGTGATTTTTAGAACCTTTTCCGCTTGTTTCGTGAGCGGGATGTTTCCAAGATTGGTGCTGGTAGAAGCCGTACCTTTAACCGCTTCCTCAATGGAGCGACGAAGGCGGCCGGTATCCACACCAACATTCCTCAGGATTTTTATTGCCAAGCCATCGCCTTCGCGGATCAAGCCCAACAAGAGATGCTCGGTGCCGATGTAATCGTGCCCCAGACGTAGCGCTTCCTCCCTGCTGTAGGAAATTACGTCCTTTACGCGTGGCGAAAATTTTGCTTCCATGAATGTATTACCTTTCTTTTATGCTCTAAATGTAATTGTTAATTTTTACCAATCAAACATTCAGCGCTTTTTTAACTTTTTACGGATTCCGTTTTTTTGCCGGGAACTCAACAGCTTTCTGTGATCAGGGTGACCACATACGATACCTATTGATCAACAATTAAGCCATTCCGTGCTAACACACTTTTTGTCAGGACACCTATTGGCTAATTTACTTATTTCTGACTAATTATGCTGATATTTGCCCGGAGACATACGCTATGGCAGACGAAAAAATAATCTTTTCAATGGCAGGTGTAAACAAGATTTACCCTCCGCAGAAGCAAGTACTTAAAAACATTTATTTATCCTTTTTTTATGGCGCAAAAATCGGCGTGATCGGACTGAACGGGTCCGGAAAATCTTCATTGCTGAAGATCATTGCCGGTTTGGATAACGCTTATCAGGGTGAAGTCGTTTTCTCACCGGGCTATTCGGTAGGCTATCTGGCTCAGGAACCCAAGCTTGATCCGGAGAAAACGGTACGGGAAGTTGTAGAGGAAGGTGCCGCGGCAACTATCGCCTTATTAAAGGAATATGAAGATATAAACGAACGTTTCGGTTTGCCAGAGGTTTACGAGAACGCGGATGAAATGGAGAAACTGATGGCCAGACAGGGGGAACTTCAGGATCAGATCGACGCCAGCAATGCCTGGGAGCTGGACAATAAAATTGAAAGGGCAATGGATGCTTTGCGTTGTCCTGACCCGGAAAGCAAGATTGTCAATTTGTCAGGAGGGGAACGCAGACGGGTGGCATTGTGTCGGCTTTTGATGCAGGAACCTGATGTTCTGCTCCTGGACGAACCTACGAATCACCTTGATGCGGAATCGATCGACTGGCTCGAGCTGCATCTGCAGCAATACCAGGGCACCGTAATCGCGGTAACGCATGATCGTTATTTCCTGGATAATGTTGCCGGATGGATTTTGGAACTTGACCGCGGTGAAGGAATTCCCTGGAAAGGCAATTACTCTACCTGGCTGGACCAGAAAGCTAAACGGCTGGCACAGGAAGAGAAAACGGAATCTAAGCGACAGAAAACGCTCGAGCGGGAGTTGGAATGGGCGCGCATGGCCCCAAAGGCGCGCCACGCAAAATCCAAAGCGCGCCTGGCAAACTATGAGAAACTGGCTTCTGAAGAAACGAGGGACCGGGAAGAAAAACTTGAGTTGTTCATTCCCCCCGGCCCGCGCCTGGGGAATATGGTGATTGAAGCCAACGCGATTTCAAAAGCTTATGGAGACAAAGTACTCTTTGAAAACCTGACTTTCGCTTTACCCCCTGCCGGAATCGTCGGCATCATCGGGCCTAACGGTGCCGGTAAAACAACGCTTTTCCGGCTCATTACCGGACAGGAGGGGCCGGATACCGGAACCTTCCGGGTAGGGGAAACGGTTGCATTGGGCTATGTGGATCAGCTGCATGACGATCTGGATCCTGAAAAGACTGTTTGGGAAAACGTAACGGACGGCCTGGATAATATTCAATTGGGTAACCGTACGATGAATTCCCGGGCTTATGTTTCGCGCTTTAATTTTAATGGAGCCGACCAGCAGAAAAAAGTAAACGTCCTCTCTGGTGGGGAACGCAACCGTGTTCACCTCGCCATTACCCTAAAAAAGGGCTCGAATGTACTCCTGCTGGATGAGCCGACAAATGATATCGACGTCAACACCTTACGCGCTCTGGAAGAGGGCCTGGAGAATTTCGGTGGCTGCGCTGTGGTGATTTCCCACGACCGTTGGTTTCTGGACAGAATCTGCACGCACATTCTGGCTTTTGAAGGAGAATCATCTGTCTATTTCTTTGAAGGGAATTACAGTGAGTACGAAGAAAACCGGAAAAAGCGCCTTGGGGATGCAGGACCGAAACGGATTAAATATAAAAAATTGGTGGGTTAAAAAACTGAGAAAGGCTGATTGATCAAATAATCAGTCGGCCTTATTTTATTCCATCTCAAAACGATTCCAGCGCGTTCCTTCGCCACCGTAAATAAAATATTTCGGATAGATAATTTCTGCCAGTAGCTCCACATCGTCAGCCAATTGTTCGCCATCCCCGTTAAGGTAAGACCGACCGTCTACCAAGTATAGTTCTCCACTATGATAAGCGCCGGTATTGCTGAAGTATAGTTCCGAAAAAGCAGGAAAGCCAGCGAATAAACGATCAGCGGGTTGACCTTCCGGTGAACGAACGATGATCTTATCTGCCTTTTCCGGTTCAGCAAAGCGCCCACCCGATAAGGCCAACAGAGCTTTTGTATAAGCGTCATCGAGCAGCCTATCAGCATTCAGGTCTCCAAGAATCAGCACGTTGGGCCTATCTTCCTGGGGTATGAACTTAAGCTTATGAGCGACGATATTTGCCCGCTCAAGCAATTGCTCCAACCGGCCGTTATCCAGCCGTTCCAAAAAATTCAAATGCTCTTTTCCAAGCTTCAGTAAATCGGACAATTCCGATAAAAGTTCCTGTTTCATCTCCATTTACGCTTCCTACCGCGCAAATATAGAAAAAAAGACTCCTGTGGATAAAGCTCTTTTTGTTAACAATTAAATCACCTAATATTAAGATAGTTAGGCACTAAATAGTAGTACCTTTAAGCGTTGACAGCCAGGAGGCAGCAGGAAGACCTAAATAGTTTAATATTATGAGCTGGAAAAAATTCAGCGGCGAAACCATTCGCCGGCCATTAATGGAAGAAGTCACTCAAGCCATTTCCCGGGAATACAATTTGGGAAATAAGCTTAAAGTCTGCATCGGAACAGACTCCCAGGTTAAAGGAGCGATAACTGACTTCGCTACCGTTATTGCTTTTGTGCGGGAGAAAAAAGGCGGATTCATGTTTATCCATCAGGAGCGTTCTTCGATCAAAATGAGCATCAAGGAACGAATGCTTGCGGAAGTTCAGCGATCTATTGAAACGGCGTACAGCCTTTGCGATCTGTTGGATCGTTATCATGTTGATCTGGAAGTACACGCAGACATCAACACGAACCCGATGTTTAAATCTAACCAGGCACTGCATGAAGCCATGGGGTACATCCTGAGTATGGGATTTGTGTTCAAAGCTAAACCGGAGGCTTTTGCAAGCTCAGCCTGTGCGAACAAAGTGGTGCAATAGGCTGACTAATGAACTAGGCGTTTCCCGGCACCCAAAGATGTCGCGCGCACTGAACATCTACAGTAGTGCCCACGGGAAATGCACCGATCAGCGCATTAAAGATGCGCAGAGAAATGCCGTCCCCCGACACTAGTAGTTCTTCGTAGGGACCTTTAAAAAGCACCGCTGTAACTTTATAAGCGCCTGAGACTTTTTCAGCTACCTGAAGCCATTCCGGGTACAGCAGCAACTGTTTCCCGGCCTCAACAGGAATCTTTGACGCGATACCCGAGCCTTTCAATTCATCGGGATCCAGCACATTGGCCTTTGCCAGCAGAACCGCGGTATAAGCATTTGGCGGGTTTTGATAAATATCACTTACCGGACCACTGGCCATTATAACCCCATCTTTCAGCATCAGCAACTCATCAGCAATGGACAGCACTTCCGCCGGATCATGTGAAACAAGCAAGACTGTGAGACCAGATCGCTGCACAATCTGTCGGATGTCGCGCTGCAGCGCGTCGCGGAAGGAGGCGTCCACCTGATTGAAAGGTTCATCCATCAAAAGAATTTTTGGTTGCGTAACCAGTGCACGGGCGATGGCTACGCGCTGCCGTTCCCCGCCGCTCAAGTCGGCAACCCGCTGATCTGCAAGATGTACTATGGATAATTGCTCCAGCACCTTTTCCGTTTCCCGGCGCTTAAACTCCAGGTTCGTATTGGAGAGGCGGGAAGCAATGTTATCCCATACTTTTGCATAGGTATTCAGGTCATCAAAATGCTGCGAGACCATGCGCATATCCTCATGCCCCGGAATGAGCTTATCTTCCGGTCTTGGCACGGGGATATCCGACACGAGAACTGACCCGGAGTCCGGACCAATCAAACCATAAATCAGTCTAAGCAGGGTACTTTTTCCGCTTCCACTCTCGCCCACAATGGCGAGAATGTGTCCTGCCCTAAGCTGAAAGTCGATCTGCCGCAAACCCCGCTCGCTTTTCTGCTCTTCAAACTTTTTAAAAATAGATACCGCCTGAATGAAGGGTTTATCTGCCATGGGGCCGAAATTATCAAAGGGCGGGCAATTTATCAATCATAAGGTGATAATAAAATTACCACCCTCTTGAGATCTCATCTTCTGATGATCGGCTTGCACGATCAGAATCCTAACATGAAACCGAAGGACAGGTTTCGAACCCCATCCTGAGCCGGGCTATTCTCGAATACATCATTCAGGTAATATTTAGCAAACAACCCGAAGCTTTTATACCCTACCCGCACGAACCCGCCGTAGCGGAACTTTGCGAAGTTGAAGTCCTCTCTCACCTTTACTCTTCCCTGCGGACCTCCGTAACGTTGCGAGCCGTGCAGCAGGAAACCACCGATCGGTCCATAAGCGACTTTAAAATCGCGGTCTTCGCCAAAACGGTGCTCCAGGGTTATCGGAATCCGAAGGTAAAGCGACGTAAGCCGGTTTCTGGATAAATGTACATCCTGCATCATGGGGTTGAGCTCGGGAGCGCCGGGTTCAAAGATCACGGGTTCCCGAAGGCGGTAATAGGTCCAGTCCAGCCCGGTAGACAAAAACAAGCGGAAACTCTCGTCAAAGCGGTAACCGAATTGTGCCAGGTCGAATCCCAGATTCGTAGTCCGCCACGTACGTGTTCTTAGAAAACGGTTTTCAGGACTCATATCGAAACTTCCGTTATCGATCAGGGTTGCCAGACCAAGATCTATGCGGGAAAATGTAATTCCCCAGATTACTTTTGAGCTTTTTTTCGATTTGACGATCGAAACGTTATCGTCCTCCAGGATCGTTACGCTTCGTTTGCGGCGAAAGGAGACCGTATCCAGGCGACCATTATCACCCATTGTAATGATAACCCGCTTCCGTCTTCCGTCTTCCGTATCGACAAAAACAGTATCAGCGTCTCCTATTTTCTTTAACGTATCCTGTTGAACTGGTTGATCAACCGCCACGAGCGACCTAGCCTGTGCGGATTGGGCAGTGCTGCCGACCAAAAGCATGGAAGCCACTGCTATCAAGAATGAACTGATTCGTTTTGATTTCATTTGATTTGATTTATACACTTATTAATTTATTCTGCTCTTTACACTTTTAACATTAACTGCGAAGCTCAACGAGCCCTCGTCATCATTTTTAAACTCGATGAATTTTTGCTCTCCTTTATCTACGGCGGCTACAACACTGTTCAACAATCCGCTGATTTGAAAACCATTTTTTCTGGTCGATACATCGGCCATCAAAACTGGTTCCTCGTCCGGCTCCAGTCTGACCTGTGGCAAAGGAATCGCCTTTAAATGCGGCAAGTTTAAGGGCGGGGAACTCTTTTTCACAAAGAGTGTCTCTCTGTGCACCGAAGCATCTAACAACGCGGGGCTCCGATAAGCCGGAGATTGATCTTGCCTTCCGCTGGCAAGGTGACGTTCTTCAGCGCTTCCCTTGCTAACCATTTTTACGGCAGCTTCCGGATCCGGCCTACCACCCTGAAGCGCAGTAAGGACTTCTGGTGAAGGAGAGGAGGATTCAAAACGGCGCGGAGCTGCTTCTGGAGCACTTTCTGCCTTCAGGTATATCACCTCCGACGATTCCCCCCATCTCAAAAAGGCAACCGAACACAATATAACAATTGCCGCAGCCGCCATAGCCATCCATTTACGGAAGCTATAACGAACGACTTTAACTTTTTCATCTTCCTTTTTCCGAAGCTGCTCGTCGATTCCGGCCCACACCAAAGGCGGCACTTCCGGCTCGTAAGTTGAAAGCTTGTCCTTCATCCAGCGATCAAAATGTTCATCCTGCATGTGTCCCATAATTATCTCCCTCCATTTTTTTTAATCGTTCTCTTAACCATTGCCTTGCGCGGGATAGCTGCGATTTCGAGGCTCCCTCACTGATCTGAAGTGCCTGAGCAATTTCACGATGACTATAGCCTTCTATTGCATACATATTAAAGACCAGCCGATAACCTTCCGGTAATACCTTGATTAGAGCCATAAGATCCTCTACTTCCAGGTGATCCATAACAAACCCCTCCTGCCCCAACTCAAAACGCTCATCGAGATCTACCTCCTGAACGCGCCTGCGTCTCTTTCTGTAAAACTCAATTGCGGTGGTGACCATAATACGTCTTACCCAGCCTTCAAAAGCGCCTTCCGACCTGAATTGTTCGATTTGTGAAAAAACTTTTATGAAACCGGTCTGCAGAATCTCCACCGCCTCGTCTTCATCTGCAGCATAGCGCTGTGACAGCCCCAACATTTTAGAAGCCATTGAACGATAAAGCAATTCCTGCGATCTGCGATCTCCGCGTCGGCAGCCTTTAATCAGTTCTTCTGTTGTGTACTTATGCTCCAATATCATATATGCCTGTCCCGATCAGGGCTGTGCTTTTTAAGTAAGATGAAAATATGCGATATATGGTTGCATGCTTAAGCTATTTTTTTTCTAAAACTACAAATTGCATTAGCTAAGCGTAATAAATCCTTAATTTTACAGTTTTTGTAACAAACAACAGCATATTCTTTGAACAACATAGTTCCACGCCTGGAGGTTCAGGTCCTCAGGTCATTTGCTGAGCAAGTATTCAGCGCTATAGGCTGCTCAGAAAGCGATGCGCAACGGGCAAGCGACGTATTAATAACGGCAGATCTGCGCGGAATTGATTCACACGGTGTAGCCCGGCTCAGCGGTTACGTCCGTCTATGGGAGAAGGGCCGTTTGAACACTAGGCCTGATATCAAAATCATCCGGAACACCCCTTCAACCGCTACGGTCGATGCTGATCAGGGACTCGGTTTGATTGCCGCTCCTTATGCGATGGATATCGCCATGGAAAAAGCCGAACAAGCCGGCACGGGATGGGTGGCTGTTCGGAACTCCAACCATTTCGGTATTGCCGCTTACCATGCGCTGAAAGCCGTAAAGAAAAACATGATCGGGCACGCCCTGACCAATGCGAGCCCTTTGGTCAGCCCTACTTTCAGTAAAGAAAGGCTACTAGGTACCAACCCCATCTGCTATGCTTTCCCCGCTGGTCGTTACGCACCTGTAGTGGTGGATCTGGCAACTTCAGCTGCAGCGAACGGGAAAATCGAAATCGCGCAGCGGCAGAACCTCGCGCTTCCATCAGGCTGGCTACAGGATCGAAATGGCATCGGGTCGATCGAACCGGAAGAATTGAAGAAAGGTGGATCGCTGCTGCCTTTAGGTAGCGAACGGATAAGGGGCAGCCATAAGGGTTATGCCCTGTCCGCCACGGTGGATCTCTTAAGTGCCCTTCTCTCCGGCGCCAATTACGGCCCGTGGGCACCACCGTTTGTGGCTTACCTGGAACCCGACAACAACCCCGTTGGAATGGGATTAGGACATTTCCTGGGGGCTATGAAAGTCGACGCCTTCAGGCCGGAAGAAGAATTCATTGAACACATGGAAAACTGGGTTCAACGTTTCAAATCTGCCGAACGGATTGATCCTGAGACACCTGTCCTGGTACCGGGGGATCCGGAAGAGGCATGCGAAAAAGAACGAATGATCCAGGGCATTCCCCTTGTAGAGGCCGTGATCAAGGACCTTAATGCTTTGGCAAATAAATTTAAGATGGCCAAACTTTAATGCTGTTCTAATGTTTTTGGCATTAATTCTGAACCATTGCGAACGGCTACGCAAGCTTGGTAGTCACTAAAACAATAATAAAATCAATGATCGTCTTAAAAAAGGAAAAACTTAACTTATTGCTGAATTGCTGCCTGATCCTCTCTCTGATGACAGGACTGTATGCATGTGGCGGTGGAAAGAATAAGGCGGCAGACGAGGAAAACAAAGTACTTTCGCTGCCCGTCTTTCAGGTCGATACCGGTTCAGCACTGACGGTTCGTGATTACCTTGGAAATATTGAAGGTAAGGTAAATGTAGAAATTAGACCACAGGTTGAGGGGATCTTAGAACGCATCTATGTTGATGAAGGCGCTTACGTAAAAGAAGGCCAGGAGCTTTTTAAGATCAACGAACAACCTTACCTGGAAGCGCTGAAAAATGCTCAGGCAGAAGAGACCGTAGAAAAGGCAAAACTTAAAAATGCCGAATTGGAAGTTCGCAGCCTGAAGCCACTGGTGGATAACGAAGTCATTTCGGATGTTCAATTGCGTACAGCGCAGGCCAATTATGAAGTCGCCAAAGCCTCGGTTGCCAAGGCTGCAACAGCGGTTGCTACCGCCAGGATCAATATGGGCTTTACCAACATCAAAGCACCGTCCAGCGGTTATATCGGGCGGATTCCCAAACGTATCGGCAACCTGATCACTAAAAGTGATTCTCAGGCGATGACTATCCTGTCCGACACGCGTGAGGTTTACGTATATTTCGCCATGAGCGAAGCCGACTTTCTGCATTTTACCAAAGGAAAACCCCGCGGGGACTCGATCCGCATCACCGATAACAACAGCCTGATTCCTTATGTACGCCTGATGCTTGCCGATGGTTCCGAATACGATCAGCGAGGCGTCGTAGATGCCGTAGAAGGGCAGGTAAACCGGACTACCGGGGCAATTTCTCTCCGGGCAAGTTTTCCGAACCCGGATGATGTGCTTCGCCAGGGAAACACAGGTACCCTGAAAATGGAAGAACGCAGGCCCAATGTGCTTCTTATTCCTCAGGTAGCGGCTATTGAGCTGCAGGACAAGACGCTGGTCTATGTAGTCAATTCCGATAACACCGTAAAAATGAGAGCGGTGGAGCTGGACGGAACCAGCGGATCAAACTACATCGTGAAAGAAGGCTTGAGGCCGGGCGAACGCATTGTCCTATCGGGCTTTGACCGCCTGGAAGATGGTCTGAAGATCAATCCGCAATTGCAAAATCCAAAACAAGCATCAAACAAATCATAAAAATTGACCCGATTTTAGTGTCAAGCCGAAAATAGACAGACTATGCTCAAAACGATCATCAGCAGACCGGTACTGGCCACGGTCATATCCATCATGCTGGTTATATTGGGGCTGGTTGGGATGACGCAACTTCCCATCACCCGTTTCCCTGAAATTGCCCCTCCCAGCGTTGTGGTAACCATGTCCTATCCCGGCGCCAATGCCGAAACCGTTGCCCAGAGTGTTCTCCTTCCGATAGAGGAAGCGATCAACGGCGTGGATCATATGACCTACGTACGCTCCACAGCCAGCAATACGGGATCAGGCACCATTACCGTATTTTTTGAAGTAGGTACGAATCCCGATCAGGCAGCGGTAAACGTTCAGACCCGGGTGTCCCGGGCTGCGAGTCAAATCCCGGCTGAGGTCAACGAGGCCGGAATATCCGTTATGCCCCGCCAGAGTGGTATTATCATGACGATAGACCTCTACAGCGATCAGGAGGAGGGCGTATACGATGAAACCTTCCTTCAGGCTTATGCCCAGATCAACATCAACCGCGAAATCCTCCGTGTACCGGGCGTGGCTGCCGTAAACAGGATCGGTGCGCGGGATTATTCTATGCGGACCTGGCTGAATCCGGAAAAGCTGGCCGTCTATAATATGACGCCGCAGGATGTCTCCAAAGCTATCCAGGATCAGAACTTCGAAATTGCCCCCGGTAAGTTTGGAGAGGGTTCTGATGAGGTATTTGAAACACTTCTTAAACATAAGGGACGCTTCCGTCTTCCGGAAGATTACGCCAACCTGGCGCTGAAGACCAATCCCGATGGATCTATCCTCTATCTAAAAGACGTTGCGCGCATTGAACTCGGTGCATCCAACGTAGGTAGTGACAATAAGGTAAACGGCTTCCCAGGATTGACCCTGAACCTGGTACAGACCGCGGGATCCAACGCCGTCGAAATCGACGGAAATGTAAGGCAAGTCCTGGAGCGTCTACAAACATCTTTTCCAAAAGGAATCAAATATCAAATTACCTACAGTGTACGGGACCAGATCGATGAATCAATCGACCAGGTCAAACATACCTTATTTGAGGCCTTTTTTCTGGTGTTCATCATCGTGTTTATTTTCCTGCAGAACTTCAGGTCAACCATTATTCCTGCTATTGCTATACCGGTATCGCTGGTGGGTACTTTCTTTTTCTTGTTACTCTTCGGCTTCTCCATTAATGTGCTTACTATGTTTGCACTGGTTCTGGCCATCGGGATTGTGGTGGATGATGCTATCGTTGTTGTGGAGGCTGTACACCAGAAAATGGAGCGAACGGGTTTACCTCCGAAGAAGGCAACGCTTTCTGCCATGAGTGAGATTACCGGGGCTATTCTTTCTATTACTATGGTTATGGCTGCGGTGTTCCTTCCGGTGGGCTTCATGGAAGGTCCAGCAGGATTGTTTTACAAACAATTTGCTTATACGCTGGCTACGGCAATTCTCATATCGGCTTTAAATGCGTTAACCTTGAGTCCTGCGCTTTGTGCGCTTTTGCTCAAGCATGAGCATCACGACGAAAAAGAAGAGGAGATTAAGAAAGGGAATTTTATTAACCGGTATCTTCAGCGCTTTTTTAAAGCGTTTAACGTAGCTTTTGACTCTTTGACGAACAAATACGTACGTTCACTGAATTTTCTGCTCAAACGTAAACTCGCCTCGATGGCCGGATTAGTTTTGTTGTCTGCACTCGGCTTGTTTATGATGAACCGTACACCTTCGGCTTTTATCCCAACGGAAGACGACAGCTTCCTCACTTTTTCACTGGCTATGCCGCCGGGAGCATCCCTTGCGCGGACCACGCAGGTTTTAAGACAAGCAGACAGTATTATACGGAAACGCCCGCAGTTGAAAAGCATGACGACCGTATCAGGATACAATACCATTGATGCAACTCCAAGTCCTGCATTTGCGGTAGGCTACATAAACCTGAAGGAGCATGCGGATCGTGGTGATCTGACCAACATTGACGACTTTATGGACTCCCTGCGTCATGATCTTTCCCAGATCAGCGAGGCAAGCTTCAGTGTATTTCCCCGTCCGACTATTCAGGGATTCGGTGACTTCAGTGGGTTGGAATTTGTCCTTCAGGATCGCCTTGGAGGGTCTTTCCTGGACTTCAGCGGCGTCTCTGACCGATTCATGGAAACCTTATTAAAAAGGCCGGAAATCGCAACGGCGTTCACCCCATTTAAGGCTAACTTCCCACAATACGAGCTGGAAATTGATTACGTCAAAGCACAGACGATGGGGGTGACCGCAAGGGAATTGATGACAACCATCCGTGGTTACTATGGTCGGGTGCAAGCGGGAGACTTCAGCCGATTCGGCCGTCAATATCGGGTTTATATGCAGGCGGATTTCCAGTATACCAATGATCCGGAGTCATTTAAGTCTATTTTCGTCCGCAATAAGAGCGGTGAAATGGTACCCGCTAATACCTTAGTAAAACTAAATCGTGTCTTTGGTCCTGAAACCGTTACCCGTTATAACCTGTTTAATGCGATTGCGATCAACGCGACACCAGCGGCCGGCTATAGCACCGGCGATGCCATGACGGCTGTCGAAGAAGTGGCAGAAGAAGTACTGACTGCCAATTACAGCTATGAATGGACAGGACTAAGTCTTGAAGAGAGAGAGTCCGGCGGACAAACAGTATTAATCTTCGCATTGAGTATCATTTTTGTATACTTTCTGCTGGCTGCTCAATACGAAAGCTACATCCTTCCCTTTGCCATTCTGCTATCGGTTCCCGTAGGTCTTGTGGGGGTATTTGCGGCTGTTAACCTGGTCGGGCTGCAAAATAACATTTACGTGCAGGTCGGACTGATCATGCTTATTGGTCTCCTTGCTAAGAACGCGATTCTGATTGTAGAATTCGCGGTGCAGCAACGGCAGGAAGGATTGAGTATTTACGATGCTGCCATTGAAGGCGCCAGGCTTCGGCTACGCCCTATTCTGATGACTTCCCTGGCTTTCGTAGCCGGTCTGATCCCCTTAATGTGGACGGTTGGTCCATCTGCTCAGGGAAATCACTCGATCAGTATCGGGGCGGCCGGCGGGATGCTTTTCGGTGTAAGCATCGGTATATTCATCATACCCGTACTCTATATGGTATTTCAATACCTGGACGAACGGATGCGCGGTAAATTATCTAAAGACGAAGAAGAAGCGTAATATGAAGTCAATAAAATATCCCATTCCCCTCCTGATTGCCGGAATTCTGACGCTTGCCGGTTGCAGGGTTGGACGGGACTACCAACGTCCGGAACTGGACCTTCCCGAACGCTATCGCAGTGAAATTACGGCAAGCGACTCGCTTGGTATCGGTAATATCTACTGGAAACATTTTTTCGTAGATAGTACCCTGCAGCATCTGATCGATACAGCTATCCTATACAATTTCGATATGCGCAAGGCATTGAAAAATATTCAAATAGCTGATCAGTATGTTAAGCAAGCAAGAGCACAGTTTCTGCCAGATATCAGCTCGGAGATCGGGACTTACAGCAGGCAGTACCGTTCGCGGAACTTCTATTCTAACCCTTCTGCTAATTATCATGAACAGACCGGGAAGACCCCTCCTGCTAACATGTATATGTATATCCCGCAGAACATTACCAGCATCGGGTTGACCTGGGAGGCAGATATATGGGGCAAAATACGTCGGCAGAACGAAAGCCAGCTTGCACAATACCTGGAAACTTATGAAGCCAGAAAACTGCTGCAAACGCAGCTCGTGGCTAATGTGGCAGAGGGTTATTATAACCTCCTGATGCTGGATGCCCAGCTGGAGGTTGCCAGGCGAAATGTGCAGCTGAACGACAGCACCCTGAAAATCGTGAAGTTACAATTTGAAGCGGGTCAGGTTACCGCACTGGCGATACAGCAGACAGAAGCACAGTTGCTGGCGGCTGCAACGCTTCTGCCCCAGCTGGAGAAGCAGGTTGTCGTTCAGGAGAACAGCCTGCGCGCCCTTGCAGGGCAATTGCCGGATAGCATCCCGATTCGGGCTTCCCTGACGGATTTCCTGATCGAGGATTCGGTTTCAGCTGGCGTGCCGCTGCATCTGGTTGGTCACCGTCCTGATGTACGCGCTTCCGAGCTCGCCCTCCGTTCAGCTAATGCCGAGGTTGGCGTAGCCCAGGCTTACCGCTACCCGACCCTCACCATCGATGCTGCCGGCGGGTTGAATGCCATGCTACCCAGAAACTGGGTCAGCATACCCGGATCGCTGTTTGGAAACATCATCGGAAGCTTAACGCAGCCTATTTTCGCACAGCGGCGACTGAAAACGAATTACGAGGTCGCTAAACTGGAACGGGAACGTGCTGAACTGGATTTCCAACAAACGGTACTGGACGCGATCAACGAGGTAACCAACGCCCTTATTACGCTTAAAAAACTGCAGGAAGAATACGAAATTGCCGAAAAAAGAGTCACCGTGGCCCAGCGCGGTATCCGCCAGGCTGGTCTATTGTTCCGCTCCGGACTCGCTACTTATCTTGAGGTCATCACTGCTCAGCAGAATGCCATCGATAGTGAGTTGGAGCTGGTCAGCCTGGTGCAGCAGCAGTTGCTGGCACGTGTTGAATTATATAGAGCTTTAGGCGGGGGCTGGCAGGGTTGATTGATTTGGTCCGGAGTTAGTTACTCCGGACCAAATGTCTGAATGAATGCCTTTGAATATCCGGTTCCAGCGGATGCGATCCTGGAAGGTTCCTTGTTCATCCAGGCTCAGCCACACAAACAGGGCTTTTCCCACAATGTGATCTTCCGGCACGAAACCCCAGAAACGGGAATCCAGTGAATTGTGGCGACTATCGCCCATCATCCAGTAATAATCCATCTTGAAGGTGTATTGATCTGCCTTTTCTCCATTGATGTAATAACCATCACCCCTGCTCTCAAAAGTATTTCCTTCGTAAACCGTGATGGCGCGTTCGTAAAGCGGCGCACTAAGCGAATCGAGCTGTACGGTCCATCCTTTTTTGGGGACCAGTATCGGGCCGAAATTATCCTGGTTCCAGTCCAGATAACCATCCTCCGGGAACATTCCGCCCGGCTGTTTGTAACCTTTCGGCAAAATTAACGGCGTGACCGATTTAATATTAGACCAGGACGCGATGGTTTTCGCCATCTCCGGTGTTAGCCTGAAATGGTATTGGTTGGGATTTCCTCTCCCGATAAGATCCAGTCGCAGATCCAGTATGCGGTCCGGATTGATATCCGTTCCATCTGTAATGACTTCATAGCTGATCTGACTCTCAGGAGGAGTAATTTCCTTCTGCCCGTTAACATACACATCTGCGTTTAACATAGACACCGTATCTCCCGGTATGCCAATAGCTCTTTTTATATAATTCTCCCTTTTATCTACCGGACGGTTGAAGGGAGCATCCGCCTCCATAGGGTAATTGAAGACCACCACGTCGTTACGTTTGATTTTCTGAAGGCCGGGCAAGCGTCGGTAATCCATTTTGATTGCCTCAGAATAGGCTTTAGTTCCCGTCACCGGCATCGTATGATGAGCGAAAGGAAAGGCCAGGGGTGTCATGGGCAGTCGCGCTCCGTAGTTGACTTTGCTGACGAAAAGAAAATCGCCGATCAGCAAGCTGCGCTCCATAGAGCCTGTTGGAATCATATAAGCTTCAATCAACAGCGTACGAATCAGCGTTGCCGCTACTACGGCAAATACGATGGCGTCTGCCCATTCCCGCGTTGCGGACTTTTGGTAAGGGTATTTTTTCTTGAATTCTTCAGTAGCCGATGGCCCCCAAAAAGCCACTTTCGGATCAAATCCCCACAAAGGGAAGACCACAAAAGGCAGGATAATAGTCCCTGCCTGATCCAGAAAAGAACGTTTTCCGAAACTTTTCACAAAATCAATGTACAAACCGATCCCGACGAAAAGATTGATGATCGGTACCAGCAGCAAAGCTACCCACCAAGCCGGACGACCTGTCAGACGGGTGATCTGATATTCCCGGTAAAATGGAATAACAGATTCCCAACCCGGACGGCCGGCTTTTTCGAACAGTTTCCAAAGTCCGGCCTGGGCCGCTATATAAAAGAGAACAATAAAAGTAGTCAGCATAAAAATTGTCGGCTTATTTGAAATTAAACACTTCGCTCACCGGGAAACAGCCTTTCTTTCCCTGGAGCCATTCAGCGGCCACTACCGCCCCCAGCGCAAATCCCGCACGGCTATGCGCGGTATGCTTTATTTCAATCTGATCAACCTCAGAAGAATAGAGAACGGTATGCGTTCCCGGTACATCTTCCAGCCGATGCGATTCGATCAGTAGCTCGTTCTTCTTTGGAACAGATTCCTCTCCCTCCCCGATCAGGTTATTCACCCAACCTGATTTATCGTCCCTGCTCCGGATGACTCCCTCGGCCAGCGTAATTGCCGTACCGCTGGGGGAATCCAACTTTTGCGTATGGTGAATTTCTTCAAGCTGCACATCGTATTGCTTGTACGGATTCATTACCCTGGCCAACACCTGGTTGATGTGGAAGAATATGTTCACGCCAATACTGAAGTTTGACCCGTATAAAAGGGATTTGTTACTACGAAGACACGCTTCTTCAATTTCCGGAAGCTGATCATACCAGCCGGTAGTTCCTACAACGACCGGAACATCTGCCTCGAAGCAGAGGTATATATTTTCGATAGCAGACGGAGGCGTGCTAAAATCGATGGCCACATCAATATCGCTAAGTTCGGCAGAACTTATCTGGTCACGGTTATCCGCATCAATGATCAGAGGCACCTGATGACCACGTTCAATGGCGATTTCTTCGATGATACGGCCCATTTTGCCGTAGCCGATAAGCGCTATATTCATATTTAAAAACAGGATACTAGTTTAGCTGGGCTAATATACAATAATTTACCTGATGTGAATGGTTGCTTTCAGGCCTAACACGGGGGCCGCACGAAAGGCCATGGCGTTTGGAGCAGTCAGAAGAGTCGGCCTGATGTTAAAACCCAGATCGCTGTCGATATCGTAGCGAACGAATTTGGCATCAATATAGGCATCGATGATGTTAATGGCATACCAGCCTACAGATAACAGGATGGTGAGATCGCGGTTCCGCCGGTAAAAATCTTTGGATTCGATCATAAAAGAAGTGGGGATGTTCTGAAAATCCGGATTCTCCCAATTATCCTGGTTAGCCAGTCTATACTGTACTTCCGTCAACGTCTCCCGATAATTCGTTTGTGCAAACCAGAAGGAATAACCCAATCCACCGAACCCCACCCAGACCAGCGGGGCTTTAACATAACCCCAGCCCCCGTTGAATAGCTGCCCCCATCCCGGCAGGATTGCCGAACGCGTTGCCGCTTTACGGGTCAGGGCTTCAATAGCAAGACGGGTAGAATCTTTAAAAATATCGGGTACGGGTGGTTCAGGATCTTTAGACTTTTTGTCTTTACGCTTAGGAACGTTGGTGCTGTCCTGCATGTCAAACTGATCCCGGCTGATGTCCCGTGGCGTTCGGATACTATCGGGCACCTGTGCATAGCTTTTGCCCAGCTGAAAACCAAAACACAAAATAAAAAAGGCAAAAAGCTTAAGCCTGTTATTCATTTACCAGTCCAATAACTCCAGTATCCGATTCAGGTCTTCTTCCGACTGAAAAGGAATTTCTATCGCCCCGTTGCCTTTCTTACCTTTGAGGTTTAACTTAACCCTTGTAGCAAAACGGGACCCCAGGTCGTCCTGAATCTTCTGATACTGAAACGACATCCCCTGCCTTTTCGTATTATCTTTAGCTGATTTCGTCGACTTCGGATCGTTTATGACCCGCACCAGCTCTTCTACTTTTCGTACGGAAAGCCCTTTGTCCAATATCTCCCGATGGATATAAAGTTGTTTATCGATATCAGCGACGTTAATTAAAGCCCGGGCATGCCCCATACTGATGTTCCCGTCCCGGATGGATGCCTGTATTGCCGGGGGGAGTTTTAACAGCCGAAGGTAATTGGTAACGGTGGATCTGTTTTTACTCACTCTACCCCCCAGTTCCTCCTGCTTCAGGTTGCATTCCTCAATCATGCGCTGAAAACTGAGCGCCACTTCGATGGCGTTAAGGTTCTCCCGCTGAATGTTCTCGATCAGAGCCATTTCCAACATCTGCTGATCGTCTGCCGTGCGGATATAAGCCGGCACCTCGTCCAGGCCGGCCAGTCTGGAAGCCCGAAGCCTGCGCTCTCCGGAAATCAACTGATAGCGATTTGCCGCGACCTTGCGCACCGTAATGGGTTGTATAAGTCCCTGCAGACGAATCGAGTCCGAAAGCTCCTGTAAAGCTTGCTCATCAAAATCGGTACGCGGTTGAAAGGGGTTGACTTCAATCATAGACAACTTAACCGCATTGATAGCGCCGGGAGCTTCAGCCTGTTTAATATTTCCTTCCCCCGCCGGTACATCTGGCTTACGGGTGGAATTGTGTTGTACTTCTTCAGAATCGTTTAAAAGAGCACTTAGTCCTTTTCCTAATCCTATTTTTCGCTGTTGCGCCATATCTCCCTAACTTACTCGTTGCTCTTCCTGCTGTATTCCGTTCTTAATTAAAATCTCCCGGGCCAGATTCAGGTAATTAATGGCTCCCTTTGAATTGGCATCGTGCATGATAACAGAGACTCCAAAGCTCGGTGCTTCACTCAGACGTGTATTGCGCTGAATAATCGTATTAAACACCAGATCATTGAAATGGGTCCTGACTTCTTCCACCACCTGATTGGACAGGCGGAGGCGGACATCGTACATGGTCAGCAGAATCCCTTCTATCTCCAGGTTAGTATTCAGTCGATTTTGAACGATCTTGATCGTATTGAGGAGTTTTCCAAGGCCCTCTAAAGCGAAGTATTCGCATTGCACCGGAATGATAACGGAATGCGCTGCCGTCAGCGCGTTGATGGTGATCAGTCCCAGTGAAGGCGAGCAGTCAATAATAATAAAATCATACTCCTCAATGACCTGACCAAGCACAGCCCGCATCTTGAATTCCCGGTCGTCGAGATTGATCATTTCAATTTCCGCTCCAACCAGATCGATATGCGCCGGCAGAAGATCCAGGTTAGGGGTCTCTGTCTGCTGAATAGCTTCGCGCGCCGGAACATCATTGATGATGCATTCATAAATGCTGTTCTTAATAGAACGTGGATCAAAGCCGATCCCGGATGTGGAATTTGCCTGCGGGTCCGCGTCTACTAAAAGTGTTTTGTATTCCAGTACGGCTAAACTTGCGGCTAAGTTGATGGACGAAGTTGTTTTCCCTACTCCGCCTTTTTGGTTGGCTAACGCAATAATCTTACCCATGTATTTCCGTTTATCCTTCTTTAAAAATCACTTTCACATTACATTTTTCGGACATAAAAGTTACTGGAATGCGTAACTTCGCCATTTTTCAAGCACTTCCCGAGGCAGCTAAGATACGAATTTTATACGGCTTCCTATTTTCGCTGAAAGACGATTTTAACGATTTTATCCACATGATCACCATTATATCAGGCACCAACCGTAAGGATAGCAATTCCATGAAAGTTGCTCAGTACTATCAGCACCGACTAAATGAAAAAGGTATGGGATCGGAAATCCTCTCGCTGGAAACGCTTCCTTCTAATTTTCTGGAAACCGATCTTTACGGAAAGCGCAGTCCTGAATTTGAGGTTATTCAGGAAAGAATCAGCGCTACACTGAAGTTCATCTTTGTCATTCCTGAATATAACGGGAGCTTCCCCGGAGTGTTGAAAACCTTTATTGACGCTTGCACCTTTCCAGATAGTTTTATGGGGAAGAAAGCTGCGCTGGTTGGCATAAGCTCTGGCCGCTACGGTGATGTCCGTGGTGTCGATCATTTCGCCGGCATTTGCTCCTACCTGGGTATTCACGTTCTCCCACTGCGCATTCACGTGCCCTTCATCCGAAAGGAACTGAACCCCGAGCAGCGCTTTCACCAGGCAGAAACCCTGAAATTTACCGATCAGCAGATCGATGAATTTATCGCGTTTTAAGCACCATAAACGAAAAAGGTGAGCCATCCAAAAGGGACACCAAGCCCCCCTTCCCTTCGCATGTCTCCGCATTTCCTCCGCAGTCTTCCGCAGCGCAGCGTCGGAGGTTCGGAATGCTGAACGGTTAATTTCCAGAACGGCGGATGAATTCCGCAATTGGTTGGATGTTCATGTCCCACCTGTCCCATCTCCAGACAATAAAAAGCCATTTAAGCTTACGTTAAGGTGGTTATCCCTCAAAAATTGGGACATTATTGGGACACTCGTACATCCGGTATAGGTTATCCATGTTATTTTCTGGAGCTTTGATTCATCAGCGCGGTACCGACAAAGCTGATCAGAATGGTTAAACTTAACTAAAATGAAATGGCAACAATCAATAATGGACTAATCAGCGGTAAAGCAGGCAATCGGGTATATTTCGTTCGGGGTGGTAAGCAGTATATGCGTGAGCTTAGCGCTGAAACGGCCGGAAAACCGCGTTCTGCTGCCCAGCTTCGCCAGCAGAAAGGCTTTGCAGCAGCTGTTCGTTTCCTATCTCCGATGGGCTGGGTGATCAATGGATTTTTCGCGCCTTCCCGAAATAGTTCTGCGCTACATAAAGCGGTGGGCTATAATGTCCGCCATGCACTAATCGAGCGGGAAGACGGGACTTTTGACGTGGATGCTGCCAGGGTAAAGCTAAACCCTGACGGCAAGCTCCTGAACTGGCCGGAATTTTCGTTCCGACTGAAAAAAAAGAATTGGTTATATCTGGAATGGCTTACAGAAACCCCTTCAGGCATGTCGAACGCGGCCGTATCTGTGATCGGTTATAACGAGTCTCGATGCCTGGTCACCTGGAGTACAGAGCAAATTGCTTTTGCAGACGGAAAGCTTTTCTTTCATTTGGGAAAATTACTACCCAGTGGTGAAACGCATATTTATGTCGTGCTTTACGATCGTGGGAAGAAACATTCGGCGAATGCCCTTTACCTGGCAACCCTGGATATTGAAGGAGAAATTTAGGATAAAGCCCTATGGCCTTAGTCGCTTAAGATTTAACAAAGAATTCATGAAAAGCATCAATAGGATCCTTATTTTTGAATCTTTGCGATCCAAAGCCTGAAGTTGCGCGACCATGAGATCCGACTTAGACGGGAGGCCAACGGGGAACGAGATAAAGAAAACAGCATAAATAGTAAACTAAAATAAGATGAAGAGAGCACTCGTTTTTTTATTAATGATCAATTTTTTTGCACTACACTCGTCTGCCCAGACCTACCGGGTGGCTACTTATAACATCCGCATGGATGCCAAAAGCGATGCCGAACAAGGCGATGGCTGGCAACAGCGGCATCCCGTACTGACCAAACTGATCCAGTTTCACGATTTCGATATTTTCGGTTGCCAGGAGGTTTTGGACAATCAGTTGCAGGATATGACTGCCGCATTAACGGAATACGGATACACCGGCGTAGGCCGTGATGACGGGAAAACAGCAGGGGAATACTCTCCGATTTTTTATAAAAAAGATAAGTTCAAGCTCATCGACAGCGGTACGTTCTGGCTTTCCGAAGACACGAAGAAACCGAATAAAGGCTGGGATGCCGTTTTACCCCGAATCTGTTCCTGGGGAGAATTCGAAGATCTGCACACCGGAAAGAAATTCATGTTTTTCAACACCCACTTCGATCACGTCGGCGTGAAGGCCCGTGCGGAAAGCGCTAAGCTGATCATGAAAAAAACGCAGGAACTTGGCAAAGGCCTACCCGCGATACTGACAGGCGATTTTAATGTTGATCAGCGGAACGAAAGTTATCACCTCATCAACGATTCCGACCTGATGGACGATGCCTACGAACTGGCACCATTAAAATATGCCTTCAACGGAACGTTCAGCGGCTTCAAAAGCAATGTGGCGACCAGCAGCCGGATTGACCATATTTTCCTGACCAGGCAGTTCAAGGTGCTTCGTTATGGTATTTTGACCGACAGCTATCGGGTCGAAAACCTGGATGCAAAAGCATTCTCTGCACCGGCGGCACCTAAAGAACTGAAGGTAAAGGAGTCGCCTGCCAGATTACCATCCGATCATTACCCGGTTATGGCGGTGGTTGAACTGAGCGAAAATTAGCTTAAATTAATTCAGGCGCTTGTTATATAGACGAGCGCTTGAATAAATAAAACGGCACCTGTACGTGTCTTTTTGAATTGTCCAGAATGAGATTCGCAGCCAGGGTGCCCATCTGCTCAAAGTCGGTCGAAATGGTGGTAATCCCATCCAATATAAAACGCTTGACACGCGTTTCATTATAGGAAATTACACCAACCTGCTCGCCAATCTTCAGCTTCATTGAAAGAATCCGGTCCAGTAAGATAACCAGATCATCTTCCATCAGATTAATGTAGGCTTCTCCGGATTCAATTTTTTCTTCCGATATGGTACTGACTAGCAAATGATTAAAGGCATATTGCTGACAGAAGCGATAAAATCCCTTTATAATTTCACGCGGAAAATAGCTTTTGTCTGGGAAGATCAGCTTCAAGGTATGGTATTTACTCAGCTCCTCTTTGGCCTGCTCCAGCGCCTGGTAAATATCTTCAGCAAAGTTTTCGTAAACCGCTGCAAACTCCCCCTCTACATCCGGGAGTAATTTGTCCACCAGAACCAGTTTTTCTTTTGGCAGACTGTTGATGATTTCCGCAGCGTTGGCACTGGCCTCGGTAAAGTGTGGGATAATAACGTAATGCGTGTAGGACTGGCGCTGATTCTGAAGAAGCTTTTTAAATAAGTTGAAATCGTTGTTATAAATATAAAAATCAACTGCTACATCCGGACCCAGCGCTTTGATGAGTGCATCGTAGACAATCTTCTTGTGCGCGCTGAGCTTGTTGAACAGCAGCATGATGTGTCGTTTCTGACGGAATTCCGTGTTTACGATGTAGTAGCCTTTTCCAGGAACGGAACCGACTACGCCGAGTTTCTTCAGATTACGGTAGCCTTTTTCGGCCGTGTCCCGTGATATTTCAAGTACATATGACAGCTCGTTGATGGAAGGCAGTAAGGTGTCCCGTTCCAGTTTCCCAGCTTGTATGGCCTGAAGTACGGCATTAGTCAGTTGCAGGTATTTTGGTGTAGCCGAAAACTCGTCTATCTGTATTAGGTCGAAAAAAGTATCCCCGGATTTCATGGTTTACAAAGTAGTAAGATTAACGCACTTTTATACCATCTGGCAGCTTATAAGTTGTCTTCACAGATCCATCTGTCTGCGCTTCGTGGCGGATACGCAGCAGACCTTTTGGCGTGGGCACTGTTCCTTCCGCAAATTTGAGATCTCCGAGATGCGGATCAATGGAAACCTCCTCGCCTCCCTGTAGCAGCTTTACACCCAGTACGTGTTCGGTGAGCCATGCCGTCGGACCCGAAGCCCAGCCATGACAGAGGCTGTGCCGGTGCCCAACGTAACAATACGCCCCATAATCGCCGTGGATATCTTTCTTCCCGGGCGGGACCAGCTCATCAATTCGCGAAGCATCCGGCAACCACTCCAGGTTGAAATCTTCCCAGAACGTTGTAGCACCCAGATCCAGCATAGCACCCCAGAACTCGCGTATATTATCTAAAGCACCCTGATAGTCGCCCGCCTTCGCTTTTGCCTGCAGCATATAATAGCCGTAGAAAGTGGAAAAGTCTTTTGCTCCCCCTACCGCAAGCACTTGTTCATTGGCGTCTTTGGCCGGCATCAGATCCGCCAGAGCCATCAAGGCCGCTGCCTGCTTCGAATTCGAAGGGTCCGGATGGTATTTTTGTAATTTTTTGAGTCCTTGCTGGCAACGCTGGCGCATAGATGGATCTTCAAGGGGCCCTGATAGTTCCAGCCCGGCCTGCAAGGTCAACACCAGCATGGCCTGAAGCCCGGCATGTATGGCCGACTTATTTTCGCTGGACGGCCAATCGAGAAAGCGGTTGCCATCGAGCGTCTCTTTGCCATCATCGCCTACCGCTTCCAATAGCTGATCGATAAGGCCATTCATATAAGCCTGTTGCTTTTTGAGGTACACCAGGTCTCCATGGTGATGGTACCAGTCGCGGTGAATCATCAGCCACCACATCGAATAGGTGCTGATACCATTCATCCATCCCGGAAGCGGGGTAGTCTCCCGGGAAAGATCCAGACTCTTTTCGACAACGTCGTTATAACCGAAAACCGCGTTGATCGTAGCAACCTCCGGATGCATATCGCCGACCCAGACCAGGCGATCTCTTTTTATACCATCCCATAAATATTCCTGCATGTTCAGGTGCACAGTATAAGCTCCCGTCTCCCAGATCTTATTCAGACGTTCGTCGCTGGAGTGGAAGGAGCCAAGATATGGAATATCCCGATACGTAAAGATTGCCCGAATTTCTTTTAACTGTATTTCACCGGCAGGATCTACGACATCGAGCCGGACAAAGCGAAACCCGCTCTGGCCAAGCTGAATCTTTCCGAGCCAGGGTAGCGGAATGACAAAATCGCGCAAGGCATGATCGTTTGTAGCACCTTTTTCCCCAATGTCAGACATGACTTCACTCACTGATTCGCCATAACGCACCCGAACTTTACGCGGGGCGTTTCCTCCGGGCCACATGCCGGTAACGATTTCTATCCCGCCATGCAATTCGACTCCGAAATCCAGTACCAGGGCAGCTGTATTCTCTCCGTCGTTTTGCAAAAGACAGACATTCCGGTTTGCCAGGTCTGCCTGACCGATGCCAGGTGCCAGCAAATTTTCAGCATGCTGTATGTTCCCTCGCTGATAAACAATCCGGACCGGCTGTACATAGCGCCGCATAATACTCGTATCCGGAGAACTTCGGTTTTTAATACCCTCTATAACAGATCCTCCAACCAAGTGCTGAGCATTGGATAAGTTAGACAACAAACACAGTACAGTCAGAAATGTCCAAGGCCATAAATTGGCGGATATCTTCCTCATAAAGTATAGGTTATGATTTGAAAAGCCCTAAGATAGGGCGTTCATCAGGATTAGCCATCCTGTACTGAACTGCCGGAGACACCGCCAGCAAAGACCGTTTTGTTAAATTATCCTCTTTAAATTAAATTAATATTGCGAAAATTATGTATTTTAGGCGCTTTCAGCGTAAATCCATATTACTAACGGGCGCCTTGTTATGCAGAGAGGTAAAATTTCCATGGAGGAAGTCATAAGGTTCTTAAATAAGCGCAGGCTGCAGCTTGAGCAATCAGTTGCTTTATTAGAGCAACGCATGTCTTTGTTGAGAAAAAGTCCGAAAAAAGAAAAGGGTGATGGCGATTCTGGCGATTCAAGTATGCAACCAGCCAGAGCTATTCCGGAAGTAAAGCCGCAACCGGACAAAACAGAAAAGCAGGTGCAAAAGACCGTTCCGCTCAAAGCTGAGGACAGTTTCGATCCGGCTGCTGGTTTGGACCAGAAAATAAGCTTCGTGCTGGTCCGTATAGGAAACGGATTCAAAGAAGACATCGTCGCCGAATTGCTTGAGCTGGAACCTGACCTGGATCCAAAAAGAACGGAACGCTCGGTAACTATCCGACTGAACTACCTATTGCGAAAAGATTTAATACAGGCGCGCCTTATTGGGAAAAACCTGGAATACGCGCTGATTGACGAATAGAGCTATTCTACCAATATAACGGTATGACTCCTGGGCCCATGTGCACCGATAACTAAGGATTGCTCAATATCTGCCGTTTTGGAGGGCCCGGCAATAAATCCTGAGAACCCGTAATCAACCGAACCGACGCGTTCATACGCTTCATGCATATGGGTAACTATGCTTTTTTTGTCTAGCAAAACGATGAGGTGCTGGCAAATATAGGGCAGCACCCGATGGACGAACTGACTTTCATCAAACCATAATGCTCCATTTTCCGCTACACCAAATTCCGCTTTTAAAATAGCTACATCAACATCTTGCAACTGATGCGGATCCAACGCTTTCTCTTCGGAAAGATCTTCTCCAAGGCCGGAGAATTCAAAAAGTGTCGTGACGGTTCTCAACACGGATTTTCCAGCATCGTAATCTCCGCTCAGCTTCAAAATAGAAGGCAAAATCTCTTCCTTGATGGAGGCCATAATCTCATCTTTACGGCATTCCACCACACGGCTACCGATAAACAAGGCGCTTTCTTTAAATTTTTCTAGATCGGAGGCATAAGTAATCAGGTTACCCGACAGAGAAGGAAGAGCTTGTTCGGGCACTTTAGCAGCTTCTATAGCTTCTAAAATTGATTGTTTAGCGTTATCCTTTTTCATAGCTTCTTTTGTACCAATCTCTGAACGATTCCTTTGGAGCCTTGGGCATCTCCCGGCCAATATACCAGGGATTGAGTGGGTTGTTTACTGAAAAAGGTGCGAGGCGCATCAGGGAACGTCCTGCTTTTCCAGCAAACTGGAAACGAGCCGGAGAGGCCAGCGTATAGGCCATTGCCTTCATGGCGACCGTTTTGGATGTTTTTGTATAACCTTCCTGAACCAATACTTGTCGCCATTTGTACAGCTGAGCATGAATGTCGATTTTAACCGGGCAAACATTTGAACAGGAACCGCAAAGCGTGGACGCAAAGGGAAGGTCTGCAAAATCTTTCATATCCAGATTAGGCGCCAATATAGAGCCTATGGGTCCGCTAATAGCATGGTGATAACTATGTCCGCCACTCCGGCGGTATACCGGACAGGTATTCATGCAAGCACCGCAGCGTATGCATTTTAGTGAATTTCTGAAATCAGGTCTTGCAAGCTGGCGGGAACGTCCGTTGTCAACAATGATAACGTGCATCTCCTGCCCTGCCCGCGGCTTTCTGAAATGGCTTGAATAGGTTGTAATCGGCTGCCCTGTTGCGCTCCGCGTCAGCAAACGAAGGAATATACCGAGGTGCTTACGCTGAGGTATAATTTTCTCCATCCCCATACTCGCAATGTGAATATCTGAAAGATGTGCTCCCATGTCTGCATTACCCTCATTGGTACAAACAACCATATCTCCAGTTTCGGCAACTGCAAAGTTTACACCGGTAAGAGCTGCGCGCCGGCTAAGAAAGGTTTCCCTTAGGTGCTGCCGGGCCGTCTCTGTAAGGATCTGCGGATCTGAAACTCCGGCTTCGGTACCCAGGTGCTCATGGAAAAGTGTACCTATTTCTTCTTTCTTTTTATGAATGCAGGGTAGTACAATGTGACTCGGCGCTTCTTTTGCAAGCTGGACTATACGTTCACCCAAATCAGAATCAATAACCTCAACCCCATTGCTTTCCAGAAATGCATTCAGGTGACACTCTTCAGTCAGCATCGATTTACTTTTGACCATACGGTCAATACCTTTATTTCTCAATAGTGAAAGTACGATCTCATTATGTTGTCGAGCATCCTCCGCCCAATGCACCTTAACCCCATTCCTGATCGCTGACGCTTCGAACTCCAGGAGGTACTTCTTCAAGCTTCCAAGCGCATGATGCTTGATCTGTGAAGCGGTTTCCCGAAGCCACTCCCACTCCGGAAGGGCATGACTTGCCTTGTCCCGCTTTTGCCGGACAAACCATAAAGTCTCGTCATGCCAATTGACCCGTTCTTCATCTCTATTGAAATTACGGGCAAGTTCGGCGTGTTCAGCGTGTCTGGGTTCCATACTCTATTATTCTTCCGAATTTAAAATTTCAGCAATATGCAGCACTTTGGTATTACTTTTTTGCCGGTTTAAAATCCCTTCCAGATGCATCAGGCAGGAAAGATCAGCCCCGGTAATAAATTCCGCACCATGCCGGATATGGTCTGCTATCCGGTCTTTCCCCATTTTTACTGATACGGCTTCCTCCGCAACGCAGAAGGTACCCCCAAAGCCGCAGCATTCATCCACGCGGTCTAACGCAATCAGTTCGATACCCTTTACCATCTCTAATAGCTTTCTTGGCTTCGAGAATGGCGGAGCCGTTAACTCGGATTGCTGCGACAAGCCGAGGCCCCGCTGCCCGTGGCAACTCTGGTGAATACCGACTTTATGGGGAAAACTGGCCGTTAAGCGATCTATCTTTAGGACATCGGTCAGAAATTCGGTCAGCTCATAAACTCTGGAACGAATGGCCCCGGCTTGCTCCTTTCGGTCAGCCGAAGCAAGATGCTCTTTAATGTGCAGCGTGCAGCTTCCGGAAGGACATACAATATAGTCCAGACCTGAGAATTGATCAATAAAATTTTCATTGCATCCCCCGGTGAGGTGCTCATAACCAGAATTTGCCATGGGCTGCCCGCAGCAGGTCTGACCCTGCGGGAAGACAACTTCAACACCTAACTTTTTCAGCAATTGCAAGGTAGCCACCGCCGCTTTTGGATAAAACTGGTCTACGTAGCAGGGGACAAACAATCCTGCCTTTATCATATACCACGCCCCTTTCCCGATGCATAATATTTTAGTTCAACGACATCATTCGGAAAATCCTGCTCATTCCAGGACGAGTGTATGGCCAGTGCTGCTCCGATCGCCGTCGCCTGGGGCATAGATGCTGAATACACCTCCAAATCCGGAAAAGCATCGGCCAGCAAATTCATGTAGATGCTGTTCTTACCGAAGCCACCGTCAACGAATATTCGCTTGACCCCGGTATCCTGTAGCACATAGGTGGTCGACTCTACCTGTGCCGCTATCAGATCCAGAAGCAGCTGATGATAAGCCTCCGCCGGATCTGAAAACATCGACAGTTCCCGCTCAGAAAAGCGTTTCAGTTTTTGAACCTGTCCGTTTTCCGGCTCTTCCCGGTTCATATTCTTTATTTTTTTTATGATATCGTAATGATAAGGAATCGCTTTAAATTTCGCTACCGGAAACTTAAAAAAATCTCCGATTCGTTTAATCTGCATTTCGTGTTCATAACCAGCGAACAAACGGGAGGCCTTCACGGGCTTCCCCTGGTAGTGCAGGTAGCAAAGACAATCTTTTTTAAGTTCAGCGCTGGTGAGCGCCTGGTCATTGAAAGGGTTGAGGCTTATGCACCAGGTGCCGGTAGACAGCAGGACGAAAGGTTTTCGGAAGCTTACCAGGTATGGAATAAGCGCGGCGGAGCTGTCGTGCAACCCGATTCCGACCTGATAGCCCGTTCCCGGAAAGGCGGAGGGGAAGGTTGTATCTGCCGCAGCAACCGGCGCCAGTTTCTTATCGATCCCTTCCTGTACAACCCAGTTATGGTATTGATTGCGACTGAAGTCCCACAGCTGTGTGTGGCAACCCAGGCTGGTCAAATCGCTCACTTCCCGTCCGCTGATCAGGAAAGACAGGTACTGCGGCAAATGCAGCGCGCAGTGCGTCTGGGCATAAACAGCCGGCTGCTGCTTTTTCAGCCGGTACAGCTGCATACCAGAATTCAGGCTTCCCAGAGTCGGCGAAGCCGTTTCCTTCGCAATCCGGTCCGCACCGCCATATTGTGTATAAAAGGCATCTGAAAATGCTTCGGGATAGGCTTTGAGGTAATTGTAAAGGGGGGTCAGCGGACGACCTTCTTTGTCAAGATATACGAAACTTGCTCCATAGGTAGCAAAGTTGATGGCCCTGACCTCAAACTCCGAAGAACGAAAAACCTCCCTTAACGAATCAAAAACCGAAAGCCGGAGGCTATCGAGGTTTTCACAGGGATCGCCATCTTCATCGACCGTCTCCGTAAACTTCGCCGACCGCTCCCAAACCACCTCGTAGCGCTCATTAAATAGAAAGAGTTTTTTGTTTGTCTTACCGACATCAAATACCGCTACAACCTTTTGTTTCTGCATAAATCCGATAAAATCTCTGAATCAGAGTCCCGTAGCCATACTTTTTTTTCCGCGCTCGCCAATTAATTTATCCCTGGTTTCCAGATTTCTGTACAAGGCCAGCGGTTGCAGGGCAGCCCCGGAACGCAGGCGTGCTTCGGCCAGCAGCGGACGAAGATCAGTCCGAAAAGCATCCTGAAGGATTTCCTGTGCGGCGATAACATCCATATTCAGCTGCGCTTCCTGAAGCTTTTTGCGATCTACCAGTAAAGCCTGGGCATAAGCAAGCTTAATGGCTTCGACAGACTGCAGTAAATCTTCAAGCGGATCCTTGACGTTATGCGAGGCGTCAATCATCCAGCCCAGGTCCCGGCTATGTACCATACCCCGGTTATCCATCCCTTCAATCAGTTCATTGAAGATCAGGAAAAGCTGATAGGGCTTGAGGCTTCCCGCGGTCAGATCATCGTCGCCGTACTTGGAGTCATTGAAGTGAAAACCGCCGAGTTTACCTTCCATCAGCAGTAAGGAAACAATTTGTTCAATGTTGGCATTCGGCAGGTGATGACCGAGATCGACCAGAGTAAAGGCTTTTGGTCCAAGCTTGGATGCATATAACAAAGACTGGCCCCAGTCGCCCACCGTAGTCGAATAGAAATTCGGTTCGAA
>JBMDWN010000133.1:0-2950 GCA_048595275.1 Olivibacter sp. | reverse complement strand
TGGTAGAATTCTGAAGATAGACGCGTATCCTCAACAGGACATTGCAACCGTAGCATTCGAGGGTAAGGAATTGCTGTTCCCGTTGAATGATGATTTTATAGAGCGAATTGACGAGGAGGAGCAAATACTTTACGTAAATTTACCGGAAGGACTGGTATCCATCTATTAATTTCCTACCCATGCGCTTCGACATCCTCACCGTTTTGCCTGCCTTACTGGAAAGTCCCTTTGCCCATTCTATTTTACATCGGGCCCAGCAGAAGAGGTTGGTCGAAATTCAGGTGCATAGCCTGCGTGACTACGCCGGGAATAAGCATCGAAACGTAGACGATTATCCTTATGGGGGGGGCAGCGGGATGGTAATGCAGGCGGAGCCTTTTGCCAGGTGTATTGAAACCTTACAGGCTAAACGGCATTACGACGAAATAATCTTCATGACGCCGGATGGCGAGCCTTTTCAACAATCGATAGCCAATCAGTTATCAACGGCAGAGAATATAATGGTTTTGTGTGGTCATTATAAAGGAATTGATCAACGTCTTCGCGAGACGTTCATAACCCGGGAAATATCCCTGGGAGATTATGTTCTATCTGGTGGGGAACTGCCGGCGGCAGTATTGGTTGATGCGGTGGCAAGATTAGTCCCCGGGGTATTGTCTGATGAAACCTCTGCGCTGTCGGATTCTTTTCAGGGAGAGCTACTGGATGCACCGGTTTATACCAGGCCCGCGTCATGGCGTGGAAAAGAAGTTCCTGCGGTACTCCTGAGTGGGAATCAAAGGGCAATTGACGAGTGGCGTTATGAGCAGGCTTTGCAAAGAACAAAGGAACGTCGGCCAGACTTACTGGATGACTGACCGGAGGCTAAAAAAAAGAAAAAAATAGCCTTTTAAAATAGAAAGAATTTAATTAATATTGCAATCCGATTTTTACGGGTTAAAAATCGTTGTTAATGACTTAAAATCATGGATTTAGTAAAATTTGTTGAAGAGCAGGCGGTAACTCAAAACGAAGTTCCGGCGTTCAAAGCAGGAGATACCGTTAGTGTGCACTATAAAATTCGCGAAGGAAACAAAGAGCGTGTGCAGATTTATAAGGGGGTGGTTATTCAGCGTAACAGCGAACATGCCAACGCGACATTTACGGTTCGTAAGATGTCGAGTGGTATTGGAGTGGAACGTATTTTCCCGGTGAATTCACCTAATATTGAAAAGATCGTGGTAGATAGCTACGGAAAAGTACGTCGCTCTAAACTTTACTACCTGCGTGGCCTCACAGGAAAAGCGGCTCGTATCAAGTCGAAAAGAGTATAATTTTTACGATCTCCTGGTGAGAGATCTACATATTAAAGCCTTTCTATGAAAATAGAGAGGCTTTTTAGCTTATACCTTCCCATTCGGCAAAAAATTGCTTGAGGTAACTTTTCATAAATTCGTGCCTCAACCCAGCCATCCGTTTACCCTCCGTGGTATTCATTCGATCCTTTAAGAAGAGAAGCTTTTCATAAAAATGGTTGATCGTTGGAGCAGTACTCTTTCTATACTTTTCGGGATCGCTATACTGGGCCGGCTTAATAGCCGGATCATATAGCGCATGGTTTTTGTAACCCCCATAGTGAAAAGCTCTTGCGATGCCAATAGCTCCCATGGCATCCAGACGATCAGCATCCTGAACAATACCTAAAGCCCGGCTTTTATTGCTCGTTTTCTCGCTACGCAAAAATTCGTTTTTGAAGGAAACGTTCCGGATAATGTATATAACCTCATCGATGACCATGTCAGAAACATCTTGTTGCTTTAAAAAATTGGCGGCCAGGCGGGGTCCGATTTCCTCGTCACCGTCATGGAACTTACCATCCGCAATGTCATGCAATAGGACACCTAGCGTAACGACGAGCTCATCCGCGCCTTTTTCGTACTTCAAAATCTGCCGGGCGTTTTTCCACACACGCTCGATATGAAACCAATCGTGTCCTGCCTCTGCGTTTTGAAGAGTCTTCTGAACAAACAGCACACAGCTTTCGATCAATTTTTCTTGTAATTCAGTCATAGACCTTCTCCATTTTCCATCAGAAAGTTGGGCTCCTGATCTTCGGGAAATACCACATAGGAGCGTATCCAATCTCCGGCGTCGCTCAATTCCCATCGATGACCTTTGCCTTCCGTATCGCCGGCAATCAGGACCGTCCCAGGCTTCAAAACGAACGACTTTCCGTCGGTCGTCGTGAAGGTAAGCTCTCCGCGGAACGTCAGGACGTACTGTTTCCTGGGCGCCCGGTGCCATTCATAAGTGCTGCCGGCGTCGGTTCTGGCGAAAGAGATTGCCTTTGCTTCAAAAAAAGTATCCTCATCTACCCAGCCATGATGGAAGGCAGAGCCCCCATCTGTAGTGGTATACAGTTGATATGCTTCAATCATGTTGTTCTTTAGTCGTTACGCAAATCGTCACGCCGGGAGCCAGCGTAAAGCTCATATTGCAAAAGGCGGCAGTCAAGATTGCCGTTGTAAAACTCGAAGCGGCGGCTGGCCTTCAGGCCGATTTTCTTGGCCAGGTCCGGGTTTCCGGTAAAGACAAATCCACGGTACCCTCTGCAAGAGCTTTTTAGAAAGTCCCCTATCCGCGCGTAGGTTTTTTCCAACAGGTCCTGCTGGCCAAGACGTTCTCCGTATTCAGGGTTAAAGACAACGACGCCTCCTGCATCGGGCGGAACGGGTGTCTGAGCAAAATCACATCTGTGGAATTCAATTAAGTGCTCTACACCTGCCGTTCGAGCGTTTACTCTGGCAATCTCAAGGGCCTCCGCTGAGCGGTCTGTGGCGATTATAACAGGCAATCCGCTCTTTTTTACTTCTCCTTTCAAGGTTCTCTTTTCAGCGAAAAAGACCTGTTCGTCATAACCTTTAACATGCATAAAGGAGTAGTTTTCCCGATATAAACCCGGATGACGCCG
>JBMDWN010000132.1:0-5531 GCA_048595275.1 Olivibacter sp. | reverse complement strand
TTAGGTTAGTGTCCACTCATGATTCTTAAAAAAGGGAAAAACTAAAATTATTATATTATTGAAGAGATCGTGACTATCCTTTATAAACTAAAAAGCCCAGCATACAGCCAGGGCTTTTTTATTTAATGGGTATAAGATTAAGTGCCCTTTATGGTTTTCCCCCGCTGGTATCCGTTTCATTTTCTGAACCCTGCTGTCTTCCAGTTTCGGTATTGTTAGGTGGTAGACCTTGTTCTGGTAATAGAGCATCTACTTCACCCTTTACCTTCTCACTTTTTTGGTAAGCATAGGCTATTTCCTGATAGGTATCCAGGTCCAGACCCGTTTCTTTGATCTTGGCTACCATTTCCTTTTCAATCTCTTGTTGAACCAGATTTAGTTTCTGCACGGCCTGATCAAATGATTTTTGCTCCGTACTGTCCATCTTCACCGGACTATCAGTAGTTGTCTGAGCATTTGCCAATTCGTTAAATCGCTCAACACTCAAGCCGCTTTTTTCAACCTCCTGCACCAGCCGTTGCTGACTGGCATGTTCTACCTGGACGACTTTAACATTTGCTTCAATGAAGGACTCCAGCTGCTTTTTCTCGAAATTCTCCTTAACCGGTGGCTCCTGTTGTACCGGAGTTCCATTACCGGCTTCCTGTGCCATAGCGGTTAATGAAAACACAGAGATAAAAACAAACAGTATCGGCTGCAAAATACTCCTTTTCATGTATACAGTTTTTAATGTTACTATAAGTTAAAACGAAGAATTTGATTATTATTGCCCTGGATTTATATTTTCATAAAGGTAGCGGGAAACAATATGCTAAGTGATTTGCACGAAAAAAGCTGGAAGATTTTATCGAAAGAGGATGTTTCTCCCAGTAAATGGTTTCCCATCGAAAAGCATGAAGTGGAGTTGCCCTCCGGAAAGATCGTTGATGATTATTTCATATCTACTCTGGGCGATGTGGTTATCGTTCTGGCCATTACACCAGACAATCAGGTGGTAATCGTAGAGCAGTACAAGCACGGATTGGGGCAACTGTTGCTGGAGTTACCAGGCGGTATGCGGCAAGAAGGTACGACCCTTATGCAGTCGGCTTTAAATGAACTGGAGGAAGAGACCGGAATCAAAGCTGATGAATCAGCTCTTTTTCCGCTCGGAAAATTCTCCAGCAATCCGACGAAAACGAATCAAGTGACTTACGGCTATATAGTATTCAACGCCCAGTTCAACAGTCAACAGAAATTAGACGAAACAGAAGATATAAACGTGCTTACTTTTCCAGCTGCTGATGCGCTGCAGATGGTGCTGACCGGCAAGATCTGGGTCAGTGATTCGGCAAACTTTATCTTTATGGCGGCTCAGCGTTACCCTGAAATCTTTCATCCCTCTGAATAGATAATTCTTGTCGTTTGTTTAGTTGACTGAACATCCGTATTTTTGCGGCGAAATGATCAGAGTCGCCATAGTGTTCTAACCCTTAGTGCCGATAGTAGCCATACTATCGTTATTTAATCTGATCGCGAATTCAATTATTTTTTATTTTCATGCTTCAACTCTTATCGAAAGACGTCCAAAGTCTTTACGAAACCCCTATCGTCCAACAAACTACTTACTGGTCAGAATTGAAATCAATCCTTGGCTATCGATCCATGGCTTTTGAATTTAAAGTCAGTGAATCGGCCATCCGAACCAAACCACAGAATCAATACTATGTCGGGGACTTACTGGTTATCCTGCAACCCGTGAGCCGGGATCATACGCTGGCCTACGTACCTTACGGTCCGGAACTTGTGCCTGACGAACCTTTTCAGGGACCTTTTCTGGAAGAACTATCGGAAAGTATACGTGGATACCTCCCCCAGTCCTGCATTGCCATTCGTTACGACCTGGCCTGGGAATCGTTATGGGCTGATGATCCCGACCGGAAAGATGAGGAGGGTTACTGGACCGGGCCTCCTGAGAAACAATACCAGGAATTCCGGTTTAATTACTTTACGGAAAAACGCAGGTTGCAGAAATCAAACGGAGATCTTCTTCCGGCCAATACCTTCTTTGTAGACCTGAATTCGAGCGAATCAGAATTGCTGTCATCGATGAAGTCCAAAACCCGCTACAACATCAGGCTTGCGGAGCGCAAAGGAGTCGAAGTGTTTAGCGGCACGGAAGATCGTCTTCCCGAATGGTATCGGCTCTATGAAACCACTGCCTGGCGAAACGGGATGACGGTTAACGGAATTGAATATTTCCAGTCGGTCATCGAGGCCAGAAAAAAAAGTAAAGATGCGCAGGTGGAGTTGTTGATGGCCCGTCACGGCGATCAATTGTTGTCGGCTATGTTTCTGGTGCTGACGGGTAATCGCGCAACTTACCTCTATGGCGCCTCCGCTGAAGAAAAGCGATCGTTTATGCCCAGTTATGCCTTGCAGTGGAAGGCGATGAAGCTGGCTAAAGAGGCCGGTTGTGTGGAATATGATTTTTTTGGCACTTCGCCCAAGCCGGATCCTGCCCATCCAATGAATGGTTTGTACAAGTTCAAAAGTGGCTTTGGCGGAGAGATAAAACATTTGATGGGCTGCTGGGATTATCCGTATATTGGCGATGCTTACCGTCGCTTCATTTCTTCAGAATTGAACGATAGCGGTTACCATCTCTAAACAAGTCGATATATGGTTCCACCATGGATCAGAAAATTGAATGAACATCTGAGAAGTATTTTGCAAAAACTACTAAAACGGCCTGTGTTTTATATAGCCAGGCGGTTTGCGTCGTCTCCGCAAAAGTCTGAAGTATTTAGTTCGCTGACAGAACTGTATAACGATTGTTTAAACAACGAGAATAAGCATGCGGCCTTCTTTGAGATCGACTACAATTATAATGAGCACCGCCCGGTGGTATTGCTGAGCGATCAGCATAAAGGGAACCGTGGCGGAAGCGACGACTTCGTGGCGGCGGAAGACTGCTATCTGACTGCGCTGGATTATTATGATGGTCAAGGCGCCGCCTACATCAACCTGGGCGATAGTGAGGAACTTTGGAAATACACGATCTTCTCCATCATCCAGCATAACAGGAAGACGTTCGAAGCCGAGAAAAAATTCCTGAAAAGAAAGTCTTTTTTTAAAATCGCCGGTAACCATGACCTGTTCTGGCGCATTGATCCGCTGGCAGCCATTTACCTGAAACAGATTTATGGTAAGACTCCTACGATTTACGATGGCCTGGTGGTCCGTTTCCGTTTCAAAGACGGAAGACACCTGGATATATTCTGCACCCATGGACATCAGGGAGATCGTCAGAGCGATGGGAACTGGTTCAGTAAATGGTTCGTATCTTATATATGGGCTCCCCTGCAATCCTACCTGCGGATCAACATCAATACGCCGGCTCATAATCATTATGAAAAAACCCTTCACAACGAGCTGATGTACGACTGGAGTGCCGGGCAAAAGAACCTGGTGCTGATTACTGGCCACACCCATCAACCGATATTTAATTCCCTTTCGCATTTAGAACGTCTCTACCTGAAACTGGAAGCCGCCAGATCCAGCGGGAATGAAGCTGATGTAGAAAAAATTTTGACAGAGATTCCCCGCCGAAAACGTGAACACGATGATGTGCATAGTGATTTCAAAGGCATGTCTCCTTGCTATTTCAATACGGGTTGTTGTTGCTACAGCGACGGAACCATTACAGGCATTGAGATATCAGGAGGTAAAATACGCCTGATTAAATGGAATTACAACCAGGATCGAAAACCGGTTCGTAGCATTGCTGAAGAACAGGATATGCTGGAGTTGCTGGACGAAATTGAAGCCTTTAAAATACCTCAATAAGCAGATTCAATATGGAACAAGCACAAGATATCATCATTTATTACTGCCCGAAATGTAAATGGCTTTTAAGAGCCGCATATTACGCACAGGAACTGCTGGAGAGTTTTTCCGAAGAACTAGAAGGAGTCACGCTCAAGCCGAGCGTGACAAGCGGACAATTTTCAATATGGTTAAACGATACCATATTGTGGGATCGCAAGAAAGACGGCGGTTTTCCGGAGGTCAAAAGGCTCAAACAACTTGTACGTGACCGGGTCGCCCCGGATAAATCACTTGGCCACAGCGACAGGACGTGAGCGATAAGACGCTTTTAGCATGGGTCAACGCGACTTAGCCCCTAACCAATGCGTCGCACCGCCTAAATAAGCTTCCGCGCTCTCCATGATGGTTTCCGATAACGTTGGGTGAGGATGAACCGTAAGGGCCAGGTCTTCAACGGTTGTTCCCATTTCCATAGCCAACACCAGTTCTGGAATCAACGATCCGGCATCTTTACCTGCAACCCCCGCGCCAAGAATGGTATTGCTCTTCGGATCAACCAGTATTTTAGTGAGCCCGCCGCTGGCAATCATAGTAGAAGCCCTCCCGGAAGCAGACCAGGGGAATTTGGTTAGCTTGTATTCAATTCCATCTTTTTTTGCCTGTGCTTCTGTCAGACCGCACCAGGCTATCTCAGGTTCCGTAAACACAATACCCGGGATGGCCACCGGATCGAAAACGGCACTTTTATCCCCCGCGATGTATTCAACTACGGCGATGCCCTGCTTACTTCCTTTATGGGCGAGCATAGGTTCACCCGCCAGATCACCGATGGCGTAGATGTGCGCTTTGCTACTTTGTCCGAACTCGTTAATCTTTACAAATCCTTTATCGTCCGTTTCAACGCCACCCTTCTCCAGATCTAAGCCTTTAGTATTCGCTTTACGCCCTGCAGCCAGTAGCACCCGGTCAAATTTCTGCTCGCGGGTGCCGTTTTTATCTTCCAGTGTTACCTGAACTTTTTTGCGACTTATTTTAACTTCTTTTACCTTGGTATTAAAAAGGGTTTCCTCAAATAAATCTGCCCTGGCTTTTTCGAAAACCTTTACGAGGTCCCGATCTGCACCAGGCAGAAAGCCCTCTGTCATTTCAACCACAGAAACTTTAGATCCGAAGGTTGCGTATACACTCCCTAACTCGAGACCGATATAGCCTCCACCGATGACCATAAGACTTTTGGGAAGGTCTTTCACGTTCAGCGCATCAGTGGAGTCAATGACGTATTCGTGATCAATTTCTATTCCGGGGAGTTCTACCGGTGAGGAACCTGTAGCCAAAATTAAGGTGTCAAAGCGCTGTATCTCTTCCTTTCCCGAGCTGGACGTGATTACCAGACTCCGATCATCTTTCAAACGTGCCCGACCTTTAATGTATTCTATCTTCCTTTGTTTTGCCAGTTGGCCGAGCCCACCGGTAAGCTTCTCTACTACGCCATTTTTCCATTGGTTTACTTTATCAAGCGACCACTCCGCTGACGAAAAGCTCAAACCAAATTGCTTCGCCTCATCGGCTTCCTGCTTGATTTTAGCCAGGTAAAGAAAGGACTTTGACGGAATACAACCTCGATAAAGACACACGCCTCCCGGATTTTGCTCCGGATCAATCAGGGTTACGGTAAGTCCAAGATCGGCGGCCTTAAAGGCAGCGGCGTATCCAGCCGGACC
>JBMDWN010000131.1:0-1768 GCA_048595275.1 Olivibacter sp. | reverse complement strand
GAGCATCAGGACTTGCTATAGTGCAACAATAGTCGAGTCCGTGTTTGATGAACACATGCCGGCTTTCCTGGAGCGCTCCGTGGATGGAATGGTAATGCTCTCCAATTTGCTCATTGAATAAAGTTTTGGAACCGTCTTCGGTTTTAGTAATAATCATTTCTGGAACGTTTATTGTCTAGCCTGACCAAAGTTCTGACTTTTATTAGTAAAAGACGTTATTTGTGATATGAAATTGGTGCTTCCTTTTACGCTTATCGTTGCCTGTATGGCTTTTGTGCTCCAGCCCGACAGGCCGTTCCTGCCTGGTGTACAAAAAGGGGCACTGGAAGATCCTGCGATTCAGGAGGCATCCGGTCTGGAAGCATCGCGTACTAACCCGGGAATGCTGTGGACGCATAACGATAGTGGCGACGAGGCACGTATTTTCCTGTTGGATTCGACAGCGAAACGCGTGGCTACTTACTACCTCGAAGGGGTGAATGCCAGAGACTGGGAAGAGATTGGAGCGGCCGACATCAATGGGAAGCGCTGCCTGCTGATTGGCGATATAGGGGATAACCGTGCACAATATGGAGAGATTTATGTCCATCGTGTAGCGGAGCCTTTCTGGGACAGAGCACATACCGGAGTTACGGATACCATACACAAACAAGATATCCTGTCCTATAAACTCCGTTATCCTGATGGACCCCGAGATGCGGAATCGTTGTTCTTCGATCCGTCTGGTCAGGAATTGTATGTGATCTCGAAGCGGGAGCTAAACGTTGGCATTTATAAAACCCCCTTGCCTGACCACCCTGATGGCGTACTAACCTTAAAGAAAGTCGGAACCTTACCTTATACCTTTATAACCAGTGCTGCCATTAGCGCGAGAGGGGATGAGATTCTGGTGAAAAATCTGGTGGAAGTCTTTTACTGGAAGAGGCTGCCGGAACAGTCGATCGAAGAGGTGCTGCAGCAAGGAGGGATCCGGCTGGATTATGAGCCTGAACCTCAGGGAGAAGCCATCGCTTTTTCAATAGATGGACGTGGGTTTTATACAACAAGCGAACGACCATTAGGCTTGAACGCTTACCTTTCTTATTACCAGAGAAAGTAATTTGTTTCTTAGTGTTCGCTTAACAATAGCTTAATCTTGTATTGCTTTTTTTGCGTGAATTTCCATTGATGATGGAAGTATTGATCACCAAAACAAGTTATATGAGAATCTTTTTACTCAGCTTTTTATTTCTTTTTCAGGGCATGGCTCTTTTCGCGCAGCAAAATGTCATTACCGGAAAAGTTATGGAAGAAGGCTCCCGGGCCTCTCTGCCCGGCGCAACCATTCGCGTTAAAAACAGCAACCGCTATACGGTCTCGGATCAAAACGGGAATTTCGAATTTCTCAATGTTCCGGCCGGACGTTATGAAGTTGAAGTCCTTTATATGGGTTACCGTACACAAATGAAGACCGTGCAGATTGGAAGTGAAGAAGGAGCTATGATCGAGTTTTTTCTACAGGATGGCTCGGTCAATATGGATGAAGTAATTGTGATGGGTGACCGGCTCCGCGGGCAGGCCAGGGCGCTGAACCAGCAGCGGAACAACCCGAATATTACTAATGTAATCTCCTCCGATCAGGTCGGCCGCTTCCCGGACGCGAATATAGGGGAGGCTCTGCGTCGCGTTCTCTTTCATGTACTCGAACGTGCAGTGCTCCAGAATGGAAGGCCACGAGGCGGCGCGGATCGGAATGCCCAAGAACTCGGCGATGTCGCGGATTTGGCCG
>JBMDWN010000130.1:0-2079 GCA_048595275.1 Olivibacter sp. | reverse complement strand
TACCCGGCAACTCATTTACAATTTGAACTTACGATCATGGAGTCGCTGTGAACGGTATATTCCCCGATGACCGCTAAAAAGGTATGCCGTAAAACAAGCTACAGCGAAGAACAGCACATATTCGGCACCAAACAATTCCACGCCCATCATCGTGCATGTCAGCGGCGTGTTGGTTGCACCGGAAAATACCGCTATAAAACCCAATGCAGCAAACAGCGATACAGGGGCGCTCAGCAGCTCAGACAGACTATTTCCCAGCGTAGCGCCAATATAAAACAATGGTGTCACCTCCCCTCCCTTAAATCCGGTTCCCAAGGTTACCGAAGTGAATACGGTTTTCCAGAGCCAGCTGAACGCATCTGCCCCCCCGGAATGAAAAGCAGACTGTATGGTGACCGCATCGGGATAGCCAGCCTCCACCCCCAGACCAAGGTAATCCGGCTTGCCAACAAGCCAGGTTAAGAGAATTATTGCCACCCCTCCCAACACCGAAATCATCCAGTTCCGGGAAATAAACTTTTGGGTGGATGCTCCGATAAAACGGACGGAAGCTGAAAATAAACTGGCTGCGATACCGAAAGCAATGGAAGCAATCACCACTTTAAGGAGCAACATTGCAAACTGACTAACCCCATTCAGAACCGTCAGGGGTTCCAGTTGAATCTTCGCTACCTCGTAACCCGTATGCTCAATACCCCAGGCACTTACCGTGAAGTCTCCGATCAAACTCGCTATCAGAGCGGGAAGAAGCGCACGATAATCCATCCGTCCGATGACCAGAACTTCAAGGGCAAAAATGGCACCGGCAACCGGCGTTCCGAAAACGCCACCAAAACCGGTGGCCACCCCGGCCGTTAATAAAATTCCCCGCTCTTCGGCTTTCAACCGGAAACGCCTGCCGAAAAAATCAGCTACAGACCCTCCAATTTGAACCGCCGTACCTTCCCGCCCCGCTGAGCCCCCAACAAGATGTGTAAGTACCGTAGTGAAAAGCACTACGGGCCCCATTTGTAGAGGAACCTTCCCTTTTGACTGGTGAATTTCATCGATGATCAGGTTATTACCACCTTCAGAGCTTTTACCGATGGTCTGATAGATATAATGGATCAGCAGGCCGCATAAAGGCAAAAAATAAAGGAGCCACTCATGTTGAAAACGGAACTCAATCACCTCATGCAGCAACCATAGAAAAAAAGCTACGAGACTACCAATACATATCGCTACCGGAACAAGGATAATAATCCACCTGAAGAAATAACGAAAGCGGGAAAGGAAAACTGTCATACCTACTTATAATAAACGATTCGATTTCGCAATGCGAATCGACAAAGCAGGCGCCATCAGCTGATACAGCGGTTTAGTCGGAAGGACACCATTTCCGTTTCTCAAAAATAGAAACTAATCCCTGAACTTCAAAAGTAAAAAAGCGGAAAAGGAAAGATCCAGGTTAAACCCGGATCTGACCATTACCAAATACAAAATATTTATTCGTTACCAACTGCTCCAGACCCAAAGGCCCGCGATGATGCAGTTTATCGGTACTGATCGCCAGTTCAGCGCCAACACCCATTTGCCCACCGTCCGTAAAACGGGTGGAGGCGTTATGGTACACCGCTGCCGTATCTACCCGCTCCATAAATTCAGCAGCCAGCTCCTGATCGCTCGTAAAAATAATACTGGAATGTCCTCCACTGTATTGATTGATCCGTCCGATCGCTGCATCAAGCCCGTCAATGTCATCCAGAGCTATTTTTTTGGCCAGGAATTCTTCGTACCAGACATCCTCAGAAACAATCGCTTCACTTCCAGGAAGTTGTTCCCGAAGAGCTGGAGAAGACAAGACCTCTACCTCCGCTTCCTTTAAAAGTTCATACAACTCTGCAAGTCGCCGGTCAAAATCCGGCAAATGACGATCGATTAGAACTTTGTCGAGCGCATTGCAGGCACTGATCTTATGCGTTTTCGCATTAAGCACAACCTTTTTTGCCAGATCCCAGTCCGCGTCAGGGGCGATATAAGCAAAATTGTTTCCCCTCCCGCTAACCAGTACCGCACAGCGGGCATGCTCCTTCACGAAGG
>JBMDWN010000129.1:0-1841 GCA_048595275.1 Olivibacter sp. | reverse complement strand
GTGTTGGAAGTCAACCTGGTTAAAAGCTCAAATTACCTGTCTTTCCGGGCTTCAATCAACGATATGGTGGATTTCAATATGGTGGGTTATTATCAGTTTGGCTACGACCAGAGCATCGGTCGGCTTAGAAACCGGATTAGTGGTTCCGTGATTTTGAACACCCGCTTATCGCAGCGCCTCTCTTTAGCAAACTCGTTCGATCTTTCTTATGAAGATCGGCCGATCGTTCCGATCACTCCGCTTATTTACGCTTTTAAAACCGGGCTTTCCTTGAATTTCTAACTTATCCTATTAACGTCTCCCGAAAGAGGAAGAGCGGATAAATATGTATACTTGTATTCTTCTCTTACCAAACTTTCCAAATTATGAAAGATAATAGGCGTTTTATTATGAGACTGTTTCTTGCTTTCGCTTGCACTGCCCTAATACCCGGAGCCTCCGCCCAACAATCATTTAATGGCTTAGAAATGAACATGGGTAACCTCTCCAAGCTATCAAATGCAAAAACCCGATCAATCAGTCCGGAAAACTTTAAGGGGAGGAAAGGCAAGGGAGGTATGGCGGACCCAGTAAAACATGCGGGGCAACGTAATGTCGCGAATGCAGCCAATGCGGCCCGGGATCTCGGAATCGGATGGAAAGTTAATCCATTTATAACCATTGAAGGAGGTGAAACTTTCACGATTGCAGAGATTGATGGATCGGGGGCGATACAGCACATCTGGATGACGCCGACAGGCAACTGGAACTACACTATTATCCGCTTTTATTGGGACGATGAAGAACAGCCTTCTATCGAAGCACCCATTGGAGCCTTTTTTGCAATGCCTTGGGGAGAATTTTCACAGCTGAACTCACTGGCAGTAACAGTTAATCCGGGTAGTGCCTTCAACTGCTATTGGAAGATGCCATTCAGGAAAAAGGCCCGTATCACCATAGAAAATATCAATTCTGAGCCTATGAACCTGTATTATCAGGTGGATTATACGTTGACCGAGGTCGGAGAAGAGGAGGCTTATCTTCATGCACAATACCGTCGTTCGAATCCAAACAGCCGCTCATTACACACCATCCTGGACGGGGTAAAGGGTCAGGGACATTTTGTAGGTACTATAATGGGAGTCGGTGTAAACAACATCGGCTGGTGGGGAGAAGGCGAGATTAAATTTTTTATGGATGGGGATCGCGACTTTGCTACGATCGTGGGAACCGGGCTCGAAGATTATTTTTGTGGATCTTATAACTTCGAGAATCGGAAGACCCATCAATACCAGGAGTTCTCTAATCCGTATACTGGCTTGCATCAGGTAATCCGTCCGGATGGTGTATATTTTTCTCAGCAGCGGTTCAGTATGTATCGCTGGCACATCATGGACCCGATTCGCTTTGAGAAAGATCTAAAGGTGACTATTCAAGATCTTGGCTGGAGGTCTGAAGGTAGGTATTTACCACAGAAATCAGACATCATTACGGTCGCATTTTGGTACCAACGGGAACCACATGCCTCTTTTCCGGAACTCCCCGTTAAAGATGAACTTGAAGTAAATTGAATAGATAGTCTATACGACGTCCTGACTAGGCTAACATAACTCAATATAAAGGCAAGATAGCTACATCGCATTTCCGGTAATATGGTTAACTATGCAGCAACCAATTTCTTTATTTATGAAATCTTATGTTATTTCCCTGCTGTTAGTCATCGCTGTATCGCATTCATCATCCTTCGCGCAGAACGCCTCAACGACCCCTTCGTGGGCCAAAGAAAGTCCCGCTGAAAAAGAAAAGCGCATGGCCTGGTGGAAGCATGACCGCTTCGGGATGTTCATTCACTGGGGCTTATA
>JBMDWN010000128.1:0-9993 GCA_048595275.1 Olivibacter sp. | reverse complement strand
GGAGCGCTTACGCAGGGCGGACTGGTACGCGACTTCGATGACCCCAACAATGAAGTCAATACGAATTACTTCTTCCGTCGCTACAACTTCCGGTCCAACCTGGACCTTCGGGCTACTAAGACTCTGCAGCTCCGATTTGATCTGAGTACCCGATTTGCCGACATCAACGAGCCGGAATCCCTTAATGCAGTGGGGGAGATATACGATTTCAGTAAAATCACCCCTTTTTCTGCACCCTTCATCAATCCGAATGGCAGTTACGCTTATGCCTTCTCGGAGTTCAATCCGGATGCTTTACCAACGCTGAATGCACGGCTGGCCAATGGCGGATACAGCCGTACAAAAAGAAGCGATTATAATGCACTGCTTCAGGCCAGGCAGCAACTGGATTTTCTGACCCCTGGACTTGCCCTGACTGCACGTATTGCGTATGGCGGAATTGAAGAATACGCCAGAAACATAACCCGTGGCGGCTTGCCGCCATCGTATCGATACAACAGCGCGACGGATACTTATCAGCTTGACCCGAGAGGACGATATGTGCTTGAGCCCTATGGTGTTACCGGTAACACCAATCAATACTACCGGAATTTGAATTTACAGGGTTTTCTAAATTACGACCGGGAATTCGGAAATCATCGGATCAGTTCACTTTTGCTGGTCAATCAGCAAAGTGTTTCCGCACAGGCGAACGTGCCGGAAAATTTCAGAGGAACTTCGTTAAAAGTAGGCTATTACTATAAGGATAAATACCTTATTGATGTGAATACGGCTTACAATGGAACAGACCGCTTCTCGGAAGACCAGCGCTACGGTTGGTTCCCGGCCCTTGGTTTAGGTTGGGTCGCTTCCCAGGAGCCCTTCATAAAAGATTGGCTTCCGAGTGTTGATCTGTTGAAAATACGAGGATCTTACGGTCTTGTGGGTTCCGATGTGACAAGCGGGGGGAGGTATCTGTATAACCAGATCTACGAGAATAGCGGCGGATATGTCTTCGGTACCGGCGGCGGTGCAGTCGGGACAATCCGGGAAGGCGAACTCGGGAACACCAACGTCACCTGGGAAAAAGAGTGGAAACGAAACATTGGCTTGGAGCTCAATCTTTTTCGGCAGAAACTGAACCTGACGATCGATTATTTTTACAATACACGTTTTGATCAGCTGATAAGACGGGAGTCCATTCCCGGTATTCTGGGCGTTGGCTTCGCCCCGACAAATGTTGCCAGAACGGTCAATCGGGGTTTCGACGGTATCCTTGGATATCGTGGTCAGGTAGGGCAGGTTGGCATTAGCAGCGACTTGGTGTTTCAGGTATTCCGGAACAAGGTGCTTTTCAACGACGAAGCGTCACCTGCATTTCCCTGGCTAGCCAGAACGGGTCAGGCCATTGATCAGCCCTTTGGGTATCTTTTCGATGGATTTTATACCGTTGAAGATATAGCGCGAATCTATACCGAAAACGGAATAGCACCGGCAGCAGAGCGTCCGGCTATCCCGCTTTACGGTCTTTCCCCCTCGGGGCAGGGTGGGATCCAGGCGGGTGACCTGAAGTATCGGGACCTAAATGGCGACGGCTTTATCGACGATCGCGATCAGGCTCCGATAGGACGGCCCAATTTGCCGAGTACAGTGCTGGGGCTTACGCTTGGAGCGAACTATAAAGGTTTTAGCGTTAATGTGTTAGTGCAGGGTTCCTTCGATTATAGTTTCGATGTTATCGGTACCGGAATTGAACCCTTCCAAAGTCAGTTTCAACCCATTCATCAAGAACGATGGACACCAGAAAACGCCAATAACGCTGCTTTCCCCAGACTCACACAAAACCCAACAACCGTAAACAGTTCACGGGCGTACCGATCTGACTTCTGGCTGGTCGATGCACAGTATATCCGCCTGAAAACAGTTGATCTGGGCTATCAGTTCTCGGGCCGTAATCTACCCTTGGGTTTGAACAGCCTGAGACTGTATCTTAGCGCTTATAATTTACTGACCTGGACGAACTACGATAAATATCAGCAGGATCCGGAAATATCAAGCAATACCAGCGGAGATGCGTATTTTAACCAAAGGGCAGTGAACCTGGGCTTACAAATTGGATTTTAACAAACCTTCAATAGAAACTAATGATTAAAAGAGCGAAATTCTATCTTCTGATGCTTACCAGTCTTGTAGGTCACAACCTACTGGCGCAACAAAAGGATCTTGTGCAGTATGTAAATACCCTGCAGGGAACGTATTCCAATCCGCAGCTGTCTTACGGAAAGACCTACCCGACGATCGCCATGCCTTTTGCGCAGCATTTCTTTTCTGCACAAACCGGTAAGAACGGCGATGGCTGGAAATATAAATACACGGATTCGACCATTCGGGGCTTTCAGCAAGTTCATCAATGCAGCCCATGGATGAACGACTATGCCGTTTTCTCGCTGATGCCGGTCACCGGAAAATTAAAGGTTCTCGAAGATGATCGGGCCAGCGCCTTTAGTCATGAAAATGAGCTGGGAAGACCGAATTATTACCGGGTCAAGTTTGATAATGGAATACAGACGGAGATATCTCCTACAGAACGAGCCGCATTTATGCGTTTCAGTTTTCCAAAAAAAGGAGAAGCGCATCTTGTGCTGGACGGTTTCACCAAAGATGCGTGGATTGAGGTGCAACCGGATAAACGCCGGATCATAGGTCGTGTTAAAAGTGGCTTCTGGGTCCCTTCGACAATGTGGAATTACTTTGTTGTTGAATTTGATCAGCCTTTTGGCGCTTCAGGAACCTGGAGTGTGGAGAAACCCACTCCTGATCCCGGAAAGAAAACCATTGAAGGCGTTCAGGTTGGAGCCTTCCTGACCTTCAAAGCGGGCGTAACGGTCAATGCAAAGGTTGCTTCCTCTTACATCGGACCAGAGCAGGCCGAACTTAACCTGACCCGCGAACTGGGCAAACATAAGAACCTGGAGCAGACGAGGAAGGCAGGCGCAGAGGTTTGGAACACCCTGTTGAGCAGGATATTGGTTGAAGGCGGCACGGAAGAAGAAAAAGCAACCTTTTACTCCTGCCTCTTCCGGGCAAGTTTATTCTCCAGAAAGTTTTATGAGCTTGATGAAGCGAACAAGCCGATTTATTACAGTCCATATGATGAAAAAATTCATGAAGGTTATATGTACACGGATAATGGATTCTGGGATACCTTTCGGGCACAATTTCCGCTGAATAACCTTATACAGCGTGAATACCAGGGACGATATATGCAATCTCTGCTGGATGCCTACGATCAATCGGGCTGGCTTCCCACCTGGTCTAATCCGGGTATGTCCGGTGTCATGCTGGGCAATCACGCCATCTCCCTGCTTACAGATGCCTGGATGAAGGGTATCCGTTCCTTCGACCCTGAAAAGGCCCTTGAAGCATACCTCCACGAGGCAACGAATAAAGGACCTATGGGAGGGTCCAATGGTCGCGAAGGGTGGGAAGACTATTTTACCAAGGGCTATGTTCCATATGGAGGTAAGGTGCATGAGACGACCGCAAAAACACTCGAATATGCCTACGACGATTTCTGTGCCTACCAGTTGGCGAAAGCCATTGGAAACGACTTTTACGCCGATATTTTTGAACGGCAGATGTTCAATTATCGCTACGTATGGGATAGCGATGTAGATTTTATGCGTGGAAGGATGGCCGACGGCAGCTGGCGCCCCGATTTCGACCCGATAGAGTGGGGAGGTCCTTTCACAGAAGGAAACTCCTGGCAATACACCTGGTCGGTGTTCCATGATTTGGGCGGGCTGGCTAACCTGATGGGTGGAGCTGAGAAATTTGTAACTAAACTGGATACCTTTTTTACCACACATTCCAAATTTAAAGTAGGAAGCTATGGGCAGGAAATCCACGAGATGACCGAGATGGTAATTGCCAACATGGGCCAATATGCGCATGGAAATCAGCCTGTTCAACACGTCGCTTATGCTTATAACTACGCGGGGCAGCCATGGAAAACACAGGAAAGAGTGCGTAAGATCATGAGTCAGCTTTACAACGCCACACCGAAGGGTTTTCCGGGGGACGAAGATCAGGGCGGGATGTCATCCTGGTATGTTCTGAGTGCTTTAGGACTCTACAGCGTTTGCCCGGGGACTACGGAGTATAACATTGGAAGTCCTGTATTCAGCAAAGCCACCATCAGCCTGGAGAATGGGAAAAAGTTCGTAATCGAAGCGAAAAACAACAGCGCTTCCAATGTATACATAGAATCGGCTACCCTGAATGGTCAGCCACACAGCAAGAATTGGATTGATACAAAAGATATTTTGGAAGGAGGGACCCTCAAATTCCAAATGAGTGCTCAGCCGAATTTAAAGCGCTCCACAGGCAAAGAGGACAGTCCGTTTACCATTCACGAAATGAAACCCTGATCATGAACAATGTATTCAAATGTATACAGCTGTTGCCGGTTCTGGCTTTTCTGCTAACGCTTTGGTCCGCACAAGCTTTCGCTCAGCGGCCATCTTTAAGGCTTTCACCGATTCTGCAACGAAAAATGGTTGTACAGCAAAATCAGGCCTTCCGATTGTGGGGACAAGCGGGGCCCGGGAACGAAGTTTCGGTAAAAGCGGATTGGTGTGCGGCTCCGGTCCTTGTCCAAGCAGACGGAAACGGAAGCTTCAGCGCCCTACTGGATGTTCCACCGGTACAGGATGATGCCTTCGCGGCGCACTGGATCAAGGTGGAAAGTCAGGAGGAACAGATTCTGCTGGACTCTCTGCTGATTGGAGATGTGTGGTTTTGCTCCGGGCAGTCAAACATGCAGTTTTCTCTTAAGGAAGATAAAGATGCCGTTTCAGGAATAGAGGGAGCTGATAGACCCGGTATCCGCTTATTTAGTGCTGCGTTGAATTTTTCCGACACTCCTTTGGATTCCGTCGCCGGAACCTGGGAAAATTGTACAAGAGAGAAAGCCGCGGACTTTAGCGCTGTCGGATATTACATGGCTGCCCGGCTGTCAGACTCTCTCCGTTATCCCATAGGTGTGATCTTTTCCGGAATTGGTGCCTCAGCAGCCCAGGCTTATGTGCCGCTATGGGCACTGCAAAACGATGCGGAACTCAACAAGACCTACTTGCAGCCTTACTTACTCAGTCCGAAATCAAAAGAGAAAATCGACGGAGGCTTTTCCTTTGAGAAGGTCACCCGGCCCTATCTACTGTACAATGCGCTGATCCATCCATTCAGGAAATTCTCCGTTAAAGGTATTTGTTGGTATCAGGGAGAAAGCAATCACGAAGAGCGGGACTCGTTCAGCCGCCTGATGAAAACTATGGTAAAATCCTGGAGAAAGGAATTTGCACAGGGAGAACTGCCCTTTTATTACGTACAGATTGCGCCTTACGGACACGAGGGAAAGGATGCCAGCGGACGCACCGATGCCTTCTTTAGAGAAGCACAAGGAAAGCTTACGCAGCTCAATAATGTAGAGATGGTTAGCAGTATGGATGTCGGGGATGCTCAGGACTTGCATCCAAAGCGGAAAAGGGCCCTGGGTGAACGTTTGGCAGCCATTGCGCTAAACAGACTTTATGGACGTGATGGTATTGTCTATCGGGGGCCTTCACCAAGTTTCGTCAGCTTTCAAGAAAGAGCAGCAATTGTACATTATGAGCAGAATGGTCTTGATAGCGGATTGCATACGAATGATGATGCAGCACCGGCTTTTTTTGAGCTGGCAGGGAAGGACAAAATATTTTATCCGGCTAAGGCGGTAATCGATGGCAAGAACTTACGGGTTTCTGCTTCAAAAGTGCCTGATCCGGTGGCTTTACGATATGCTTTTACGAACGATGCCGTAACGAATTTAGAAAACAAAGCCGGATTCCCCGCCTTGCCCTTCAGGACGGATCAATGGAACGAGGATCAGAAAACTTCCGGTAACTAATACGATCATGAAAAAGATAGCGGCATTGGTGTGCTTACTTCTGATAGCATCCGTTAGGTTATGGGCACAGCCCACGCAATGGAACTTAAGCGGCCGGACTCCACTTGGGGAATGGCAGTTGATAGCGACGGCGAATGTTGACGCCAACGGATTTCAATTGTCTAAAGCAGGTTACCAACTAACCAATTACGTTAAGGGATCGGTACCTGGAACCGTTTTCGGTGCTTATATAGAGGCAGGTCTGCTACCCGATCCGAATTATTCCGATCATATCTACCGGGTAGATGAAACGCTGTTCAACCAGCCCTTCTGGTACCGGACAGAGCTGGAGCTGCCTGAGAAGATTCGAAGAAACGAGCGGGTGTGGCTTCATTTTGATAACACCAATCGCTACGCCGACGTGTACCTTAATGGCACGAAATTGTCCGGAACGGATTCCTCTACCCGGGACATCAGTGGACACATGATCCGATCGAAATTTGATGTCACCGACTTAGTACAGCCCGATAGCAAAAATGCGATAGCGGTGCTGATTACGGATGCTGATCAGAAAAAGCGACGTGATTCCAAAGAGTCCTTTGGTGTTGCTGCAAGTCCGACCTACCTATCTGCTGCCAGCTGGGACTGGATGCCTTACGTTCCCGGTAGGCTGGCGGGAATAACCGGAAACGCCTATCTGAGGAAGACGGGCGAGGTGATTTTGGAAGATCCCTGGGTGCGTTCGCAATTGGAATCGAACGACATTGCTTACCTTTCCGTCTCTACCCAACTGCGTAACAGTTCCGGTGAACAAAAGGAAGTATCGGTTTCGGGCGTTATCCAACCGGGTAACATCCGATTTACAAAAAAAGTTCAATTGGCCCCGCACTCCTCAACAAGGCTTTACATAGACCGGAAGGATGTTGAAGACCTGGTCATCCATGAACCGAAACTTTGGTGGCCGAACGGTTATGGGGATCCCAACCTGTACACCTGTGAATTAAGCTGCGAAATAAACGAACAAGTCTCGGACAGGCATGAGTTAACCTTCGGGATACGCCGCTACGACTACCGCTTTGTAGAGAACGCAGCCGGATGGCCGGTCATGACTTTTTTTATTAACGGAAAACAGCTTTTTTTGAAGGGAGGAAATTGGGGAATGAGTGAATACCTGCTTCGTTGCCGGGAGGAAGACTATGAAGAGAAAATACGCCTGCATAAGGATATGAACTTTAATATGATCCGCTTATGGACAGGTTGCGTGACCGACGATGCCTTCTATGATTATTGCGACCGTTATGGCATAATGGTCTGGGACGATTTCTGGCTGTACGTCGCGTACAATGAGGTAGAGGAAAAAGATGCTTTTAAGAAAAATGCGCTGGATAAAGTGCGCCGGCTACGGAATCATCCGAGCATCGCTTTATGGTGCGGCGCTAACGAAACACATCCGGAACCAGAACTGGACGATTACCTTCGGAGTATCGTAGCTTCAGAAGATCACAACGACCGGATGTACAAATCGAGTTCCAACCAGGATGGTTTGTCCGGAAGTGGCTGGTGGGGAAATCAGCCGCCGAAACATCACTTCGAAACCTCTGGCAGCAACCTCGCCTGGAATAAGCCGCCTTATCCATACGGCCCCGACCGTGGTTATGGACTGAGAACAGAAATCGGAACCGCTACATTCCCAACTTTTGAGAGTGTAAAAGAATTCATTCCGGAAGCGGATTGGTGGCCCTTACCGTCGGATACGCAATTGAAGGAGGACGAAGCTAATGTTTGGAACAAGCATTATTTTGGTAAAGAGGCATCGAATGCGAATCCTGTCGAGTATAAATCTGCCGTAAATCGTCAATTCGGTGAGTCCGGAAGCCTCGATGAATTTTGCAGCAAAGCGCAATTCCTAAACATCGAAGTGATGAAAGGTATGTTCGAGGCCTGGAATGATAAAATGTGGAATGACGCAACGGGTTTGTTGATCTGGATGAGCCAGTCTGCCTATCCATCTTTTGTGTGGCAAACCTATGATTATTATCACGATGCCACCGGTGCCTATAGGGGTGCGAAAAAAGCCTGTGAGCCTTTGCACATTCAATGGAATTCATCCTCAAATGGAATAAGAGTTATCAATACAAGTTCACAAAACCTGACGGGTGCTTCTGCGAAAGCATCTGTGTATAACCTGGACGGATCTCTGGCGAAGGGGGTAGGGAAAACAGCCGTAATCAATGTGCCATCAAGTGATACCCGGCAGGCCTTTGAATTGGACTTTCCAAATTCTGCAGAACTGAGTGAACTGCATTTCATACGCCTGGAGCTCAGGAGTGCGGAAGGAGAACTGCTATCCGAAAACTTTTATTGGAGAAATGGAGCTGAAGATCTGAATTATCAGGCATTGAATGGTCTTGCTCAGGCTGACCTGAAATGTAGTCTTGAAGGGCAGCAAACACAAGAGGGGAAAAGCATTTTCCAGATTAAGGTCGAAAACAGGGGAGGCGGTCCGGCCTTCGGTAATCGCCTCCGACTAGTCGAGCGGCAAAGCGGTAGACGATTGCTTCCGATCATTGCTTCCGATAACTATTTTACGCTGATGCCGGGAGAATCAAAAACAATTAGCATTGAGCTTGCCTCCGGACAAACGTCCGCACCTATAGATCTTCTGATCAAACAATACACGCACCAGGAGCAAAAGATGCTGGAACTCTGACAAACTTATCATAATTGTGTTTCTCAGAGCTCCTGCAAGTCGCGCTGCGTAGTGGGCTTTATTCATCCACCGTTTACCTCGTCCAAATTTTAAGTCAAAATGCCTTTTTACTTCTGTTCACGCAAATGAAAGCCAGATATTTTTAATCAAAACCAAAAATATTAGTATGTTTGTTTTATATCATACTATTTTTTTGAAAATTAGTTTAAAAATAATTTAGTCTTTTAAATAGTTGTTTCACCTGAACATATGGCTAAGAAAATACTTATTCTCGATGATGATGAAACTATTTTGTATTTCTGTGGAATAATTTGTGAGGGTTTGGGCCTTGATGTTGTTAAAAGTTCGACTACGGATGCCATATTGAGCCAGGTTTTCGATCATAAGCCAGACATTATTCTTATGGATAACTGGATCCCGGGAACGGGAAGTGCCCAAGCTATTCGTCTCATCAAGTCTCAGGAATCGCTTAAGGGGATACCAATAATTTTTTTCTCAGCCAGTACCGGATTCGGCGTTACAGTTAAAGAGCCTGAAGCTGATGCACATCTGAAAAAACCTTTTGATCTGGAAACGCTGGAAAGTTTAATTGTGAGCTTGCTAAGTGCGAATGATCCCCGTAATAAGCGTCCTACAATGCCGTTCTAATGACCGAAAAAAGTCTGATTTCTATGCTCAACACAGGTTAACGGATTCGATACCGAAGTGTTAAAGAACCATATGCCAGTCTTACTGCACCACCAGAGAAACGGTAGGTCCATTAGCAATACCACTAATATTTTCGCCTTCATATCGAATCGTATACGTTCCCGGTCGATCTATCTTGTATCCCTTCAATAAATTAAACGTTATATGTTTTTCCTCTCCCGGGAGAACAATATGGTAGGTTTCTTCTGGCGGTGGCATTACCCGCCTAGCCATAACACCGATATATTCAACCTCGAGACCCGCGCTATCCTGAATACTCAGGAATTTATTTAAAATTCCCTCAAAAGGAGTATGGTATTCGGTGAACGCTAGCGTATCCGATGTTGGGTTCATTGTAACAAAGGTTATGGGTATACTGTCCGATAATTGTACGGGGTTATTAACTATCAATTTGGATATTAGTGCTTTTCGATCACCGGCAATGGATGTCTTCCGCTTATTATCTTGTACGCATTGAGTCATGGAAAGCATCAAAAGGATACATACGATCGAAATTATGGAACAGTTAGGTTTGTTATTTTGGGTACCTCTCATCATAAATTTACATTTAATTAATTTATACAACTTGCCTGCTACTTAAAAGGCTTAAAGTTTTTCGCAGATACCGAAGCACCTTATAGCTAGCAACAACATCTAGAGCTTAATTTATTTACGTTTAGTTAATCAGCAT
>JBMDWN010000127.1:0-52300 GCA_048595275.1 Olivibacter sp. | reverse complement strand
AGTTGACCGTAAAATTTACGGTCAACTTACGGTGAATTTACGGTCGGTTTACGGTTGATCATAGTATAAGGTAACCATTTGATAGGTATTTGCATTGGTTGTGAGTAGCTTCTCAAGATAATAAGGCCCAGTATTTTAGGAGCTATTTCTATAACCCGGGGGTTTTAACTCAACCTGATGGAAGACCTGCTTAAATTCCTTAACTTTGTTGTTGAAATGGAGATAGTAAAGGATTTGAAGCTGGCTGGCGGCTATTGCCCCTCGCTTACAAGCTATAAGAGATGGCTGACACGTGAGGTTAACATCGGGGATATTCCCCTGGGTGGGGCCAACCCCATACGTATTCAGAGCATGACCACCATTGATACAATGGACATTCAAGGTTCTGTCGAACAGACACTTCGTATGGTGGATGCCGGATGCGAGTATGTGCGGATTACCGCCCCGAGCATCAAGGAGGCGAATGCCCTGGCTGAAATCAAAGCCCGTCTTCGTGCAGCAGGCTGTAAGGTACCTTTAGTGGCAGACATCCATTTCACGCCGAATGCGGCAGAGGTTGCTGCCCGTCATGTGGAAAAGGTACGCATCAATCCCGGCAATTACGCCGATAAAAAGAAATTTGATCAGCTGGTTTATACCCCCGAATCTTATCAGGCTGAGCTCGAACGCATTTATAAAAAGTTTGCCCCCCTGGTCAAGATTTGCAAAGAATACGGGACGGCTATGCGGATCGGAACGAATCATGGGTCGCTTTCTGATCGGATCATGAGCCATTACGGCGACACGCCCGAAGGGATGGTGGAATCCGCTATGGAATTCATCCGCATGTGCGAAGATTTGGACTACCACAACCTGGTTATCTCCATGAAATCGAGCAATCCTCAGGTAATGGTTCAGGCCTACCGCCAACTGGTAGAAAAGATGGTGTCTGAAGGGATGAATTACCCCTTGCACCTGGGGGTCACAGAAGCGGGCGATGGGGAAGATGGTCGGATAAAATCAGCCGTAGGCATCGGAACCTTGCTGGAAGACGGGCTTGGCGATACCGTCCGGGTTTCGCTGACGGAAGAGCCGGAGCTGGAAGCCCCCGTGGCCAGGGCGCTGGTAAAACGTTACGTGAAACGGGATGAGGCCAACGCTTCAGCTGTTCCGGTGGATCCTTCATTACCTGGTCTTTTCAGCAGGCAGCGCGACAGCCGGGAAGTCAACGCCTTTATCGGCGGTTCGATGGTGCCCCGGGTCATTGTCGATCTTTCCTCAAAAAGGCTGGTTGATCCAGCGGTATTGGGGGATGTAGGCTACCAGTACGATCCGCTGCTGGATAAATTTCACATGAAGGAACAATCGGTCGATTTTGTGTACTTTGGCGATGCGCTCCCTTCTTTTAATATGCCGGGTAATTTGAAACAGTTGTACGAATTTCAAACCTGGAAAGAATTGAATCGAAAATCAAATGCGCATCCGGTATTTTCATTGGATGAATACATTGCGGTGGATCCAACTCAGCGGGATCCGGAATTGAACCTCGTGCGCATCCGTTTTTCCGATCTGGACGGCGAACTTTTCCAGGAGCTTCCGATGGAGGCCAACCTGGTATTGCTGCTGTCGACTCAGCACGCCCATGGCATGGCGGAGCAGCGGGCTTTCTTTGCCCGGTTGCAGGAATTCGGTCTCCAGGTTCCGGTGATTATTCATCGGGAATACGATACGCATGATTTTAACGGTCCGGCTGGCGATCTGATGAGCGATGAGGAACCGCTGTCTAAGCTGCAGCTCTATGCTGCGACAGACCTTGGAGCTTTACTGATCGATGGTATGGGGGACGGGATCTGGATTGATGCCCCCTGGGCCGAAACGGATAAGCTGGTCTCTGCCTCTTTTGCCATATTACAAGCCACCCGCTCGCGTATCTCCAAAACAGAATACATCTCTTGCCCAAGCTGCGGCAGAACCTTGTTTGATTTGCAGGAGACGACGCAGATGATCCGGAACCGGACCAATCACCTGAAAGGGCTTAAGATCGCTATTATGGGCTGTATCGTAAACGGGCCGGGGGAGATGGCCGACGCCGACTATGGTTATGTCGGAGCGGGCCCGGGTAAGGTAACCCTGTATCGCGGGAAGGAAGTGATTAAAAAGAATGTCGGTTCAGACAGAGCGCTCGATGAGCTGATCGACATTATCCGTACGGATGGTAATTGGGTGGAGCCGGCTTAAAGTTGAAAAGCTTATTTTTGTTACTATAATGGATAAGGTTATGAGTGCTGAACAACAAGAATTATTGAATAGAATTACTATTCAGCCAGGTTTGATGGGGGGGAAGCCTACCATTCGGGGGTTAAGATTTCCGGTAAGTGATATCCTTGAGTTATTGGCCAGTGGTCTGTCCGCGAATGAAATATTAGAGCAACATCCGGTATTAGAACAGTCTGATATTCTAGCTGCATTGTTATATGCGTCGCTGAAGTTGAAAAATACAGCAGTAATCTATGCAGCCTGACCTGGAAATTTGGGTCGACACCAATATTTCTCCGATAATCGCGAAATGGATGGGAGAATATTTGAGAATAAAGGTGAAGTCGTCCTATACTCTTGACTTTCATCGAATGGATGACCTTAAAATTTACTACTTAGCAAAGGATCATGGTAATGTAGTATTAGTTTCAAAGGATGCAGATTTTCCTGAACTTATTAGTCGGTTGGGGTCACCTCCAAAACTAATTAATTTAAAAATTGGTAATTGTAGTAATCAGTTGCTTTGGAATCGCATTAAACCCAATATTGATCAAGCATTGAAAATGCTTGCAAACGACGAGATCGATATTGTGGAATTACAGTGATCTAACCTGTAAACATTCGTTTTACACCAAACCTTGATCTTACATGTCAAGCATTGAAATTCAAAGGAGTTGAACGCCCGCCTAACTTACAAAACAAAACGCGCTCAGCTGCTGTTTCTAGGCTATTGAATCCTTTCAACCGTTTTATCTAAACAGCAATCTCATGGCAAAAAAAGTAGCCGATCAATTGGTCGATGTCCTCCTGGAGTCGGGAATCAAACGCGTATATGCCGTAACGGGCGATAGTTTAAACGAATTTAACGATGCAGTACGTCGGAATGGCGAACTGCAGTGGGTACATGTGCGCCATGAAGAGGCCGGTGCTTATGCTGCCGCCGCGGAGGCAGAGCTCAACGGCTTAGCCTGCTGTGCCGGGAGCAGCGGCCCGGGGCATGTGCACCTGATCAACGGTTTGTACGATGCCAACCGATCCGGTGCGCCAGTACTGGCTATTGCTTCCACCATGCACACCGATGAGATGGGCTCAGACTATTTCCAGGAAACCAATACCATAAAATTATTCGACGATTGCAGCGTATACAATCAGCTGGCGACCACGCCAAAACAGTTTCCGCGTATGTTGCAAATGGCGCTGCAGCATGCCTGGCACCGGAAGGGTGTGGCCGTTCTGGGCATGCCTGGTGATCTGGCGATGGAAAAAGCCAGTGAAATTCAAACGGAAACCAGATTGCTTCGCAATGATCCTGTAATGCGGCCGTCGGACGCGGAGCTGCAGGAACTGGCCGATCTGCTGAACGGCTCAAAAAGGGTAACGATCTTTTGTGGAATCGGCTGTAAGGGCGCACACGCAGAGGTTGTGGCGCTGGCTCAAAAGCTCAAAGCGCCTGTCGGTTATTCTTTCCGCGGAAAAATGTATGTGCAGCATGATAACCCGAATGAAGTGGGAATGACGGGCCTTCTGGGTCTGCCATCTGCCTATCATGCCATGCATCAGTCCGAGGTATTGCTGCTGCTGGGTACGGATTTTCCTTATAAGGACTTTATGCCCGAGGACATAGAAATTGTACAGATTGACGAGAAGGCAGAACGGCTTGGCCGCCGCTCAAAGCTTTCTCTCGGATTGGCGGGAAAGGTAAAGGATAGCCTGAGGGCTCTGTTACCTATGATTGAGGAGGAGCGGGAAGGTGAATTTTTAAAAATGCAGCTGGAACTTTATGACCGGGTGAAAGAAACGCAACAAATCTACGTGAAGGACCGCGGCGGAAAGGATAAGATATCCCCTGAATTTCTGGCGGCAACCATTGACCGGCTGGCGACGGATGACGCCATCTTTACGGTAGATACCGGGATGTCTTGTGTATGGGGTGCGCGTTATATCCGGGCGACCGGTAAGCGGGAAATGCTGGGCTCCTTCAATCATGGATCGATGGCGAATGCTTTGCCGCAGGCGATCGGTGCAGCCCTGGCCCGTCCGGACCAGCCAGTCATTGCTTTTTGTGGTGACGGTGGACTTTCGATGATCCTGGGAGACCTGGCCACAGTGGTGCAATATAACCTTCCGATCAAAATTATTGTATTCGATAACCGCTCGCTCGGGATGGTGAAGCTGGAAATGGAGGTTGCCGGTCTGCCGGAATGGCAAACGGATATGTATAATCCGGATTTCGCGACAGTAGCGATGGCGATGGGAATGAAGGGTGTCTGCATCAGCGAGCCGGATGAGGTGGAAGCGATGATCGCGGAAGCCCTGGCCTACGACGGCCCCGTGCTGGTGCATGCGAAAACGAATCCAAGTTCACTGGCTATGCCGCCGAAAATCGAATTTTCGCAGATGAAGGGTTACGCCGTGACAATGGGTAAACTGATGCTGAACGGCAGGATGGATGATGTCTTTGAGACGGTCAAAAGCAACTATAAACATTTGAAAGAGGTGTTGAGGAAGTAAAGAATTGTCTAGCAATTCGGTGTTCAATAGAACCATTCAAAATAACCTGGAAAGCGTTTAATAATCTGGGTTCGATTCGTTAAGTTTGCAGGTACATCAAAGGACGATTGCCTTGCTGAGTTTTTACGTAATCTATGTTCTGATCGGTATTTTACTGTTCGCATTTCTGGCTGGCTTTACGTTATTCGCCGTTTATGCGGAGAGGAAAGTGGCTGGTTTTGTGCAGGATCGTCTTGGTCCGGTGGAAACCGGAAAGATGGGCCTTCTTCAGACGGTTGCCGATATCCTTAAACTCATTCAGAAAGAATTTATTACGCCTTCCGCGGCGGACAAGGTATTGTTTGCTGCGGCTCCGGTGATCGTATTTGTAGCGGTCTACCTGGGCTTTGCCGTGATGCCCTGGGGACCGGGACTGGCGCCGGCTACGCTTAATATTGGTCTTTTTTACATCCTCGCCATCATATCGGTGGAGGCCGTCGGAGTTCTGATGGCCGGCTGGGGCTCCAATAACAAATATTCTCTGCTGGGTGCCCTTCGCGGGGTCGCCCAGATTATTTCCTATGAAATTCCTGCCGGAGTTGCGTTGATTTCCGCTGTGATGATTACGCAGAGCCTGGATATGCAGGAAATTGCGATCAACCAAGGCGTCCTGGGGCAACAGAAACAACTGTTTCTGGGCTTGTGGGATGTCCGCACGACAGGCGGTTTTCTGGCCTGGAATATTTTCCAGGCGCCACATTTGCTACTTGCTTTTGGCATTTATTTTATTGCCTCTCTGGCAGAAGCCAACCGGGCTCCTTTCGATATACCGGAGGCGGAATCTGAATTGGTTTCAGGCTTTCATACCGAGTACGGCGGATTGCGTTTCGCCTTTTTCTTCCTGGCGGAATACTGCCTGATGTTCCTGGTGGCGATGATTGCGGTGGTGTTGTTTCTTGGCGGATGGAACAGTCCGCTTCCTAATGTCGGTACTTTTAAGCTGGCCGACTGGACGACTGGTCCTTTTTGGGGAATTGCCTGGACGATGGGGAAAACCCTGCTGCTGGTGGGCGTACAGATCTTGCTGCGGTGGACGCTGCCCCGGCTTCGGGTAGATCAGCTGATGGCCTTCTGCTGGAAGGTGCTGACTCCCCTGGCGTTTCTCTGCTTGCTTTTTTCGGGACTTTGGAGAATTTTGGTAATGGTTTAGCAGGCGCTTATGTTCAGAAAAACACTCAATGCTTTCGTAACGGCTGTCAAGGGAATACAGATCACCTTCAGGCACCTGATTGGTGCGCGTCATAACCGGAAGGAACTGGACATCCGGAAAGAAAATTATTTTGAAAAACAGGAGGGGATCGTTACAATTCAATATCCCCGGGAGGCCATTCCCATTCCCGAAGTGGGCCGTTATCAGCTGGAGGTGGAGATTGACGATTGTATTGTCTGCGATCTCTGTGCGAAAGCCTGCCCGGTAGACTGCATCGCTATAGAATCGATCAAGTCGACCGAGCCTATTGGTAAGACGTCGGACGGAAGCGTTAAACGTCTGTATGCCGCCCAGTTTGATATTGACATGGCTAAATGCATGTATTGCGGTCTTTGTACGGTGGTCTGTCCAACGGAATGTATTACGATGACGGACCAGTACGATCGTACCACGACGAAACTAACGGACCTGATTTACGAATTCGCCGAGATGTCGGATCAGGAGATCGAGGACAAGAAGGCGGAACTGGCAAAAGCTCAGGCTGAAAAGGAGGCAGCGAAAAAGAAACCTTAAGATGGAGCTCATTTTATTCTATACGCTGGCGGCACTGGCCATAGGTTCGGCAATCCTGGTGGTTTCCCTTAAAAACCTGGTGCGGAGCTTATTTCTTTTTTTTGTTACCCTGCTTGCCGTAGCCGGCTTATATGTGTTTGCCCTGGCTGATTTTGTTGCGGTCACGCAGGTACTGGTTTATGTGGGTGGAGTGCTTGTCCTCATGCTTTTCGCTTTTATGTTATCCAATCAGGCCATGCTCAGCCAGCTGCAGGAGGGAACGAAAACATTTTTCCAATTACCGGGATGGCAGGCTTTGCTGCTGGCCTTGCTGTTTTTTGCCCTGTTGCTGTTTGGCGTTTACAACGTGTATCTTCAACAGCCGGAATGGATTGTATCCGCAATAGAGGAGAAGACCCTCATTAAGACCTCTGATGATACGGTCAAGCATATCGGTTTCAACCTCATGACACGCTACTTGCTTCCACTGGAAGTGGTTTCTATATTCCTGATGATCGCGTTGGTGGGTGCCGCGCACATTGCCAGAAAGGTGGGCCTCCGATGATTCCGCTAACGCATTTCCTGTTTGTAAGTGCCTGCCTGTTTTGTATCGGTCTTTATGCGGTGCTGGCCAAGAAGAACGCCATTCTTATCCTGGTAGGAGTGGAACTGATGATTAGCGCATCGATCTTGAACCTCGTTGCTTTCGGTCGCTACGATTCCGAAGCGTACCTGGGCCAGACCTTTGCTTTATTCGCAATTGTATTGGCGGCGGCAGCCGTGGCAGTCGGGCTGGCGATCATCCTGAATGTTTACAAAGATTATAAAAGCATCAATCCGGACGATATTCATAAACTAAAAGAGTAAGTGAGCAGCCTGAACGTTATCGATCCTTCTTATCTGCTTCTGCTGGCACTGGCGGCACCTCTCCTTGCTTTTTTGATTTCGGGGGTATCTTACCTTTCCGGTTACCGTTTGCGACAGGGGTGGTTGGCAACAGCGGCTATAGCGCTTAGTTTTGTAGCGGCGCTGCTGGTTTTTATGAGGGTTTGGAACGAGGAAGCGCTGGAGTATAGCCGGACCTGGTTTGTGATTGGTAAGCAAACGTTCGAAGTCGGTTTGCTCGCTAATAATCTATCGGTGTTGCTTTTGCTCCTCGTAACGGCTATCGCCCTTCCCGTCCATGTTTACTCCATGGCTTATATGAAAGGGGACGAGGGGATTCATCGCTATTGGATGTACCTCAGTCTTTTTTGTTTTTCCATGCTGGGTTTGGTGCTGGCGAATAACCTGCTGATGCTTTATATAGGCTGGGAGCTGGTAGGCTTCAGCTCTTACCTGCTGATCGGTTACTGGTACAAACGCCCGGCTGCTGGTGCAGCCAGCAAAAAGGCCTTTTTGCTGAACCGGGTAGGAGACCTTGGTTTTTTAATCGGTATTGCTTGTGTTTACAGTTCCTTCGGTACGTTGAGTCTTTCAGGCTTGTTCAGCGAGGATCCGGTTGCTTCGGCCGATTTTCCGCTGGCCACCGTTGCGGGTATCGCATTTTTTATAGGAGCTATGGCGAAATCGGCCCAGTTTCCCTTGCATGCCTGGCTACCGGATGCCATGGAAGGGCCTACAGCGGTTTCGTCGCTGATTCATGCTGCGACAATGGTTGCCGCCGGGGTTTTCCTCCTGGCCAGGATCCACCCGCTCTTCAACGATGCGGTATTGTCTCTGATCTGTATGATTGGGGTTGTTACCGCCGTAATGGCGGCCGGGGTAGCGCTGACTCAACAGGATATTAAGAAAGTGCTGGCTTTTTCCACCGTATCACAGCTCGGATTCATGATGGTGGCGATTGGTATCGGTCAGTACGGTGCCGCCATCTTTCACTTGGTCACGCATGCATTTTTTAAATGCCTGCTCTTCCTTTCGGCCGGTGCGGTCATTCATGAATTACAGCATGTGAAAGCATCGGAGGGGCTTGATGTGGATCCGCAGGATATGCGCAATATGGGCGGCCTCCGCGAGAAGATGCCTTTTACCTTTATTGTTTGCCTGATTGCTTCCCTGGCGCTGGTCGGCTTACCCCTCACGGCGGGTTACCTGTCGAAGGATGCTTTGCTGATATATGCCTTCGAATGGTCGGAGTGGCAGAATCCGTTCTGGAAGGTCGTACCGGCCGGGCTTCTCCTTGCCAGCGGTTTGACGGCTTTTTATATCGGCCGCTTCTTTTTTAAGGTTTTTTTCGGTCCGGTCAGGCTGGAGGAGCAGCTGGGGCGTACGCTCCCCTTGCATGACGCACCTGCCGCTATGCGTTACCCGATGTTTGTGCTGGCCATCGGCTGCTGCTTCCCGCTCTTTGCCATCAACCCGCTGCTTTTTGAAGATGCCTGGCTTTTGCATGGTTTTGCTGTTGCGGAGGGCTTACAGCGCATCAATATTTACCATACGGTGGTGCCGGCGGCCATCAACAGCCTGAGCATTGTAATGTTATACCTTGCCTGGCGCTGGTATGCCCGGGGAGCTTATCCGCTGAAGTCCGAGGGGTTGTTCTATCGCTTATCCTTCCGGCAGGGTTACATCAACGAATTATACGAGGGGTTGATTGTCCGGCCAGTGCTTTCACTTGCCCGGGTAGTGGCCTGGTTTGACCGGAAGGTTCTGGACGGTCTGGTTAATTTTTTCGGGATTCTGACGCGTCGGTTAGCTGTGTTGTCTGCCTGGGTGGAGCATTACCTGGTGGACGGAGCGGTGAACGCGGCTGGAAAGGTTTCGGTTGCGCTTGGCGGTTTGTTAAGGGGTTCCAAAAGTGGGAAAATCCAGCATTATCTGTTTACGATGCTGCTGCTGGTTTTCCTGTTCCTGCTATTTTCTATCTATAGTCAGCTATGAGTGTGTTAACGATACTGATCTTTTTACCGGTTTTAAGCGCCCTGCTGGTGCTGGTCTTGCCGGCTGCTTACCGGAAATCCTACCGGTATATTACGCTTCTGACCGCCTTGGTTCAGCTTGTTCTGGGCGCCTGGCTTTATCAGGGTTTTTCCGCTGAAGCCGCAGGAGTGAACCGGGTTGAAGGTTTTCAGTTCGTGGAGCAGGTTCCGTGGATTCAACTGAACCTCGGGAGCCTGGGCAGGCTATCCATCGATTACTTCATCGGCGTAGACGGCTTTTCCATGCCGATGCTGCTGTTAAGCGCGCTGATCATGGCTATGGCGGCGTTGGCTTCCTGGAATATGGAAAAACAGCTGAAGGGCTTCCACGCCCTGATGCTTTTGCTCAATATGGCGGTCATGGGCATCTTTGTAGCACTGGACTTTTTCCTGTTTTATGTCTTCTATGAGCTGATGTTGCTTCCGCTGTATTTCCTGATCGGTATCTGGGGCGGAGAGCGACGAGAGTATGCGGCGATTAAGTTTTTTCTTTACACCCTGTTCGGATCGGTCTTCATGCTGCTGATTATGGTCGGTCTGTATTTCTCTACGCGGGATCCGGACAGTGGGGCGCATACGTTCAACTTGCTTCACATGATGGACAGCGCTAACCTTAGCCCGGAATCGCTGTTCTCTTTGAGTCATCCGAAGGAGCTGCTGGGTATACCTGCCCGGATGCTGGCTTTTATCATCTTATTCATCGCGCTGGCGATTAAGGTGCCGGTGGTGCCTTTTCATACTTGGTTGCCGGATGCACATGTGGAGGCTCCTACACCTGTTTCGATCATTCTCGCCGGTATTCTACTGAAGGTAGGCGGCTACGGGATCATCCGGATTTGTTTCGGGCTCTTTCCGGATATCGCGCTGCAGCTGGCCTGGTACATTGGTTTGCTTGGTGTGATTTCGATTGTTTACGGTGCATTGAATGCGCTGGTGCAGGATGATCTGAAAAAAATGGTGGCCTATTCTTCCGTATCGCATATGGGTTTCGTGTTACTGGGCCTCGGCAGCCTGACAGCTGAAGGCTTGAGCGGAGCGGTTTTTCAGATGATCAGTCATGGTTTCCTTTCGGCAACCTTATTCTTCCTGGTCGGGCTTTTGTATGACCGCACGCATGACCGAATGATCTACAATTACCGGGGGCTGGCGAACATTATGCCCCGTTACACCTTGTATGTGGCCGTCGCCTTTTTTGCCTCGCTGGGCTTGCCGGGCTTCTCCGCCTTTATTGCGGAGGCTTTTACCATCATCGGCGCTTTTAACTCGGAATCGGTGAATAAGCTGCTGCCCCGCTGGATGGCGGTAGGCGGTTCGCTCGGGATATTGCTGAGTGCAGCTTATTTCCTATGGACACTGCAACGCATGTTTTTCGGTGAAACCCGGGTTAACGGCGGAAAGGAATGGCTGGCGAAACTGAAGGATGCGACACCGCGGGAGTCTGTTGCCGTCATCCCGATGCTGCTGCTGGCTTTGCTGCTGGGTATTCTGCCTTCACTTGTTTTTGATAAGTTAAATGCTTCGGTGTTGACTTTAATTGATTGGGTAATCCGATAATATGGATCAGTTTACGCCCCATATCAGTGCTTATCTTGATGACGTCAGCCTCAGTCTTCGTTGGCTGCTTCCGGAATACCTGCTGGCCATGGCCTTTATCCTGTTGATTTTTCACTCTGTTTTCACGGCAAAGCGTTCGAAAGAACTGGGCTGGTGGCTTACGCTGGTTTTGGTATTGGCCTCCTGCCTGGCTTTATGTGTACAGCTCGATGTATCCGGGTCGCACGCCTTATTCCTGGATTTGCTGATGCTCGACCGGGAATCGGTTCTGGCGCGTCTGTTGATCGGTTTCTGCACGATCTGCTTTTTACTTATTCTGCGGGGGAGCAATTACTGGCGGGAACGTGGTCCAAATGCGGATTTGCTGATGATCACCGTCGGAATGGTGTTGGGCTTGTATCTTCTGGTCCTTTCTGCCAGCTGGATGATGGTGTTCATTTCCATAGAAATGGTTTCGCTGGCTTCCTACATCCTGGTAAACTATCACAATGGTCAGGCGCGTCAATCGGAAGCGGGGCTTAAATACCTGCTGGTTGGAACGGCCTGTTCCGCGATTATGCTTTATGGCATCTCTTTTCTTTACGGTTACAGCGGAGGACTGAATTTTCTTGACGCCGGACAGCTCAACGCGCTGAGCGGGATGCCTGTGCCTTTATTCATTCTGGCCATGACCTTTGCCCTGGTTGGTATCGGGTTTAAATTGTCTATGGTACCTTTCCATATCTGGAGTCCAGATGTCTATCAGGGAACACCTGCTTTTATCCTTTCTTTTCTGACAACAGCCCCCAAAATTGCTGCGGCCTTCATTCTGTTGCGCATGCTCGTTGCCTGGGAGGCGGAACAATGGACCTTATGGCCGTTGCTGTCGAACGGCCTGGTGGTGGCTTCCATTGCGTCCATGCTGGTGGGCAACCTGGCGGCTTTGAGGCAGCGTAATCTGAAGAGAATGATGGCTTATTCATCTATTGGGCATACCGGCTTCCTGTTAATGATTCTGGCAGTTAATCCTGCTCAGGCTTTTCAATCTTTGCTGTTTTACAGCATAGCTTATTCGATTGCCAGCTTCGGTTTGTTTAGCATCTTGAGTTATTTCGAAGAAGAATATAATCTGGAGGCTTTCCAGGACTACAGCGGCCTGGGGCGGACTTTTCCAATTTGGATGAGTGCTGCCGTGGTTTGCCTGATTTCCCTGATCGGACTGCCTCCTTTGGCGGGCTTCCTGGCAAAAGTGTTGCTGTTTTCAGGTGTTTGGCAAAAAATAGGCGGACAGGATGTTTTCCAGGCATCTTCTCTACTCATAACGGGGGCTATTGCGACGGTCGTTTCCCTGTTTTACTATTTTCGATGGGCCTTATATGCTTTCCTGAAGACTTCAACACAGGAAATTGAGGTGAAGAATCGAAATTTTTCGCTTGTATTAGTTGTTTTGTTTACTATTCTGGTTGTACTGATTGGTTTGATGCCTGAAAACATTTTAAATGTCTTGATGTAGGGTTTTAAATTTTTCCTAAATCGTCTTTTGTGGTATTATTTTAATAAAAATTGTATTCGAATTCCTTTTGTTTGCTTAATCTGTATATATTTGGTGTTAATATTACAGTTTGCTTAAAATGAATTCAAAAAAATCGACTATTCCTTTTATTTTTCTTCTTGTTATTGTCTTATTAGCGCTCTTTTTTCCTTCCATACCATCCGGAGATGTTAATGCGGTTGAATACGATTCCGCCGATGTAGCATGGATGTTGACTTCAGCGGCCTTGGTATTGCTGATGACGCCCGGACTAGCCTTTTTTTACGGCGGGATGGTTCGTAAAAAGAATGTTATTTCCACCATGATGCAGAGTTTTATCTGCATGTGTGTGGTTACCGTTATTTGGGTTGTCTTTGGATTCAGCCTGGTGTTCGGAGATTCTTATTACGGCATCATCGGAAACCCGTCAACATTCTTTATGTTCAATGGGGTACTTGGAGGTGAGAACTGGCCGGGAGCGCCAACCATACCGCTGGCTTTGTTCGCAATGTATCAATTGAAATTTGCCATCATTACACCAGCGCTGATTACCGGCGCTTTCGCTGAGCGAATACGATTCACTTCATATATTCTGTTTGTTTGTCTTTTCTTTATCTTCATCTATGCTCCCCTGGCGCATGCGACGTGGCATCCGGAAGGTTTATTAGCTACAATGGGAGTGTTGGATTTTGCGGGAGGTACAGTAGTCCATATGTCTGCAGGGGTTACCGCCTTTGTTGCGGCCATTTATCTGAAAAGGGGGTCTGAGCCTAAGCATGACCCAGCCCGGGTAAGTTATGTGCTGATCGGAATGGGCCTTCTTTGGTTCGGGTGGTTCGGCTTCAATGCCGGTTCTGCATTCGGAGCCAGCGAGTTGGCGGCCTCTGCCCTGGCTACGACCTCTACGGCCTCTGCCGCTGCAGCCTTGTCCTATATATTTTTCGACGCAGCGCGGGGAAGAAAGCCGAGCGCGCTCGGTATCTCTATCGGTGTAGTAGTGGGGTTGGTAGCAATCACCCCGGCAGCTGGCTTTGTCAGCATTCCTCACTCCTTAGTTATCGGGGTGGTCACCGCTATTATTTGTAATCTTCTGGTCGAATGGCGGACAAAGCGATCAGGAGTAGACGACACCCTTGATGTATTTCCCAGTCATGGTGTGGGCGGGATGATTGGTATGATTCTGACCGGGGTCTTTGCAAACAGCGCCATTAACCCTGCAGTGGAAGTTAATGGGCTGATCTTCGGAGAATCCTCTTTGTTCGTGGCGCAGGTAATCGGGCTGATCGGATCAGTCATCTATACATTTGTTATCGCGTACGTTTTACTGAAGGTTACCGATTCCATCAGTAAGCTGCGTGTTTCGGAAGAAGAAGAGCTGGTGGGACTCGATATCAGCCAGCACGACGAGAAATTGTAATTTCCTAATCAACCAAACCAATACGTGTCATGCTTCTTCAACTCATGGCATAAGAAGGCGTCAGACTTTGTTAGCTTAGTTTAGTTCTGATGTGAGAAGCCGCCTGAGAAGGCGGCTTCCTTTTTCTCCGACTGTTCTCTTCACTTCGTGTTAAACCTGACAAATATCCGATAGACATTTTCCTTTGTATTCGGGTAATAACTGTCCGGCTGTAAGGTGTTGTAGGTGTCCGATATAGACGCCAGTGCTCCCAGATCTTTTCCCGCTGCTCTGGCGATGATTGCTGCCTTTGCCTTCGCATCCTTTAAAGCGGAGGAAATTATTCCCTCAAGATCGGCAATAGGTTTGTTAATGGTTTTCGCCTCGTATTTAGCCATGCCTTTCGTGTTTTTAAGCTGATAGAATTTTTGGAATTCTGTCTTTGAGGGCGTTTCGAAGAGAAAGAACACCTGCTTTTCCTGACTATTGGTAGAAACCTCTTCGCTTTTGGTAAACTGGGTTTTTTTAAAGCCGTTTTTTTCCATGACGTCGAAAAAATTTTTTTCGAGTTCTTCCAGGGTCGCTTTGTCTTCCTCGTAGGTATAGTAGTCCGTGGCTGTTATGGATATTTTAGACTGATATTTTTCCACTACGTTCTCGTAGGCGGACTCACCCCTTACTTCAATATAATCCTTTTCCGGCTGGGCATATAAAAGTGCGGGAATAAATGCTGTTGTAATTAACAGGAGCTTTTTCATATCTTTTCTGCTTGATTTTATGCTGGCAAAACTAAACTGCTCTGCGGGTTAATGTCGATTTTTTTCATCTACAGAACGTCTACCGGAATTAATCGGGCGTCTACATTACGTTTTTATCTATAACTCCTTGATTTGCAACCAACTGTTCGCATGGTGAATTTTACAATGCTATGTTGCTGGATAATTTGTATTTACTTTTATTAGCAGCGGGATTTCCGTATTTTTGCGTGCTCAATTACTATCATGAGCGATTCAATTAAACATGAGTGTGGGATAGCAATGATCCGCTTGCTGAAGCCGCTTTCTTATTATCAGGAGAAATACGGTACGTCCCTTTACGGAATCAACAAACTTTATCTCTTAATGGAAAAACAGCATAACCGGGGCCAGGATGGTGCGGGTATCGCTACGATAAAGTTTGACGTTAAGCCTGGTAACCGATACATTAGTCGTTACCGGGCGATGGGGTCGAAGGCTGTTTCAGAGATTTTTGAATATGTGCAGAAAAAATTTGCTGCGGCGCAGGAGGAATATCCTGACCAGTTTCAGAATCCGCATTGGCTGAAGGAGAATGTGAGTTTTACTGGTGAGGTTCTGCTGGGGCACTTGCGTTACGGAACACACGGGAAAAATAGTATTGAGAACTGCCATCCCTTCCTTCGCCAGAACAACTGGATGTCCAGAAACCTGGTTATTGCTGGCAATTTCAATATGACCAATGTGGATGAATTGCTTGAGCAACTCTTTGAACTTGGTCAGCATCCCAAAGAGCAGGCGGACACTGTAACCGTGTTAGAGAAAATCGGACACTTCCTGGATACCGAAAACCAGGAGCTTTTTGATGCATTTAAAAAACAGGGTTATTCAAATGTAGAAATCAGCTCACTGATTGCGAAAAAACTGGATGTAGCGAAGATTTTGCGAAGATCGGCAAAGACCTGGGATGGTGGTTATACCATCAGTGGTATATTCGGTCATGGGGATGCTTTCGTGATGCGCGACCCGGTAGGCATTCGTCCCGCTTATTATTATCAGGATGATGAAATTCTGGTGGTGGCCTCCGAGCGTCCGGCTATTCAGACAGCTTTTAATGTTCCTTTCGAGAGCATTACGGAAATTAAGCCAGGACACGCACTCATCATTAAGAAAGATGGAACCATCAGTGAAGATATGTTCCGAGAGCCCGAAGAATTGAAAGCTTGTTCTTTTGAAAGGATTTATTTTTCCCGCGGGAGTGACGCAGAGATTTATCATGAGCGGAAGCACCTCGGTCGTCTTTTGTGTCCAAAAATTCTGAAAGCAGTAGAAAACGATATTAAAAACACCGTTTTCTCTTACATACCGAACACAGCTGAAGTGGCGTTTTACGGGGTTGAGGAAGGGATCAACGCTTATGTGAGAAAGCTTCAGAAGGATACATTGATGAAGCGCTCCGATAAAATTTCAGATGAAGAACTGGAAGAGGTGTTGAGTATCGCTCCACGCTTTGAGAAATTGAACATTAAAGATGCGAAATTACGGACCTTTATCACGCAGGATGCGGATCGTCAGGATATGGTCGCTCATGTCTACGATACAACTTATGGGGTTGTTAAAAGTGGAGTGGATACGATTGTAGCGATTGACGATTCCATTGTGCGGGGAACCACGCTAAAACAGAGTATTCTGAAAATCCTGGATCGCCTGAACCCGGTCAGGATTATTATTGTTTCATCTGCGCCACAGATTCGTTATCCGGATTGCTACGGAATTGATATGTCCAGGATGGGTGAGTTTGTTGCTTTCGAAGCCGCAATCTCGCTGCTCAGACGCAATGGCATGACCTACCTGATTGATGAAGTATATCAGAAGTGTGTGGAGTCCGCCGATCAGGATAAGGAAAATGTAATTAATCATGTCAAGGCTATTTATGAGCCGTTTACGTACGAAGAGATTTCTGAGGAAATTTCGCGTATTGTAACACCTATTGATATCAAAGCCAAGGTAGAAGTGATCTATCAAACCCTTGAAGATTTGCATACAGCCTGCCCTAAAAATAAAGGAGATTGGTATTTTTCTGGTGATTATCCAACGCCGGGAGGAAATAAAGTGGTCAACCGAGCCTTTATGAACTGGGTGGAAGGTAAGAATGTCAGAGCCTACTATTCGGCCTAAGCATTGCCGGATAATGGATCTTGAAGCAGGGTTTTCTTAGTGAAGATCCTGCTTTTTTTATGTATAGCAAATATTCTGGGAAAAAGCACTAAACGATGCTGTGCGTAAAAACCAGCTCATACATGAGGCGGAGAGCGAAAATGATGATTAAAGCTCCGGCAAATTTATTAATACGGTTTAACGTGCACTCCTGAATTCTAGAACTCAGCTTGTCTGCATAAAAAGCTTTCAGGCTGTCTATACCCAGCTGGGTCAGCAACACGGCGGAAAAGAAAGGTAATGTCCGGGCTAAGTCAAGGTTGTCTGAAACGGATAGAACGCCGCTGGTGACGCTCATCCAGTAAAGCAGTAGCGTGGGGTTGAAGATGCACATGAAAAAGCCTTTGCAAAGGAAACCGCCATGCTCCTTTTTAGACAAGCAGGATGATCTCTTCAGGGTGACTTTTTTGGCCAGGTAATGAATGCCGATGCCCAGCAATACCAGGCTGCCCAAAATACCGACAGGATAAAGAATCTGACGTTCGTGAATAATATAAGATGAGCCGTAAATGGCAAGAACTACGTAGATCAGATCAGCGAAAAAAATGCCGAAAGCAAATGCCAAACCTGCGTGAAAGCCTTTTTCGATACTCGTCCGGAGTAAAGCGAAGAAAGCGGGTCCGGTAAGGAAAGACAAGACAATGCCTAAGCCAACACCAGAAACAATTACTTCAATCATGCCACCTCACTAGTTGGTTGAGCCTGCAATAATACCAAAAATAAATTAAATGAATATTTTTTATCCTTAAACACTTTATGGGCTAAGCTGTTGATTTAGACATAATACGCTTAGCATGGCTTATCAGGAAATCGTAAATTTATTGGGTAAGGAGGGCGAGGACCTCCTGTCGCATCAATGTAAGGCTATTGAAAAAGGCAGTTTGTTTTTGCCGTCATCAGATTTTGTCGACCGAGTTTTTGTTCAGAGCAATAGAAATGCACAGGTGCTTAAATCACTTCAGCAGCTGTATAGTCACGGACATTTGAAGAACACAGGCTATTTATCCATTTTACCCGTAGATCAGGGGATTGAGCATACTGCGGGAGCTTCATTTTCTCCTAATCAGATGTATTTCGACCCTGAAAATATTGTAAAGCTGGCCATAGAAGCTGGCTGTAACGCAGTGGCAACGACCTTCGGAAACCTGGCGATGCTTTCGCGCAGCTATGCCCATAAAATCCCGTTTTTGGTTAAATTGAACCATAACGAGCTGCTGACTTATCCAACTAAATACAATCAGATATTCTTTGGCTCCGTTAAAAACGCCTGGGAACTAGGAGCGACGGCAGTGGGTGCAACGATTTATTTCGGTTCTGAAGAATCCAGCAGGCAGATTATTGAAGTTGCGGAAGCTTTCGAAGAAGCGCATGCGCTTGGAATGGCCTGTGTGCTGTGGTGTTATACGCGGAACAATTCGTTCACAAAGGACGGCGTTAATTATGAAACTTCCGCTGACATTACCGGCCAAGCAGATCATTTGGGTGCCACGATTCAGGCGGACATTCTGAAGCAAAAGCTTCCTGTATCCAACGGGGGCTTTAAAGCAATCGGCTTTTCGAAAAGCGACGACAGGATGTACAGCGAGCTGTCGACCATGCATCCTATTGATCTTTGTCGTTATCAGGTTATTAATGGGTTAAGCGGGCGCTGTGGGCTGATCAATTCCGGGGGTGAATCCAAAGGGGATTCCGATCTTGCAGAAGCGGTGAGAAGCGCGGTAATTAATAAGCGTGCTGGCGGAAGCGGTTTGATATTGGGTAGGAAAGCTTTTCAACGTCCTTTCGATGACGGTGTTAAGCTGCTCAGGCAGGTGCAGGAGGTATACCTTTCTGAAGAGATTAGGATTGCTTGATGTCCATTCCGGGATTACTATGCGATTATTTTCCTATTTTGTTCCGCTGAGAATATAGCATACGAGTTTCATGGGATATCGGAGTTTAGCAGATTGCGTTGCTGATCTGGAAAGGCATGGTCATTTAATACGGATAAAAGAAGAGGTAGACCCGTACCTCGAAATGGCGGCTATCCACTTAAGGGTTTACGAAAAGCAGGGGCCCGCCCTGTTGTTCGAACGGGTAAAAGGTTCCCGTTTCCCCGCTGTTTCTAATTTGTTCGGCACACTGGACCGTTCGCGCTTTTTGTTCAGGGACACACTGGATAAGATGAAGTTGATGGTTAAACTGAAGATGGATCCGGCATCTGCACTGAAAAATCCTTTTCAATACGCGGGAATCACGTTAAACGCGCTTTCAGCGCTGCCGCTTAAAAGAAATCCCAGCGCACTTAAGGTCTTTAATCAGACAACGATCGGGCAGCTCCCTCAGATAATCAACTGGCCAGGCGACGGTGGTGCTTTTGTGACGATGCCGCAAGTGTACAGTGAAGATGTTGATAAACCAGGGATCGGTCAGTCCAATATCGGGATGTACCGGATACAACTGAGCGGAAACGATTATATAGCTGACCAGGAAATAGGTTTACATTATCAGCTCCATCGAGGAATAGGCGTTCATCAGGCAAAAGCAAATGCCTCCGGAAAGCCTTTAAAGGTCAGTATTTTCATAGGCGGTCCGCCGTCGCATCCGCTCTCTGCGGTCATGCCTTTACCCGAAGGTCTTTCCGAAAGTATTTTTGCTGGTGCGATGAACAATCGCCGTTATCGCTATACCTACGACGAAGAAGGTTTTTGCATATCGCTGGATGCGGATTTTGTTATTACAGGAACCGTTTATCCCGGTGAGAACAAGCCGGAAGGTCCTTTTGGTGATCATCTGGGTTACTATAGTCTGGTCCATGATTTTCCGCTTATGAAGGTGCACCGGGTCTATCATAAGCCGAATGCCATCTGGTCTTTCACGGTAGTTGGACGTCCGCCGCAGGAGGACACCAGTTTCGGGGCCTTAATTCATGAGATTACGGGACCGGCGATTCCGAATGAAGTGCATGGACTTAAGGCGGTGCATGCAGTGGATGCGGCGGGCGTACACCCGCTATTATTCGCCATAGGATCGGAACGTTATACGCCTTATAGTCCTGTAAAGCAGCCGCAGGAGATCCTGACGATCGCCAATCAAATTCTGGGGAAAAATCAGCTGAGTCTGGCAAAATATCTTTTTATCGCTGCTCATGAAGATCGTCCGGACCTGGATATACATAACATCGAATCCTTTTTTAAGCATATGCTCGAACGGGTGGATCTCAGCAGAGACCTGCATTTCCAGACAAGGACGACCATTGATACGCTGGACTACAGCGGAGACGGCTTGAATTCAGGTTCCAAACTCGTTGTTGCTGCTGTTGGGCCGCCACGAAGGGAACTGGGAACTTCACTACCGGCGGGCTGGAAACTTCCCGCACATTATGGAGACACTTTTGTTGCCTTGCCCGGTGTACTCACAGTCAGTGCCCCGGCGTTCTCGACTTACGAAGAGGAACGAGCCAGATTGGCTTTCTTCGTTGAAGAACTGAACGCTGCGGAGCTGGCGGGATTTCCGTTATTAGTCTTGTGCGATGACGGGGCCTTCACCGCCGCCTCAATTTCAAATTTCGTTTGGGTTACGTTCACCAGAAGCAATCCGTCTCACGACACACACGGGACGGGAAGTTTTACGGAAGATAAGCACTGGGGTTGCCGGGAAACGTTGATTATAGATGCCCGGGTCAAACCGCACCATGCACCAATTCTTGAGATGCCGGTCGAAATTGAACGTCAGGTTGATGAGCTCGGCACCAAAGGAAAATCCTTGTACGGCTGGTTATAATTGTCATAATTTCTATTTTATTTGGACTGGTTTTAAATACTTTTTATCTTCGCGTCAGATCGAAGGATAAATATGTTTTGCGAATTAGCCAGACTGGAAGAAATTGTTAAGACAGAGTATGGTGCTGTTTACCAGTGCGGAAGGCAAAACTGTTATTGGCTGGATTTCGCGGGGCAATGGACGGCATTTGCTGTGCGTGACTTTTTAAGCTTCAAGCAGCAGGTTGCGGATGTGGACCTGGATGCTATGCTGATGGACGGTTCGAGAAGTGCTGATTTCGTTGTTCTGATGCCCCAGGGTTGTCAGCGTTGCTTCCTCCTATCGGCTTCGGAAGTTATTCGTTTGCGAGAGCTGTTGGAAGAAGCCTACTTTTCCATGCAGCTGAACAGTTTTTTAAGGGAGTGTTTCCTGCGTAGCAAAATACTGGCCTAAGTCCTTCATTGTGAGTTTGAAGCGACTAATTTAGATCAAATTTGTATTGCTTTTCTTTTAACCCAATTCAACAAATTTATCGTTCATTTGTATATATCCTAAGTGCAACCACTTAGTTAATTTTATATTCTTATGAAGGATTTATTAGGTTTAAAAACGTCTCTTACGGAAGAAATTGAAAAGGCACTGAACGAACAGATCAAAGTCGAGGCCCATTCTTCTGCCATATATTTAGCTATGTCTGCCTGGTGCGATTCCCACGGTTTTGACTTCAGTTCAAATTACTTCGCCAAGCAGTCTGATGAGGAGCGTAGTCACATGCTGAAGTTGTTCAATTATGTTCAGGATCGGGGTGGGCAGGCAATCTCTCCGGAGGTTGTGAATGTTCCCAGAGATTTTGACTCTTTTAAAAGTACTTTTGAGCAAGCTTTGGAACAAGAGATCTTCGTTACTAAGCAGTTTAATAACATTTCGGACTTATGCTTTAAAAAGAAAGACTTTGTAACCCTGAACTTTTTACAATGGTTCCTGGAAGAGCAGGTTGAGGAAGAGTACGTCGCACGCAGAGCACTGGAATTGTTTGAAGTTATCGGCGAAGAAGGTACCGGACAATGGGAGATTGACAAGCACGTTCCGAAAATTGTATTTGATAAAGGTTAATCTGTTTTTTTCAGGTAAAATATCAAGGCTGCCATGTTTGGTGGCCTTTTTTGTTTTTTCCCATACATTTTCTGATTATATTTCGTTTTGTTAGAAGCAGCATGTTCGTCCTACAATGCCGAATGTAACCTTTTACTTGTTTACTCTTTTATTGTTCACCGGCTTTTACGCTTCGGGGCAACAACAGGTGCGGGAGGTGCGCGGAGTGGTACAGGATTCAACCGGTATTCCGCTGGTGGGTGTTACCGTGCGCCTTTATGCTCCTTCGGACACCATGATGGCCAGCACAAATGACCAGGGACGATTTGTATTCAGCAGGGTAGCGGCAAGTCGCTTCAAGCTGAGTTTCTCACTGATCGGTTTTCAGCTTTCAGAGCGAAGCTACGAGTCTGACAATCTACTGCCTATTACGGAACTGGTGACGGTCAATTTGAAAGAGCAACCGGAGGAATTGCAGGAGATTGCCATTTATGGCGTTTTACCTGTACAGATTAAGGAAGATACCGTTCAATATAATGCTGCCGCCTTCAGCGTTCGCTCAGGGGCTTTATTGGAAGAACTGATCCGGTTGTTTCCGGGGATAGAGGTGAACCGGAGTGGGGAAGTTTATTTGCAGGGACAACCTGTAAGCCGGGTGCGGGTAAACGGGAAAAACTTTTTCAACGGCGATCTGCTTACCGCTACACGTAACCTTCCAGCCGATATCGTCGAAAACGTTCAGGTTATTGACGACTATGGCGATGAAGCCAACATTACGGGCATTAAAAGCGGCGAACCCGAAAAAGTGTTAAACATTAATATAAAAGAAAACCGCAACCACGGTTTTTTTGGACAGGTAACGGGTGGAGCGGGAGGAGATGCTTCTGCTCATCCTGACTTCCGTTATATCGGAAGCTTCGCGGCCAATCAATTTGATGGTAACCGGCAGATTTCCGTCCTCGGATCGGCTAATAATACCAATACGAGTTTGTTCAGCTTCGGGGACATATCCGGTGCAGGGTCCCGTAACGGACCTGATCTCAATAATATGATTGATGCAAGCGACGGCATCAATACAGCGCGCTCCATCGGCTTTAATTTCAGAGATGAGATTGCAGAAGGGGTTACCACCTATGGAGGCTATACGCTTACGGACCGCAACAACTGGACCCAAGGGCGTACAGATCTCCGGAGTATATACATTTTTCAATCCATTCTTTCACAGGAAGAAGTGAGTTCCAGAACGGGAAACCTGAAGCATAAATTAGCCTGGACGGTAGAGGCAAATCTGGATAGCGTTAACTTTTTGAAGATATCCCCGGGCGCCGCTTACAATACGCTTGACCTCGCCAGCAACAGTTCCAGTCTGATCAACAGCAACTACCTGCAAACGAGGCGACAGTTCGATACGGAGGGAAATAGTTCAAACCCGAATTTCGATCTCGACGTCTTCTATAACCACCGTTTCCGTAAGAAAGGACGAAACCTGAGTATTGCTTTAACAGGAGCTTATATCCGACAATCCAGACGGGATCAGGTACGTGATTTTTCCGAAAGTGGTGCCAGCAGTTCTGTCCTTTTCCTTCAGAACCTGGATAATTTCAGTTTGAATCACAACATCGGGCTTAAGACTTCTTTTGTAGAACCGATATCGGATAATAGTCTTCTGGAACTGAGTTACGATTACCGCTACAACGCGATCCGGAATGAACGGGCGGCTTTTAATATCGATACCACGACGTTTGAGCCGCTCCTGATCGATTCGCTAAGCGTAAACTATTCTTATCTTTTCCAAACCAGCACGCTGGGCGTAAATTTTCAGTCGAAGGTGGACCGCCTTAAGTACACGCTCGGATTTGCCGCGCAACCAACGCAGCAGGACGGACGGATTGTGTCGGAAGATCAGGTAATTTCCCTGAGACGGGTAAATTTTATTCCGACCGCTATGCTCCAATATCGGATCAGCAGTAACCAGAACTTATCGTTGAATTACAGAGGGCAGAACAATCAGCCGGCCTTCTCGCAGATACAACCGGTACGGGATATATCTAACCCACAGTACGTGGTGAGCGGAAATGCGAACCTGAAACCGGAATTTATGAATACCGTCAGCCTGCAATACCGGCACTTTTCCGTACAGAGTGGAAATTCCTTCTTTTCGAACCTGACTTATATTCAAATCCGGGATAAGGTGGTCAATAATCGTTTTTCGGTTCCCAACAGTACTCGCCAGGAGACAGAGTTTATGAATGCCAATGGTTTTTTTGATGTGCGGGCCTATTATAATTTCAGCGCCCCACTTGCCGGAGATATTCTTACCTTGAACCTGAGTGGAGATGTAGATTATACGAATGATATCACCTACATCAACCAAATACGAAACACCGCCAAGCGATCTATTCTATCGCAGAACGCTCAGCTTTCCTTTCGTATAGAAGATCTGTTTGAAGCGGATTTAAGGGGGGCATTTCTATCCAATCGGGTGAACTACAGTCTTCCTAATTTTCTTGGTTTAAGTGCCAACAGCATTAGTCTGGGACTGGGCGGCAGAAGTTATTTCTCTAAGAACTGGTCGGTCAGTTTTGATCTTGCCCAACAGTTTAATGATGGCTTCAGCAGCGTTGTCAATGTAAATCCGACTCTTTTGAATGTTTTTATTGAACGAACTTTTTTGAAGAATGACATCGGTTCCATCCGGCTGCAGGGCTTCGATCTGTTCAATCAGAATACGGGTGTGAGTCGCCAGGTACTCGGTAACGACATCTTTGATGTACGGAACAACCGTCTTGCCCGCTATTTTATGTTATCGCTGAATATCCGGCTGAGAAAATTTCCGGATTGAATCAATTAAACAGCGGGATGGCTTCAGCAACTACAAAGGTGCTACCGCCGATAAATATCAAATCGTCTTCAGAGGCTGCTTCAAGGGCAGCTTTTACACCATCCTGAACCGTGAGATATACCTTTCCGGACAAATTATTCAGGCGGGCAGCTCGTTCAAGCTCAGACGCAGGCATTGCCCGGGGCATATCCGGAGCACAATAGTAATAAAATGCGTAAGACGGCAGCTGTGGTAGAAGATGCTGCAGATCTTTATCGCGCATCACCCCAAAAACTATGTGTAACTTGTCAAAAGATTGCAGTCGAATATTTTCAATAACCTCCGCTATTCCTGCAGGGTTGTGCCCAGTATCGCAGATAATGGCGGGTCGATCCCCCAGTTTCTGCCAGCGCCCCATCAGCCCGGTCAATTTCTGCACTTCCGAAAGTCCGTTTTGTATCTGCTGTATGGTAACCGGAAAGCCAAGTCCGTCCAACAGTCTTAATACTTCCAGAACGCCCAGTACATTCTTCTGCTGATAAGATCCGGTTAGGTCGAGTCTAACCTGGATTGCACTTTCATCCCGTCTATTTTGTATTAGCCTGAGCTGCTGGTAGTCGGTTCCCCGTTCGGTTTTCGTAAGCTGCCAGTGATTCTCCGCCAGATATAGCGGGGCGTTCATAGCGATAGCTTTATCTTTGAAAACGCTTTCTGTTGATGCCTGGTATTCACTTAAAACGACCGGCGTGTTGACTTTAATAATACCGGCTTTCTCCGATGCAATTTCCTCCAGGCTGTCACCCAGTAGATTCATATGATCGTAATCCACATTGGTAATCAGCGAAACCAGGGGTTGGATTACATTGGTCGAATCCAGCCTCCCGCCCAGTCCGGTTTCAATGACTGCAATATCCACTTGCTGAGTCGCAAAGTATTCGAAGGCCATAGCTACCGTAACTTCAAAAAAAGAAGGTGCGATTTTCTCGATTAGATCTTTCTGTTCTTCTACGAACCTGACTACGAAATCGGTTTCCACAAATTGTCCGTTCAATCTGATGCGTTCGCGGAAGTCCAGCAGGTGAGGCGAGGTGTACAAACCTGTCTTATACCCGGCGCTCTGAAGTACGGCAGCCAGCATATGTGATGAGCTGCCCTTTCCATTGGTTCCGGCAATATGAATGGATTTAAATTTCTTCTCAGGGTTACCTAAAGCCGAGCAGAGGGCGTGGGTGTTGGTAAGGTCTTTTTTTATGGCAGCGGCTCCGTCTCGTGAAAACATAGGCAGGCGCTGGTAAAGGAAGTCAATAGCCTCCGGATAAGTCATTATAAAAATTCTGCTATTTAACCTTAAAGTTGAAGACAACAATACCCGTTTGCAGCTCAGGCCCTCCATCACTGGCATTCAGACGCGCGCTTCGGACCGCCCGCTCGCACTTTTCCCATAAGGTGGCATCTGATAAGGTGGTCCCTTTAGCTCCAGCTCTGGCCCGGGTTACGTTGCCATTTCGATCTACCGTGATTTCAACGGCTATACGTCCGGCGAGTTGTCCCCTGTCTTCGATTTTAGGCATGACCGAAAATGAGCGGTTAGGAAGCCCGACCAAACCGTTTCCGGATCCGCCCTCACCATAATTAGGCGACATGTTATTGCCTTGCAGACTTCCCTGATTACCGGGTGTTGAGCCAGTTCCGTCGCCCGTGCCACTCGCGTTATTCTTTTTGCCCGTATACAGCGCGTTCGGGTTTACCTGCGGTTTGCTTTCTTTTTTTTCCGGGGTAACAGTAGGGGTAGATTCCGTCGGTTTTTGTTTTTCCTTTGTGACGACTGCCGGAGCATCTTCTACATCCTGCGTGACCACCGCCTGATCGTTATTTTGCTGAGAAGCTACGGGTGTGGGTTGTTCATCCGGGATTACCCGATCCGGGCGTGTCGCATTAGCATTCGGATCCATTGAAGGCTCTTCAAGGCTCATGAAATCATCTCCCATTCCCTCGGGGGATGTGCCATAATTTACAATTATACCACCCGTTCCAAACTCAATAGCTGAATTCATCACGTAGAAAAAACTGATGATCAAAAAAGCAGCAAAAATACCACTGGATATTGCGAAAGCCTTTGGGTAATTGTTTTCCTCTTCTCGTATCATATGATTCGTTCCTCCCTCAACAAAGATAAAGATATTTTTAGCTTGCCTTTTGTTCGGTCGCAAGTACCAGTTTAATTTTCAGCCTATTGGCAATATCCATGATCTCAATAACGTCCTGAATAGCCACAGACCGGTCGACATACAGGAGGACCGTTAATTCCTGCCCCTCCTGAACGTAATTTTGCAAGGTAGGCAGGAGCTGATCCAGGGGTACTTCCTGCTTCTCGACAAAATATTGCAGATCTTTATTGACTGAAACGGTAATGGTTCTTTTGGCAACTGACTGCTCACCGGAATCCGAGCGTGGTAAAAGTAATTTAACCACCTGTGGATTTGCCACAGCGGATGCCAGCAGGAAGAACAGCACTAAAAAGAACATGATGTCGTTCAATGCGGCAGTGTGCACTTCAGCGTGCGGTTTTCTGGATTTGTTTCTAAAATTCATAATGCACCTCCTTCCCGAAATTCTTAGCTACCGGGCTCATCCAGCAAATCAATGAATTCAATGGCATCGGTTTCCATGCGCAGGATAAGCTTTTCTACCATCATGTTCAGGATATGAAAACCTACATAGGCCATGATACCGACGATAAGCCCAGTTGCCGAAGTCACCATCTTCGTATAAAGACCTCCGGAGACCGTTCCAATTTCAATTACACCTTTTAACGACACCTCGTGAAAAATGGTAATGACACCGATAATTGTTCCGACGAAACCAAGCATAGGAGCGATACCTGCTATGATGCCCAACACATTAATGTTTTTTTCCAGGCGTGAAACCTCAAGTTTCCCGATGTTTTCGATAGCACCTTCAATGTCTTTGATCGGACGTCCTACACGGGTCAGGCCTTTTTGAAGCATACGGGCAAGTGGCCCCCCTGAATTCCTGCAGATGGCCATAGCGGCATCAAGCCGGCCGGACATGATGCTCTGCTTAATCTGGGACATCAGATTTGTATCATACCTTGAGGCCTTTTTAATCGTGATAAACCGTTCGATGAAGATAACCAGTCCTAAGAAGGTTAAAATAGCCAACGGGATCATTACCCAACCGCCTTTGATTAGGAGATCGATGAAGCGAAGGTCTTCAACGGGAGAAGTTGCGGGTCCAGGCGTAGTAAGCATGGAATCCAATGAACTGGGTGTGTTGTCTTGTAAGAGGAACATATGTGGTTAAACTGTTTGTTTTATGTTATTGAATTTTTTTTCTTTCTTTCCGAGGTGTTGCGCTGTTTGGGTATACATAAGCTTCTGCATTCACTTCCTTTTTTACCCGCGGAAGATCCTTCGCGGCCTCCTGCCAGGTCCGGTAGGCTGCATAGCTGATTTTTTTACGGTTGTTGGGAACATTGCTGTCGAGGATGCTGGCCTGAACGCCTTTTGCCCGGTAATTTTCTACTTCAATTTTCGCTTTGTCTATGGATGGCAGAGAACCGATAATAATGTGATAAGGATACGCCTTCGAGAGGCGGGTGATCAAAACTGTATCGCCAAGGCCTTCTGTTGTTCTGGAATCGGATTGGGAACCCGTTCCTTTCGATTCGCTCATCATAGCTGGAGAATCCGTTTCCCGGATCGTATGCGAAGGCGCTGCTGTTGTGTCAATACCTATAATGGGTCTGTCCAACGATTCCGTTTGCTTCGGAGCCTTAGCGCTTCTGTTGGGTGCCAATACATAGAAGAAAATAATACCTCCTGCCGCCAGGGCCGCCAAGGCAAGGGCTGCGCTCCACCACCATTTTCTTTCCCGATGATGTTGTTCAGAGCCGGGCACGACAGCTGCTGATTCAAGTTCATGCAAGGCAGGTTGAACAGCCTCTTCCGGTGTAATTTCCTCCACAAGCAATCTGGTCTTTCCAAAAGGCCTGAAATTTTCATCCAGGGTTTGCAGGTGAAGTGCTCCGTTACGAAGACTGAGAATCCCGAGATTATTCAATAAAACCTGGCGCCCGTCTTGTAATTGTTTTTTAATTTCTGAAGCCCACGTTTCTAAGGAAGACATAATTTCGGCGGCTGGCAATCCTTGCAACGCAGAGAGATGGCGACTGATTAAAGCGGCGTTTTCAGGCTGGTCTGATTCCGTTACCTGTATGAAAAATGTACCGGGTTGAAGAAGCTTTTCACTTTCTGAAAAGCTTGCAGCGGTCCGAACGCGACTGAATGTTCCAATCCCGGGTACGTATACCCGGGGATAGATATAAAGTAGCTGCCTTATGTAAAAGCCGATGTCCGTCATTCGTGTCGCTTATCCGCCCGCAAATTTAGAATGTTATCTCCTTAAAACGAAACGTTTACTCCTCCAATTACATTTAATCCCAGACGGGGATAATACAAAAAGCGCTGGTATTCATTCCCCAGTAAGTTGTTTGCCCGGACGAAGATGCCAATCTGTTTCGTAGCCCGGTATTCGATTGCGGCACTGGCGTCAAGAAATGAAGGTACGTTGACCATGACGTTGCTTGCTTCTGCCGGGAGAGCACCCTGACCATTAAACGCTGATGTGGTCTGCGCACGCGTGGCGTCGTTAAAGAATACCTCACCATCGATGAACACTTTTTCACTGATGTTAACACGGGTATTCGCAGATACGCGCAACTTCGGAACAAACCAGGGTTGTGCCAAATTCTCTAATGAGTATTCGTTGTAGAGCAGGTTTCCGCCCAACTGGAAAGCTTCCGATACACGGAAGGTCAGCTCTCCTTCAAATCCGAAAATGGTATTTCCTTCGCCCCGATCGTATACCACATCAAAGCGGGTCGGATTCTCCGGGTTATTCAGGTAAAAGGGCACATCGCTGACTCTTTTATAGAAAACGCTGGCCTTGTATCCAAAGGTAGCTCCTCCGTTTCCCTTTATCCCCCCCCTTACGTGTAATCTTTCCAGCATGTTGTGGATTTCGATATTACTGTTCAGGAATGGATTGACACCGGCAAGATCGCGCAGGGAAGTCTTCACCGCATCTCCGGTCGCCATTCCGAAAATGGTTGCGTAGCTGGGTACAACGTCCAGTTCTGCATCAATAGACGGGAAGACGTTGTTCCGGGATACTTCTCCAAACTCAGAAACTAAGTTGGCTCCGAGGGTAATCTTATAATTGTTGCCTTTAAAGCGGATATAAGGATTAAAACGAGCGATGTGGTTACCGATATTATACGCTTCATCTTGTACACTCGTGAAGTCGCCCGATAGGTTGACTCCTATATTGAACGCATTAACTTTTTTATTAAGGTGCCCACTTAGTGCAAAGGAATTTTCCTTTGCACTAAAGGCGTTGCTGAATAAATATCCGTCTGCTTTAACGGAATAGCTGAATAAATCCTCGTCTTCCGTATAGTTGCTGGTCAGCTCACCTTTAAGATAAAGATCATTGTAATGCTGTTTAGTGGGATCCGGATTAAAATCAGGTACGGCGGGAATAAAACCGTAATAGCGCGTTGCATAGCGGTTGTAACCAATTTCCCCGTCTAAGGTAATCTGATCAAGGATGCTGCGACCAAAAACACCAATTTGCTGTTCTCCAAAATTCTGGCCTTCCAGATCTCCGCGCTGGCTGAGGTGACGTACAAATCCACCAACCTGCAGCGCCTCATCAGCGCCGTTTGAGATAAAAGCTTCACCCAATATCGTGTTAAAATTTCCTGCACCGATTTTCGCATAATTATTGGTGAGGGACAGAGGACGCGTATCCGGGAGTTCCTGAATGGCCAGTTGGTGCGTTCCCGTGTTGATGTCAAGCTTCTTGTCCATAATGCTGTACTGAAGCTTGGACAGGTATCGGCGATTATTCGTCAGATCCGGGCTTTGCCGTATTTTGACCGCATCGGCAAGGATAGGGCGATAGTCTCGGACAACTTCGATTTCACCCAGGGCTCCCGTCTTTTCAACGGGCTGACTTTGTTCTTCCTGTGCGAAAGCGATGCCGGAGCCCAGGCAGAATAACGTGGTGATGTATATATAGCTGAATTGATTCAATCTCATGGCCAAATTAAATTCGATTATTTATTCTTCGTTTTAGTGCTATCTTTTGCAGCGCTGCCGGGTTTCTCTCCATTTATCCTGGCCAGACGTTCCCTGGCGTCCGGCAAGATATCGTCGTCGCCTTCGTAATTATCGATGATGCTTTCAAGCGTGCTTTTTGCCTGGAAATTATCTTTTAGTTGTACGTAACAATCTGCCAGAAGGATGAAACTTTTTGCTACCCAGTAATCGTAGGACGGCATGTTTTTAATCAGGTCGAAGGCTGTCTCCTGCGCTTCTTTGTAGGCTCCTTCTTCGTACTGAAGCCTGCCGAAGTTGTATTTGGCTTCCGCTCCGACGATCGTCTGGCTTACAGCAACAGCTTTTTCAAACTGCTTCTTCGCTTCGGCAAGGTCGCCTTTAAGCGAAAGTGCTTTGCCGGCGTACAAATCTGCACGCGCCTTGTCTTCTGCAGAAGAGCGATCGTAATCCTGTACGTAGCGTGCGTACATGATGGTCTGATCAAAGTCTTGCAGATTAAAATAGCACATCATCAGGTTGTTGATGGCGAAGCCGTAATTCGCTTTGTACTCTGCTGTCAGTTCCAGTTTTTTCAATGGAGCGATAGCCTCGTTATATTTCTTTTGTCCGAGAAACAAGTTTGACACGCTGATCAAAGAACGCTCCGTATAGGGGCTTGTCCAGTCGTTCAGAATTATATTGAAATCGTGTAGCGCTTCCTGCGGGTGTCCGGTTTTGTAAAGACTTTCTCCGCGGATAAAGCGGGCGAACTTTTCCTGGATAGGCTTTGGGAACTTATCAAAATAGGCGTTGACGGCATCAATCGCTGCCTCATAATCGCCTCTTGAGAAATAGTTGTTCGCCACCTGAAACGTAATATTATCCTGCTCCGATGTGGAGAGATTTCCAATGCTGGTTGAATTTGCATAGTTCAGGAAGGATGATGCATCGCCCTGATCGACGTAAATATTCTGGATAGCGCGAAGAGCCTGTTTGGCTTCATCCGTTGTAGAGTACTGCTCTACAACCCGCTTAAAGGTATTCAGGGCAGCATCATTCTGATCGCTGTTGTATTGCACCAAACCAATGGTCATCAGTGCGCGTGGCACATAGCTGCTTCTGGGATACTTTTCAATCATGTCCTGCAGGCCGGCAATGGCGACCTCATGCTCTTCCCTGAGAAATAGGGTATAGGGAATTTCGAAGCTGGCGTCATCTGCATAATTCGAATTCGGGTAGCGTGCCAACAGATCAGCCATAATTTCGATTTTTTCCTGAGAATCTCCTTCCAGGCCGCGAATAATGCCGCTTTGGAACAGCGCATAATCCTGGCTTTTTGCCTTGGAGTCCATCAGGAACTGGTATTGTTTCATGGCTGCCCCATAATTTTTCATCATGAAGTAAGAGTCGCCAAGACGCGCTATGGCGTCATTACGCGTGTTTACATCCAGGTTGCTACGGTTATTCAGAAAGGTCTGGAGGTATTTGGCTGAAACGGAGTACTGATCGTTTCGGAAGGCCGCATAAGCTAAAGCGTAGTTGGCATAGTTGTAAACATCCGTCCCTCTGGCGCCAGGCAGCGAAAGGAAACGCTGAAAATTCTGAACAGCCTCTCCATATTTACGGACTTCGTACATCGCTTCTGCTTTCCAGTAAGCAGCCAAAGCCAGAATTTCAGGATCAATAGGATTCTTTTCAGAACGCATGAAAAGAGAAATTGCATTTTCAAAAGCGCGCTCATTATAGTGCTCCAATCCGCGGTAGTAGGTAACCTTCTGATAAGCTGCATTGGCCTCTCTGGTTTTTTTCGGAATGGATTCGATAATATCCACGGCTTCGCGGTAACTTTTGGTGCTCAGCAATACCTCAGCCAACAAGGTCTTCGCCTCATCCATTCTTGATGATCTCGGGTAGGTGGCGATATATTGCTGCACCGACTCCAGGGCAACTTGATGGAATTCCAGCTCATAGGAGAGTTTTGCATAATTCAACAGCCCTTCCTCTTTCATTGCCGGATCAAAATCCAGCCTGGAGGCTCTGAAGAATGCGTTGCGGGCGCTTTCTTTATTTCCAGTTTTAATGAATGAGTCGCCTAAGGCGATCATTCCACTTTGGTAGTAAGCGTCCGGATCGGTTAGCTTCTCAAGCTCCTTAATGGCCTTTTCGTAATTACCCAATTTATAAGCGATATAGCCGATCTGATAGTCGTCCTGATTGTTTTGTGTCCGTCCCTGGTCTTGCGCCTGAAATTTACTGTAATATTCATTTGCTTTCTTCAGGTCATTCTTTGCGAAGTAAGTGGCTCCGACAATACGGAAGATCTCGGTTTCATTTTCCTGTTTCGTGCTTTGCAGAATAGGGAGGATATAAGCCAGTACATCATCGTAACGCTTATCCAGGAAATAAAGTGCCGCTATGTAATAGGGGTAGCTGTTTTCGAAGGTCTTAGAACCTTTGATGCGCTCAAATTCACGAAGGGCAGTCTTGTATTCACCATCCAGGTAACTGATATAGGCATAGTAGTAAACAGAAGATTCCTGAAATCGATTGTTTTCATCTTTCAACCGCTCGAAAAGCGGCTTTGCTTCTGCGTACTGCTTTTCCATAAACAGCGCATAACCAAGTTTAAAGCGGTATTCTGTATTTTCTCCACCGCTCAGGTTCCCACCGTCCAATTTATTGAACCATTCTATGGCTTTTTCGTAATTCTTGTTGGCGAAGTAAGATTTACCGACCTGAAAATACGCTGCTTTAGTTTTGGAGCTGGTGGGGTGATCCTTGATAAACTTAAGGAAAAGACCTTCTGCATCCTGATTTCCGAGCTCCAATGCGCAGACCGCCTGATAAAAGCGAGCATCCTCTTTAAGAACGGAAATCTGGTCCTTCTCATCGTCCTGCAACGTAGTGTTTGTTCGAACGGATTCAACTTTGCTGAGTTGGTTGAAGGCGGCGCCGTATTTGCCTCTTTCATAAAGCTCCATGCCTGTTTTATATGCTTGGTTGACTTCCTGCCAGGCACTTTGCTGCGCGAGCGCTGTTCCGGCGAAGAAGCCTAAAGCCAAGCTTACTAATGTAATTCGTTTTAACATATTGCTCAAATGTATATGCGAAGTTAAAGGGATGTAAGTAAGTATCTTAATATAGTTATTAGATTACTGTTGATAATCCGCTAGTATAACGGCTTTTTCACAGGATTCATATAGTAGCCTTTAGTTTTCTGAATAATCGGCACATGAACGACCAGATAACGTTAACTAAAGTTTTCCTGCCAGCAGATAAAGGACCGCCATTCGGACGGCGACACCGTTTTCAACCTGGTCCAGAATGATTGAGTGTTCGCTATCGGCTACATCACTGCTGATTTCAACACCCCGGTTAATAGGTCCGGGATGCATAATGGTAATCTGTTTATCAAGCCGGTCTAGTATGTTCCGGTTTAATCCGTACAGCATGGTATATTCACGCAGCGACGGGAAGTAGGCGATTTCCTGGCGTTCGAGCTGAATCCTCAGCATATTGGCTACGTCGCACCACTGCAGCGTACGGGTCAGGTTGGTATCTACCCGGACACCGAGACTTTGAATGTGTTTCGGTATCAGGGTTGTCGGTCCGCAGACGGTCACTTCGGCCCCCATCTTCTTCAGCAGCAGAATGTTCGATAGGGCAACCCGGTAATGCAATATGTCACCGATTATGGCTATTTTTTTTCCATTGAGGCTTCCTGTCCGTTCCAAAATCGAGTAGGCGTCCAGCAAGGCTTGTGTCGGGTGTTCATGTGCACCGTCTCCCGCATTAACGATCTTAGCTTTAATGTGCTTACTGAGAAATACGCCGGCACCGGGGTAGGGGTGACGCATCACGATCATATCCACCTTCATGGCCAGTATGTTGTTCACGGTATCGATAAGTGTCTCGCCTTTACTGACGGAAGAAGAAGAAGCCGCGAAGTTGATTACATCTGCGGAAAGCCTTTTTTGGGCAAGCTCAAAAGATAACTTTGTGCGTGTAGAATTTTCAAAAAAAATGTTTGCAATGGTGGTATCCCTTAATGACGGGACCTTCTTTATTGGCCGGTTAATTACATCCTTGAAGTTTTTGGCTGTTTCGAGGATCAGCTGAATATCGCTTTCGCTAAGGTCTTTGATGCCAAGCAGGTGTGTGGTACTCAATTGTTGCGTATGTTCGGTCATGTTGTTCGTAGGCAGAATTTAATTTACAGCTTCTGTAAGCAGCGTTATCTGATCTTTTCCGTCGCTCTCTTCCCAGTTGACAGCTACGCGCTGCGAGTTGATGGTGTCAACTGCCATGCCGATGTAATTAGCTTCTATCGGCAGATGCCTGGAAAAGCGGCGATCTACCAGTACAAGCAATTCAACCTTTTCCGGTCGTCCAAAAGATTGCAACGCATCCATCGCTGCGCGGATTGTTCTGCCCGTCCACAATACATCATCCATCAGGATAACTTTTTTATTTTCAATCGTGAAGTCAATGCTGGTGCTTTTAGCCAGCAAAGGACCGGTTGCCTTTCTTCTGAAGTCATCACGGAAAAACGTAATATCCAGTACGCCGGAGGCAATCTCGTGTCCGACAAGAATCTCTTCAAGCTGATTTTTAATGCGTTTAGCGAGGTAAACACCGCGAGGCTGAATTCCGATGATGACCGAATTAGAAAAATCCTTATGATTTTCAATAAGTTGTCGGCAAAGTCTTTGAATCGTGATCTCAAAACGCGCACCACTGGATAAAATCGATTGTTGCATTTTATTTGTTTCTTCGGCAACCGGCTCGGAGCGAGTTGACTATAAAATATCCAAAATTAGTAAATTTAGGTGAACAATCTTTTTTTATAGTGGTTTGTACTAGTAGAAAAGATAACCAGATATGAGAACATTATTTTACATTATTGCTGTTGTGCTTTTGATCGGCTGGGTCTTAGGTACTTTTGTTTACGCCGTAGGCAATTTAATTTATATCCTGCTTGTACTGGGGATTGTAGCCTTAGTGTTGGGTATTGCCCGAACATCAAGGAATTAGGACGATCCTTGTTGGCGGTCTGCACCGCCAATAAAAAAGCCGGCTCTCGAAGAGAACCGGCTTTATATGCTTTTTGAAACCTAGAAGGAAAAATTATCTTTTTGCGGTTCAGGTGTAACCCCTACGCTATTATAATTAAATTCATAGCGCTTTTCAACTACCTCCTGCCTGTCTTTGATATAAGAAACTGTTTCACTTAGCCCCTCGGCAAATTTTTCGAAATCTTCTTTGTACAAAAAGATCTTGTGCTTCACAAAAACGCCATCTTCAAGCCTTTTCTTACTTTCGGTAATGGTCAAATAATAATCATTAGACCGCGTAGCCTTTACATCAAAAAAATAAGTACGTTTACCAGCTCTTACCTTTTTTGAAAAAACCTCTTCTCTTTCTTTGTTGTCGAAATCTCCCATTTTTCAAATCTTAAAGTTTAAGTTTCCAGATCCGCCATAAATATAAATGAATATTTTTGAATAAAACAAATCGTTTCCGGATGGGAACTTAAATTTTGATAACTTATCTGACCTATGTTTGAAAAATTATTTGTCAGATAGGTGATCTAATTGATCGTCTTCAATGGAATTTCTTAACGATCTGACCATGTCGTCATCGCTTAAATCTGTGCGTAAATTTGCGCTCGGCCTTTGTGCGCCGGCCTGACTAAGTACCCGTTGTATAAAGCGCAGGTTATAGCTTTGTTTCGGGAATCTGATCAGGTATTCGTGATCCTTGATTTCAATAGTTACCGATGACATGTTATGTTCTGCATTAGTGAATAGTTGAATGTACCTTCTGCAAATAAACTAATCATTAACTAACGGTGAATAAATTGTGATTATTCAGATCGGTCCATAAAAAAGGGTTATACCGGTATACAACCGGTATAACCCTTAAGACAGAATCTATCCGCTTCTAGATCAGGCCGAAGCTTGATTCTTACGGATAATGTTTAACGCGCCTCCAGCTTTGAACCATTCAATCTGTTGCGCATTATAGGTGTGATTAACCTGAAATTCATGACTGCTTCCATCCGCATGTTGCAAAACAACGGTGAGTTGTTTGTCCGGAGCGAAGCTTGTCAGACCTTTGATGTCGACCAGGTCATCCTCCTGGATCAAGTCATAATCCGCCGGATTGTCAAATGTGATGGCTAGCATGCCTTGTTTTTTAAGGTTGGTTTCATGGATACGGGCAAAAGATTTGACCAGAATAGCCCGGACACCCAAATGACGGGGCTCCATAGCTGCATGTTCTCTGGAAGAACCTTCTCCATAATTCTCATCCCCCACTACAATCGTTCCGATACCAGCTGCCTTGTATTCTCTTTGCGTTGCAGGTACCGGGCCATATTCACCCGTCAGTTGGTTCTTAACTGAATCAGCGGACTCGTTGAAATAATTTATTGCACCGATCAACATATTATTGGAGATGTTGTCCAGGTGTCCGCGATATTTCAACCAGGGGCCAGCCATAGAGATATGATCCGTTGTACATTTGCCTTTTGCTTTAATCAGCAACTTAAGCCCTTTTAAATCCGTGCCTTCCCATTCATGAAACGGCGAAAGCAATTGAAGCCGGTCTGATGAAGGGCTGACAATTACGTCGACCTTGCTGCCGTCTTCCGCCGGCGCCTGATAACCGGCATCTTCTACCGCGAAACCTTTAGTAGGCAGTTCCAGTCCTTTTGGTTCATCCAATCGGACCTGCTGACCGTCTTCGTTAGTCAGGGTGTCGGTAAGCGGATTGAAAAGGAGCGAGCCTGAAATAGCCATCGCCGTTACCACTTCCGGAGAAGCGACAAAGGAGTGCGTATTCGGGTTTCCGTCTGCACGCTTCGCAAAGTTTCTGTTAAAGGACGTAATGATGGAGTTCTTTTCTTTCTTCTCTGCACCATGCCGTGCCCATTGACCTATACAAGGACCGCAGGCATTGGCAAGCACGACCCCGCCGATTTTAGAGAAGGTGTCCAAAAAGCCGTCACGTTCAACCGTGTAGCGAACCTGTTCAGAACCCGGCGTTACCGTATATTCAGATTTGGCAATCAGTTTCTTTTCTACCGCTTGCTCCGCGAGTGAGGCAGCCCTGCTGATGTCTTCGTAAGACGAATTAGTACAAGAGCCTATCAACCCGACTTCCAGTTTTTCAGGCCAGCCGTTTTCTTTCACAGCTGAAGCAAATTTGGAGATAGGCCAGGCCAGATCAGGAGTGAAAGGTCCGTTGATATGCGGTTCCAATTCAGATAAATTAATTTCGATTACCTGATCAAAGTATTGTTCCGGATTTTCGTAGACCTCATCATCACCGGTCAGGTGTTCGCGAATATCATTCGCCAGCTGTGCAACGTCCTCGCGTCCGGTACCTTGCAGATAGGCTGCAGCTTTCTCGTCATATCCGAAAATGGAAGTTGTTGCGCCAATTTCGGCACCCATGTTACAGATGGTTCCTTTTCCGGTAGCAGAAAGCGAGCGCGCACCCTCTCCGAAATATTCAACAATTGCCCCTGTTCCGCCTTTGACGGTCAGGATGCCGGCGACTTTAAGTATAACATCTTTAGCGGCCGTCCAGCCGCTTAATTTGCCTGTGAGCTTTACGCCGATCAGCTTCGGGAATTTTAATTCCCAGGGAAGACCAGCCATTACGTCGCAAGCATCAGCACCACCAACGCCAATAGCGATCATTCCTAGTCCCCCAGCATTCGGAGTATGCGAGTCCGTTCCGATCATCATACCGCCCGGGAATGCATAATTTTCCAAAACCACCTGGTGGATTATCCCAGCTCCCGGTTTCCAGAAGCCAAGGCCATATTTGTTGGATACAGAAGATAGAAAATCATATACTTCTTTGTTCTGGTCATTCGCGATAGCCAAATCCTTTTCTGCGCCAACTTTCGCCTGAATAAGGTGATCGCAATGTACCGTTGAAGGTACAGCTACCTGAGGCCGACCAGCCTGCATAAACTGAAGCAGGGCCATCTGAGCCGTTGCGTCCTGCATGGCTACGCGGTCCGGCGCAAAATCCACATAAGATTTCCCGCGTTCGTGCGCACGTTGAGCGTCGCCCTCCCATAAATGGGCGTATAAAATTTTTTCGGTCAATGTAAGAGGTTTCCCAACCTGTTTACGCGCAGCTTCGATTCTGCTGCCGTAACGGCTGTATACCTCTTTGATCATTTCAATGTCAAATGCCATATTAGTAAACGAGTTTTTTGAAAAGAAAGCTTAACAAATAGCAATTGAGACAGCGTAATCTACTATTTGCTTCTATATGTAGTTAAGCGATGCGAATTTAATAAAAAAAAGACTTTTTAAGTAGTTTGATCCCTAAGTGAAGTTATTTGGAAGTGATCTAAACAGTACGGACCGATGCTTTAAAAAAAAATACCTAATTTAGCCACCCCAAAATTGCTTTATGGAAACAACTTTTGATTTTGAAAAACCAATCGCTGATTTGCTTCTGCAAATCGATAAGGTGAAGCAGGTAGCAGACAAGACGAAGGTAGATATGGATGCCACGTTGGTGGAACTGGAGTCAAAGTTGGCCGACAAAAGGAAGGAAGTGTACAGCAATTTGTCCGGGTGGCAGAAAGTTCAGATGGCCAGACACCCTGAGCGCCCTCAAACGCTCGATTATATTCGGATGATCTTTACTGATTTTATTGAACTGCATGGTGACCGGACCGGAAAGGATGACCAGGCCATTGTAGGTGGTCTGGCTGATCTGGAAGGGAGATCGGTCATGGTAATCGGGCATCAGAAAGGAAAAAATACAAAAGAGAGGCAGCTGCGTAATTTTGGCATGGCCAGCCCCGAAGGCTATCGGAAAGCGCTTCGTCTGATGAAGATGGCCGAGAAATTTAACAGACCGGTCATTACTCTTGTGGATACAATGGGGGCTTATCCTGGTATTGAGGCAGAGGAACACGGGCAGGCTGAAGCTATAGCCCGAAATCTTCTGGAAATGTCTGTTCTGAAGGTTCCGGTGATTTGCATTGTCATTGGTGAGGGGGCCTCGGGCGGAGCAATTGGTATCGCTGTCGGAGATCGCGTCTATATGCTGGAACATTCCTGGTATTCGGTCATATCGCCCGAATCCTGTTCATCCATATTATGGCGAAGCTGGGATCAAAAAGAGCGTGCCGCGGCGTCATTGAAACTCACCGCGGAGGATATGCGCAGCAATGGATTGATCGATGGAATTCTGTCCGAACCGCTTGGTGGGGCACACCGTAATCCTGAAGAAATGGCAGCATCAATTAAAGAACGTCTGCTGCAGGATATAAGCACCTTGAGCAAGAAAAAAGCGGATAAGTTGGTAGAAGAACGCATCGATAAATTTAGCCACATGGGGGTAGTGATCGAATAAACTTCCGATCAAAATAGCTAACTTTGGCCCATGCAAGAAAAAATTATTATTCTGGACTTTGGGTCTCAATATACACAGTTGATAGCCCGGAGAGTCCGGGAACTCAATGTATACTGTGAGATACATCCTTTCAACCATCTTCCCGAATTTGATTCATCTGTAAAAGGCGTAATTTTCTCCGGAAGTCCCGCGTCGGTCAGACAAGCGGATGCTCCTCAAATCGATTTTCATAAATTTCACGGAAAACTGCCTCTTCTGGGGATTTGCTACGGTGCTCAATATCTTGCTCAGCATAATGGGGGTGAAGTTGCTCCCTCCGAAATCAGGGAATATGGACGGGCCAATTTACTAAGCGTTCAGGAGAGCCCGCTTTTAAAGTCCTTCCAGAATAATTCTCAGGTTTGGATGTCCCATGGAGATACCATTAAAGAAGTTCCGGATAATTTTGAGATTATAGCCAGTACAGATAAGGTGCGTGTCGCGGCCTATCATATAAAAGATTCAGATACCTACGGAATTCAATTCCATCCTGAAGTGACGCATAGTGAGCAGGGAAAAATGCTGATCGAAAACTTCGTTGTAGGTATTTGCCACTGTCAGCAGGACTGGACAGCGGATACTTTCGTTGAAACCACCGTAAATCATCTTAAAGAGGTGTTGAGGGAGGATCACGTTATCATGGCACTTTCCGGTGGTGTAGATTCATCAGTAGCTGCAATTTTACTGCATCAGGCTATAGGAGCGAGACTTCATTGTATTTTCGTCGACAATGGTTTACTCCGGAAGGATGAGTTTGAGCAGGTGTTAACCTCTTACAAGCATATGGGGCTCAATATAAAAGGAGTGGATGCTAAAGATCGGTTCTATAAATTACTTGCCGGAGTTAGCGATCCGGAGCGCAAGCGTAAGCTGATTGGAGGAGGATTTATTGAAGTATTTGACGATGCCGCTCATGCCGTACAGGCTGAATTGCCGGAAGGCGTAGAAGTAAAATGGCTGGGGCAGGGTACGATTTACCCGGATGTCATTGAATCCGTTTCGGTAAAAGGGCCATCAGCAACGATCAAGTCGCATCATAATGTAGGAGGTCTGCCGGATTTCATGAAACTTAAAGTCGTTGAACCGCTGAATACACTCTTCAAAGATGAGGTAAGGAAAGTAGGTGCCGCTCTGGGCATTGACCCTGCAATACTTGGCAGGCATCCTTTCCCGGGGCCGGGTCTTGGGATTCGCATTTTGGGGGAGATCACGCCAGAAAAGATACACATTCTGCAAGAAGCAGATGCCATTTACATCCGCAATCTGAAAGAGTCTGGCTGGTACGATAAGGTATGGCAGGCTGGCACGATTTTTCTGCCTGTTCAATCTGTCGGCGTAATGGGAGATGAGCGAACTTATGAATATGTTGTTGCGTTGCGTGCGGTAGGATCACTGGACGGAATGACGGCCGACTGGATTCATCTTCCGTATGAATTGCTTGCTCGAATATCTAACGAAATCATTAATCACGTAAAAGGAATAAACCGTGTTGTTTATGACATCAGTTCAAAACCACCGGCGACCATTGAATGGGAATAAGCTGCTGATTGCGCTTATTGCCTTGATTTGTGTCTTCGACGCCTGTGCACCGAAAGTGCTCAGACCAGGCGGGAGCCGACCCAGCACAGAAGAGCCAAAGGACGACCGTAAGAGGCCGGAAGAAACGGATGAGCCGGAAACGTCAACCAAGCCTGAGGCATCTTTCAACGCTATTGCCTTGTTGCTTCCATTCCAGTTGGATAAGGTGAACGGCCCCTATCCAGGAAAAGCAGACGTAGAAAGATCCGCGTTGGCACTCGACTTTTACCAGGGTTTCCGGATGGGACTTAATCAGGTATCCGGCAATGACATCAATTTTAAGCTGGATGTTCTGGATTCAAAAGATAATGCTGTTGAAGCGAGGAATCTGGCAACCAGTGAAGTTGTGCGCCAGGCCGGTTTGGTGGTGGGGCCTATTTTTCCATCAGAAATTGAAGCGTTCAGTCAGCAGGCATCGCTTGGTAAGAAATTACAGATTTCTCCGCTGGCCGCCAGCAACCCGAATCGTTATCAGCTGGACAACCTGGTAACGGTTACGCCACCGATTGAGGTGCATGCACAAGCTTTGGCAAACTACCTTAACGATAATAAGGAAATCAGCGATCGGATTCTTATACTTAATCTCGGTGATGCAGATGGCGATAAGTTCTTAAATCCATTGAAGCAGGCCTTATCTAAGCTACGTATTTCTTTTGACGAACTAAGGGATGCGGAAGAGCTTGCGAGTTCGGTAGCCATAGCGAGCCGGAACTTTGTAATCGTCGGTTCCACGAATACCTACGCTATAATGCCAGTCGTTGAACGGCTTTATTCGATGAAGACCGAGGAGCAATACGATATTCAGTTATGGGGCCACCCTAACTGGACGAGAGCAAAGCTGGACGGGAATTTTTTAAGCGGACTTGAGACGCGTATAACAACATCTTATTACATTAATGAGCGAATGCCGGATGTCGCACGTTTCAGACAGGGGTATAAAAGAGCTTTTAATGTCGAGCCGACTGAATTTTCCTTTAAGGGCTTCGATACGGGGTTGTTTTTCGGAAAACTACTGGCAGAATATCCGGATAGTTATGCGGAGGAATTGGTTAAAGAGAACTATCAGGGCAATTCCATTGGCTTTCGGTTTCAATTTGATAAATCTTCCGGTTACGTCAATCACGCAATATCCGTATTGAAATTTGATGGAAAAAGCTACATTCCGGATTCATCGGGAATGCGCTGATGAAGGTGTCGCGTATTCCTGCGTATCTTCGGAACTTTGACCGGCTTTTGGCTGAATATACCTTTCGGGAGCCGTTGAGCAGGCATCTTTCTGCTTTTTTCAAGTCGAACCGACAAATGGGATCAACGGACAGAAGAATACTTAGCCGTTGGATATATCAATATTTTCGATTAGGTAATCTGTTGAAAGGAGAAGCGGTTTATGACCGGCTCGTCATCTCCTGTTTTCTTTGCGATCCGCTGAGTGATGAGGCTTTGCTGGTCGATTATCCGCTGCTCTTCACCAGCCGGAATGGAACTTTTGAAGAACGATGGGCGCTCGTGGAGAGACAGCATGCATTGTCTCTGCCAGCGCTTTTCCCGCTTCCTCATTTGCTCTCGAATGACCTTGACAGGGACCTATTTCTAAAGAGCCATTTTACTCAACCAAAGTTATTTATTCGCCTGAAACCCGGATCTGAAGGTAAGGTAGAGCAGGAGCTGCGCAACGCAGATTTGCAATACCAGCATATAGGCAATTACGGGCTGGAACTGGAAAATGGCGTGCAGCTCAATAAATTGAACCGGATAAAAGGACTTTATCAGGTTCAGGATCGCTCTTCCCAGCGCACGGGAGACTATTTCCAGGCGAAAGAGGGATCTTACTGGTGGGATGCCTGCGCTGCATCCGGAGGAAAGAGTCTACGTTTATTGCAGCACTATCCTGGTGTCAAAATCCTCGTGTCGGATATAAGGGCCACAATCTTAAGAAACCTAAACGAACGTTTTGAAGAGGCGGGTATCGATCCCCGTACGTACGATCAGAAAATAATCGACCTTGAAAAAGTAGGCGGAAGCGTGCTGGAAGGCAGGGCTTTCGATGGAATCATTCTGGATGTGCCTTGTTCCGGTTCAGGAACCTGGGGAAGAAACCCTGAGATGATGACTAAATTTACATCGGAACTGCTTGACGAATACGTTGAGAAACAACGGAAAATAGCTTTGAACACGCTGCCATACCTGAAAAAAGGCGGGCAATTGGTTTACATAACCTGCTCAGTTTATAGCGTCGAAAATGAAGGCCAGATAAGCTTCCTGAAAGAAAAAGGTTTACTGCTTCAGTCGGCTGAAATACTTAAAGGCTACGAACATCGTGCCGATACGATGTTCGTAGCCCGTTTTATAAAACCTTAAGTGTTGGCCAGTGTTTTTGCCTTATTTGTAAGACGCCCGATCGTCATCCCCTGTACCAGAATAGAGAATAGTACAACGTAGTAGGTAATGGAGAGCAGCAACTCTTTGTTCAACTCATTATCAATAGAGAGTGCCAGGGCTACAGAAACGCCACCTCTTAAACCACCCCAAACCAGTATGGTTATTGTATCTTTATTAAACTTTGTGCGCATAGGGATTAGGCGGACCGGGAGCCAGATAGAAATAAAGCGGGCGAGCAACACCATGACGATCGAAATAATTCCAATTAACCAGTAATCGCCTATGTTAGTAATTACAATCAATTCAAAGCCTATGATCAGGAAGAGAATAGCATTCAGAATTTCATCAAGTAATTCCCAAAACTTATCCAGGTAATCCTTGGAAAGATCACTCAGTGCAACAGACCGTCCGTAATTCCCGATGACCAGACCAGCTGCCACCATGGCTAAGGGGCCCGACATATGCACCGAACGGGCGATGAGCGAGCCGCCCATGACCACTGCCAGGGTAATCAATACCTCAACTTTGTAATTATCGATTCTTCCAATCGATTTGGAAGCCAGGTACCCGGCTATTAAGCCCAACGCGACCCCTCCCAAGGCTTCCTTGATCAATAGCCAGGAGATGCTAGCGAAGGACGTGTCAATATCTTCCCCCCTGGCCAGAGCCAGCATGATGATAAATACAACGACGGCCACCCCATCGTTAAACAAGGATTCGCCAGCAACTTTCGTCTCGAGCGATTTCGGTACTCCTGCCTGCTTCAGAATACCCAGCACAGCAATTGGGTCGGTAGGAGAGATCAGCGCTCCAAAGACCAGGCACTCGATCAAACGAATGCCCATGCCGAGCCAGTTAAGCAGATAAAACAGCATAAAGCCTATTGCGAACGTAGAGATGATGACGCTCACCGTGGAAAAGATCATAACCGGTGTCTTTTGCTCTTTCAGATCAGAAAGCCGGATATGAATAGCGCCTGCAAAAAGTAAGAAATTTAACATGGCGCCCATCAACACTTCCGTAAAATCCAGCGATGATATTAAGCCTGAGAACTCTGAGAAAATGTGTGGAAAAACCTTATCGGTCAATATCAGACCCAAAGAGGCCACCAGTGCGATAACCATTACACCAATTGTTGATGGCAGTTTCAGGAAGCGTTCATTTACGTAAGCAAAAGTCGCAGTGAGCACAATAAGAAAAGAAAAAGTATAGTATAATTCCATGAACTTGATATTAAAGGCCGGTATTACTTCGGAATAGTTTAATAGAGATTGCAAGCAGAATGACGCCGAAAGCTTTTCTTAGTACATTCAGCCCCGTTTTCCCCAGGAGGCGTTCAAGCCGGTACGTATTCTTCAGAACAAAGTATATAATTCCGATATTCACCAGAATGCCGACGATGATATTTTGCGTTTCATATTCGGCCTTCAGGGAAAGAATGGTTGTCATCGTTCCTGCCCCGGCAATCAGGGGAAATGCGAGTGGAACGATGGACGCCGTTTCAAAAGAGTCGTCTTTGAAGAAGGTGATGCCGAGTATCATTTCCATGGCGATAAAAAAGATAACCAGCGAACCCGCTATAGCGAAGGATGCAACGTCAATACCAATCAGCGTCAGCATGCTTTCGCCGACGAAAAGAAAAGCAATCATCAGAACCATGGCCACCAGACTAGCTTTTTCAGACTCTATCTTGCCAGCTTTTTGCCTCAAGTCGATGATAATCGGGATAGAGCCCAGGATGTCGATAATGGCAAACAGGATCATGCTTACGGAAGCAATCTCTTTCAGGTTGAAAAACATGGATTTATGCTATTTCGGTCAAACTTATAGAAATAGAACGGTATATGCAATTTATGGATCGTCATGAAAAACTAAAAGGCAGCTTTCGAAGCTGCCTTTTAGAATCTTTTAACGGCTTATTCAGCCATTGTAATTGATCTTGTTTTATTTTTCGCTTTCTTCCGCAGCCTTGCGGGCATGACTATGTTTCCGGCTGTAAGCAAAATAAATCACAACTCCAAGAATCATCCACACGGCAAGACGCTCCCAGCTTTCCAGCGGAAGACCAGCCATCATGGTTACGCAAATCAGAATTCCAAGGATCGGGATCAGGGGAACTAGTGGCGTTTTGAATGGACGCTCCAAACCTGGCTCCTTTTTCCGGAGAATGATAACCCCAATACACACCAGCGTGAAGGCGAATAACGTGCCTATGCTGACCATGTGTCCTAGATCCGAAACCGGCACAAAACCAGCGAATAAGCTTACGAAGATCATGAACAGAATGTTGGTTTTCCAGGGGGTCTGGTTTTTCGAAAGCTGGGAGAAAAACGGAGGTAGCAAACCGTCTTTACTCATCGTGTAAAATACACGGCTCTGACCAAGAAGCATGACGAGAATTACCGATGTATACCCAGCCAGAATTGCCACCATAAGTGCAGCATTCAGGAAGGTGTAGCCTGTCTGTGCGAAAGCGGTCGCTACCGGTTTAGCATCGCCTGAGAAGGCCGTGTAGTTCGCTAATCCGGTCATCACGTAAGAAAATAGCACGTAAAGTAGTGTGCAAACGATGAGTGAACCGATTATCCCGATGGGCATGCCTTTTTGCGGATTTTTCGCTTCTTGTGCTGCTGTACTCACCGCATCAAAACCGATAAAGGCGAAAAAGACCACCCCGGCACCACGGAGAATTCCGCTGATGCCATAATGTCCAAAGTCCTCACTGGTGAAAAATTGCATAAAACCGATCTTTCCTGCTTTCAAGGCTTCCTCACCGGTGTTAACCGGTATGAATGGTTCGTGATTCGCGGGGTTAATAAATTTCCAGCCCAACGCGATAAATACCAACACAACGACGATTTTTACAACAACCAGTACATCATTTACCAGGGAAGATTCCTGAGTTCCGCGGATAAGTAAAAGCGATAGCAGGCACACAATAATAATTGCAGGCACATTAATCATTCCTCCTTCCCAGGGACCATGTAAAAGTGCTGCAGGCAGATTAATGCCAAGGGAACTTAAAAATTCAGAGAAATATTGCGACCAGCTTACGGCCACAGTCGCCGCGCCGAGTGCGTACTCCAACACCAAATCCCAGCCGATAATCCAGGCGATGAATTCGCCCATCGTTGCATAAGAATAGGTATACGCACTTCCTGCAACTGGTATCATCGATGCAAATTCCGCATAACAAAGACCTGCAAAACCGCAGCCGATAGCCGCAACGATAAAAGATATAGTCACAGCCGGACCCGCATTATCAGCAGCAGCTATGCCGGTGAGGGAAAAAAGCCCCGCTCCGATAATTGCTCCTACTCCCAGAGCAACGAGGTTATAACTGCTCAGTGTTCGTTTTAACGTTCCTTCCCCGCTCGCCCTCGCTTCTTCGATCAGTCCAGGTATTGATTTTTTATAAAACATAAAATTTGGCGTTGATTACTGTCTTTTTCGTCGTCCTATACAGGCTCTGTCAAAAATTCTTTAAAATAAAAGTCCAAACCTACAACTTTATTTTAGAAATGTGAAGGGAGAATCTTCAATTTTTGCGCTCTCACAATCGATTTCGGTGGCTGTTATTTCCGGAAGTGTTTTTTCTGTGTTATTCATGGCGGTATTTTGGTTCACATGAATGTGGGGAGCAATTACCAATGATACAATCGACATTAATTTGATCAGAATGTTCATCGAGGGCCCCGAGGTATCTTTAAAAGGATCGCCCACAGTATCTCCGGTTACCGAAGCTTTGTGCGGTTCCGACTTTTTATAGTAGGTTTCTCCATCAATAACGACGCCTTTTTCAAAGGATTTTTTGGCGTTGTCCCACGCTCCGCCTGCATTGGATTGGAACATTCCCATCAATACGCCGGATACAGTAACTCCCGCGAGCACACCACCCAACACCTCGGGGCCGAATATAAAACCAACAAGTACCGGAACCAGGAGTGCGATTAATCCGGGTAACAGCATCTCCCGAATCGAAGCTCTGGTGGAAATTTCGACGCATTTGTTGTATTCCGGCTTTGCTTTGTATTCCATAATCCCTGGGATTTCCCGGAACTGCCGGCGTACTTCCTGAACCATATCCATCGCAGCCCGACCTACGGCAGCGATTGCTAATGACGAAAATATGAAGGGAATCATGGCTCCGACAAACAATCCGGCGAGCACGTCAGCTTTATAAATGTCAATACGATCGATCCCGGCAACGCCAACGAAGGCCGCAAACAAAGCTAAGGACGTTAACGCAGCCGATGCGATCGCAAACCCCTTTCCTGTTGCTGCGGTTGTGTTTCCCACGGCATCCAGGATGTCGGTTCTTTCCCGTACTTCCTCCGGGAGCTGACTCATCTCGGCGATTCCCCCTGCATTATCGGCAATAGGACCAAAAGCGTCAATAGCCAGTTGCATGGCCGTAGTCGCCATCATGCCTGCTGCTGCAATCGCTACCCCGTAAAGGCCTGCGAAGTGATAGGAGCCATAAATTCCCGCCGCCAGCACCAGTATAGGGAGCACGGTAGATTCCATTCCCACAGAAAGGCCGCCGATGATGTTTGTCGCATGTCCCGTGGAGGATTGTTGAACAATGGATCGTACCGGACGTTTACCTATAGCCGTGTAGTATTCGGTAATGATGCTCATCAGCGCTCCAACAACCAATCCAACCAGGATGGCTATATAGGCATCGGTAGCAGAAAACTCGTAACCCCGGATCGACATCTCATCCGGTAGCAACCATTTCACGGCAAAAAATGACGCAACGGCTGTGAGAACAATAGAAGACCAGTTTCCAAAATTTAATGCGGCCTGGACATTCCCGTTATCATCTTTAATCCGGACCAGTGAAGCACCAACAATGGAGAACAGCAGGCCGAGCCCCGCTATGAACATAGGCAGCAGAATTGGGGCGATACCACCAAACTGATCCTCCGAAACGATTTCCCTGCCCAGAACCATGGTGGCCAGTATCGTTGCTACGTAAGAGCCGAAGAGATCAGCACCCATTCCGGCGACATCCCCTACGTTATCTCCGACATTATCAGCAATAGTCGCCGGATTACGGACATCGTCTTCCGGTATGCCGGCTTCCACTTTACCTACAAGGTCTGCACCGACATCTGCGGCTTTGGTGTAAATTCCACCGCCTACACGGGCGAACAAGGCAATGGATTCTGCACCAAGTGAAAAACCTGCCAAAATTTCCAGTGCCCGTTCCATTTCATGTCCGTTGACAGACCCTCCTGTATTAACAACATATAAATGGTAAAAAACGATAAACAGCGAGCCAAGTCCAAGAACCGCAAGTCCGGCAACCCCAAGGCCCATAACGGTCCCGCCGGTGAAGGAGACTTTCAGCGCTTTCGCCAGACTGGTACGTGCAGCTTCAGTTGTTCTCACATTGGCCCTGGTAGCAACCCGCATACCGATGAATCCGGCAAATGCTGACGTCACCGCCCCGATTAAGAAAGCTATTGCGATGACCCAGCTAGAGCTAGGCGAAAGGGTTCCGGACCAGGCAAGCAAAATGGCGGCAACAATAGCAAAATATGATAATACACGCCACTCAGCCTTTAGAAAGGCCATGGCACCATCGGCAATATAGCCAGAAAGTTCCCGCATATTGGCGTCGCCTTCCGGTTGCCTTTTAACCCAAGCCGACTTGGCGAGCATAAACAATATTCCGATCAGGCCAAAAAAGGGGATCAGGTACAGCACGTTGTTCTGAATAAAATTCATAGATCTTAATTTAAAGCATCAATTAATTGGTAGTTCTTTGTTGTTGCCATCAAACGTAGAAAAAAAAAGACAAATAAATACGCGATCAGGAAAAAATGTTGGGACGACAGCGTTTGTTAAATTGTGTTCTTTTCCGGGTCTGAATTCTTGATAATTTATATACATTCGCAATTGATCAATCCTAAAAAGATGAATCTTATAAAAAACCAGGCTGAAAATTCCGAAACGGAAATGAAACGTGAACTGGGGCTGCTGGATGCAACTATGCTAGTCGTCGGGTCCATGATCGGTTCGGGTATTTTTATCGTCAGCGCGGACATCGCCCGTTATGTAGGAAGTGCCGGTTGGCTTATTCTTATTTGGGCGTTAACCGGTCTGATAACCCTGACCGCCGCTCTGAGCTATGGAGAGCTTTCAGCCATGTTCCCTAAGGCGGGCGGGCAATACGTTTATCTAAGGGAAGCTTACAACAGGCTGACGGCTTTTCTTTACGGCTGGGCACTTTTTACGGTTGTGCAAACGGGGACAATAGCTGCCGTAGCGGTAGCGTTTGCCAAGTTTGCCGCCTATCTTTTTCCGGCAGTCAGCGATGAGCGTATTTTGTTTGACGCCGGACTGTTCCAGGTCAGTGCTGCGCAGCTGGTTGCGATAACGACTATCGTTATATTGACCTGGCTAAATTCCAGAGGCGTTAAAAACGGTAAAATTATACAAACCGTTCTTACGATTGTCAAGATACTTTCTCTTGTTGGCTTAACACTATTTGGTTTATTCAGCGCATTTAATACGGAAATCTGGCAGCAGAATTGGACTGATGCCTGGCAAGCGGGCAACTGGTTGCCGGAAGCTGACGGCCTTGTAACAATTGGCGGTTCTGCGCTCTTTGCAGCAATTGTTTCGGCTATGGTTGGTTCATTATTCTCAAGTGATGCCTGGAACAACGTTACGTTCATCGCCGGAGAGATTCGGAATCCACAACGTAACATTGGTTTAAGTCTGTTTTTAGGGACGCTGATTGTAACCCTGATCTACGTGTCCACTAATATCATGTATCTTGCTACCTTGAGTATGCAAGAGATCGCTTTCGCTCCGGCAGATCGCGTGGCAGTGTCCGCCTCTCAAGCCATTTTTGGTCCTGTAGGAACGGCAGTCATCGCAGTGATGATCATGATTTCCACGTTCGGGTGCAATAATGGATTGATTCTCGCCGGAGCACGCGTATATTTCACGATGGCCAAAGACGGTGTTTTCTTCTCACAGGCAGCTCGATTGAACCATTTCGAAGTGCCGGGCTGGGGGCTCTGGTTACAATGTCTCTGGGCGTCGATACTTTGTCTGAGCGGTCGCTACAACGACCTGCTGAATTACGTTGTTTTTGTCGTGCTACTTTTTTACGCTCTCACGATCATAGGCATCTTCATACTTCGGAAGAAGCGACCGGATCTCCCGCGGCCATACAAGGCATTTGCCTATCCATTTTTGCCCGCTGTTTATGTGCTGGCTGCGCTCAGCATCTGCGTCGGTTTGCTTATTTATCAGCCAGCTTACACCTGGCCGGGCTTGATCATTGTGTTGTTGGGTATTCCGGCTTATTACCTTCTTCGCAGGGATATCACGGAAAATCGAGTGTAGACCATGTTGAGGTGGTTCCGTCGGTATTTCGGATTCAGCAGGTCTGAGTTAAGTGGTTTAACGGTGCTGCTACTCCTGTTGCTAAGCATAAGTTATCTGCCCCTCATTATTCAGCAATATAGACACGCTGAAGAAGCGGAAATTCTCCTCTGGCAATCGGAAAAGGCTTTCGATGATGAACAAAAGCCTGCGACTGAATACCATGTTTTTGACCCGAATACGGAAGGTAGCGAAGGTCTCCTTAAGTTAGGCTTTTCGGCTACTCAGATCAAGAATATTGAGCGTTATCGAAATGCAGGGGGTAAATTTCGCAAGAACGAAGATTTACTCAAATTATACACGGTAGATGAGGATCTCTATTCTCAGCTGGAGCCCTATATTACCATAGAGAGGAAACCTCTTCAATTGACAACCAAGAATACTCAGCCCTTTTCGGGGAGTCAGCCATCAAGGCAAGAACCCCTTCCGGAGATTGATCTGAATACCTGCGATTCCCTGGAGCTGCTCATGCTACCCGGTATTGGACCGGCTTTCTCGTCACGGATTGTCAGGTTTAGGGAGCGCCTCGGCGGATACGTTGACAAAAGACAGCTAATGGAGGTTTACGGGATGGATTCTTTGCGTTTTACTAAAATTTTGCCCTATTTAAAACTTTCCTTAAATAACCTGAAAAAGATTCAGGTAAACCGTGCATCGTTTTACGATCTTTCTGGACATCCGTATATCACGGCAAAAGATGCCTATTTAGTTCTGAAATACCGGGAACAGCATCCTCCTTTGAAATACGCAGAAGAATTTTTTGCTATCTTTCCGTACGAAATAGTTCATAGTAAAAAGCTGATTCATTACCTGGATTTTGAATAATTCGGGATTTCATTTTAATAGAAAAGTTTAATGCTGGAATCAAAACTAAGGGAAACGGTCAGAGCGGTGCCGGATTTTCCTAAA
>JBMDWN010000126.1:0-5846 GCA_048595275.1 Olivibacter sp. | reverse complement strand
ATTGGAGTTTCTGTTTTTGTTCCGGCGAAGGACGAAGTGTTTTTGTAACTCTGTTCTTTACGGCCAGTTATCTCAACCGCCTGCAATTCATCCGAGGCGGGTTGAAGTACGATGCGGAGATCTTCGACATGCGCTGTATCTAGTTCTGTTGAACGCGTCAACCGCTGAAAACCAAGATAAGTAAATTCAAGTACGATTGGTCCGGGGTTGAGGTTTTTAAAAATGAATGAACCGCTTTGGTCTGTAATAAATGTTTTGTCTGTTCCGAGTAGCTTCACCGTAACGCCGCTTAGTGGCGAGCCGTTACCTTGTTGAGAAGTGACAACCCCCCGAAGAGAAAGATCCTGGGCGTATAAGTTCAGTTGTGACCCGATAATGATGGTCAGCATTAGTATATAAGCTTTAAGCATTCTTATTTAAATTGATTCTAAGGCGCAAAGTAAAGTCATTCCAGATCAAAATCCAATATAGTTTTGAATTATTCTAAATAAAGAATACTGTGAAAAATATAATATAAAATCTACCTTGTTAGTAGTCTTTATGGGAAAAGTAATATATTTGCTGCGGTCTTCACCCATATGTCTCTATGAAATATAATTATCTACTACTGCTATTTTTCGTTTTTTCAACCTTTGCTCAAGCTCAGACAGATCATTCCGGACGCATACGAAATGACCTGGGCGAACCGGTAGCTTACGCTACGGTCTCGGCTAGCGATGGGAAAGGAAATACATCTACGGATTCTAAAGGATTTTACCGCATTGCGGTAAACGGAGCGTATCCCTTTACCGTATCCGTAAAGGCAATTGGCTATGAAAAGCGTGATTTGCAAATCGGCGGCGTAGGAGACAGCTTGATGATTCTGAAGTCGTCAGGCAGCCAGCAGCTGAGCGAGGTAGTAGTAAGTTCAAGGCGACGCGACGAACTTCTCGAAGATGTGCCTATTCCGATTAGTGTCATAGGTGGAACCCGGGCAGATGAAGCCGGGGCCTTTAACGTAAATCGCTTGAAAGAGCTTGTACCCACCGTTCAGCTATATTCGTCGAATCCCAGAAATACCGGTGTCAGCATTCGCGGACTTGGGACTACCTTTGGTTTGACGAACGACGGTATAGAACCGGGTGTGGGATTCTACGTAGATGGCGTTTACTACGCTCGCGCTGCGGCTACGACATTAGACTTTGTAGATATTGAGCGTATCGAAGTGTTAAGAGGGCCGCAGGGAACCTTATTCGGTAAGAATACAGTGGCTGGTGCCTTTAATATTGTTACGAGAAAGCCGAGCTTTGAGTCGAACGCTAATTTTGAGAGCAGCTTCGGTAATTTTGGATTTATCCAGACCAAAGCCTCGGTCAGCGGGCCCTTGTCCGAGCGACTAGCCGCCCGGATTTCATTTACCGGCACGCAGCGCGACGGCCTCCTGTACAATACCTTCACAGAACGCCATACCAATGAATTAAACAACCTCGGAGGCCGGTTGCAATTGCTTTATAAGCCGTCCGAAAAAGTTGAGGTGCTGCTAGGCGGAGATTTTAGCAGACAAAGACCTGATGGCTACGCTCAGGTTCTGGCTGGCTACGTTACGACGGAGCGGGCAACTTATCGTCAGTTTGAGCAAATCATCAATGATCTGAATTATCAGCCGCCTAGCTGGAATCCATTTGACCGCCTTATTGACCACGATACGCCCTGGCGTTCTGATCAAGATCTTGGAGGGGTGTCGCTGAATGTCGACATCGATCTCTGGGGTGGTACACTGACGAGTACCAGCGCCTGGCGCTTCTGGAATTGGAATCCGTCCAATGACCGGGACTTTCTAGGTCTGCAGGCCCTGCGTCTTTCACAGGCTCCTTCCCGGCACGATCAATGGTCGCAGGAAATCCGATGGGCAGGCGCGCTGAGTTCCAGACTGAACTTCGTGGGAGGAATTTTCGCCTTCGGCCAGCGGCTAAATCCGGATCCGGCACATACCGAAGAAGCGGGGAGGGACCAGTGGCGTTTCTCTCAGAATTCGGAAAGTCCGCTATGGCAAACGCCGGGTCTGCTGGATGGATTTGGTATCCGTTCTTATCCCAGGTTGAATTCTTTCAGCGGTGCCATTTTTGGCCAGCTGGACTGGAGCTTGTCAGAAAAACTTCGCCTTTTGCCAGGCTTCCGCGTGAACTACGATGAGAAGAAGGTTGATTTCAGTCGCATTCCGTATGGCGGACTGGAAACGGACGATCCTGAGTTGCTCGCGTTAAAGCGTTCCGTATATAGCGAACAATCCTTTTCTTCGGAGATTGATGACACGAATTTTTCAGGGCAATTAACGGTCGATTACAAGCCAAACGAGCAACTGAATACCTTTGCAACTTTTTCTACCGGATTTAAGCCGGTAGGTCTTAACCTGGGGGGCTTACCAACCGTAGACGGACGAGTAATGACGGAGCTCGCGGTGATCAAACCGGAACGGGTTTACCATTATGAACTTGGCCTGAAATCCCGTCCGACGTCAAACTCCACCGCCAGCCTGACGGTATTTAATACGGATGTCCGAGATTATCAGGCACAGGTCCAGGCAGCGGATCTCTCAATAAACCGGGGTTATCTGGCTAATGCTGAACAAGTCCGGGTCAGGGGTGTAGAAGTTGACGGAAGCGTCAACGTGAAACGATTCCTGTGGCTGACCGCGTCTGTAGCTTATACGGAAGGTACGTATATACGTTTTGAGAATGCACCGCCGCCCTTAGAAGAAACGGGAGGTCCAACCTTTAAAGACATCAGTGGGCAGCCTCTGCCGGGGATCTCTAAATGGGCCGGAACATTTTCGGCAGAATTTACGCAGCCTGCACGCGTATTGAATATGGGAGGAGAGGTATTTCTGGCGAGTGACATCTATTCCCGCTCATCATTTTCATCCAGCCCGTCGCCGTCGCGCTTTCTGAACATCGATGGCTATGCATTAGTTAACGGTCGCTTAGGCTTTAGAAGTGCGGATAATAAATCCATCTTCATCTGGGCAAGGAACATCTTCGATAAAGATTACTTTGAACAATTACTGCCTGGTGCGGGAAATGCAGGACATTACGCAGCGGTATTGGGGGACCCAAGAACTTTCGGGATCACATTGCGATATACTTTTTTATAGTTTAGCCTTTTAGGTGATAAGCTTTGGGTCTCGTCAAGGCTCTCAAACCGAGATGTGAAAGGGTTGCGCCGATACCGGAATGCTTACGGCCACTCCAGGGGAGCGGGGGACTGACGCGGTCACAGCAATTCCAGTAAGCAGACCCTACATTCAGCTGTCGGAGAATAGTTTGAGCTCTTCCCTTACTGTCGCTGTAGACGCCAGCCGTAAGGCCGTAGTCCGTATCCTGCATCAATCGAATGGCTTCAGCATCGTCTTTTACTTTCATAATGCCAATGACAGGGCCGAAACTTTCCTCTTTCATGATCGCCATCTCATGATTTACATTCGTCAGCACCGTTGGCTCAAAATAATAGCCGGGACGATCTATACGCCGACCACCCATTTCAAGGCAGGCACCCTTTTGAACAGCATCTTCGACCTGGTTTTTAAGCACTTCCAGCTGTTCCTTTCTGGTCAGCGGTCCGAAATAAATACCGTCATCGCTAGGATTACCTAGTTTCCAGGAACGAACCTGATCGATGAAGGCTTTCAGGTACGTATCGTAAACCGATTCATGAACATAAATACGCTCTACGGAACAGCAGCTTTGCCCATTATTGTAAAAAGCACCATCGGCTGTGGCTTCGGCTACAGCTTTTATATTGCGGATATCATCGCTGATGTAGATCGGATCTTTTCCACCAAGTTCCAATTGACAGGGTATCATTTTGGGAGCCACCTGCGCGTAAATAGCCTGGCCGGTTTTATAAGACCCGGTAAAGAAATAACCATCGAGCGGAAGCTCGAGCAGGGCTTTTCCGGTATCGGCCTCTCCAATTACCAGTTCAAAAAGGTGAGGCGGGAGAGAGGCTTCCTTCCACAAGCGTGCGATTTCTATACCGGTCAGACTGGTCATTTCTGAAGGCTTATATAAAACAGCGTTTCCAGCCAGAATTGCTGCAACAAAAACATTTACGCCAACCAGATAAGGATAGTTCCAGGCCGAAATGTTAGCAATAACCCCAAGTGGCTCATAACTGATCAGTTCTGTCAGGCCTTCCTGATGCATAACCGTCTCATCATGAAGAAATTCTGTCGCGTTCGAAGCCAGCCATTCAATTCGGTTCCGGGCTCCGCGTATCTCACCTCTTGCCTGATCCAGCGGTTTGCAGTTTTCCTGTGTCAGCACCATGGCAAGCCGCTCTTCCTGGCTTTTCAGGAGATCAGAGAAACGCAAGACCGTTTCGATGCGCCGGCTTAAGGGGATTTGACTCCACTTCTTTTGCGCTTCGTACATCTCGGAAAGCCTGGGTTCTATAGTGCCGTAGTGGTCCGTTTGTAGTTGTGTTATTTCTTCTCCCGAAGCGGGATTTATGATTGATATCATGATGCTTGATAATTATTTGCGTGAAATGCTGACCTTTTCCAGAAAGCTCGTCCTAAGTGGCTTCACGAAAGGATCATTCCTGTCCATCCTTTCAGGATGCCACTGAACGGCCAGCAAGAACGGATCAGTTTCTATTCTGTTTCTTTTTTCCAGCGATTCCGCTACACCATCATCCGATAAAGAACTGACCAAAAGTCCTTTACCAATGCGATCTACACTCTGATGATGCAGACTATTAATCATACCTTTTTTCTGCTGCAGGCATTCGTACAAAGAAGAATAAGGATCGACCCTAACGGAATGTTCCCGTGGTTTTCCCAGCGCGTCTTTCGCATGATCAAATTTAGTCCAGCTGGGCAGGTCCGGGATCAAAGTACCGCCGTAAAACACGTTCATTAGCTGCATGCCCCGGCAAATGCCGAGCAATGGTAAGCGGGAACGAAGGCATAAATCCAGCAGTTGCCATTCAAAAGCATCACGTTTCCGGTCAAAATCGGGCGGTTCGCAATATTCAAGATAATCTTCCTTTCCGTAAAGACTCGGGTGGACGTCCTCACCTCCGGTAAAAACAACGGCATTGCAGGAATGAACCTGCTGTAGATTGTCCAGTCGATAGCCAAGTTGAATCAATTCAACATCGGAATCATTCCCCTTTATCCAATCGGCATAGAGGTCATACATTCTTCCGTCCGTCATCCCGATCCGCTTCACCATGCCTCCCGGTATAACGATAAAAAATCCTGCCGGCTAACCGGCTTTGGGTTATTCGGATGCGCGAAGTCGGCAATGGCAAGGTCTGCCAGTGTCTCCAGCTGATTGTCTTCTACGCCAAGCGTACGAAGGTTTTCCGGAATGCCAATAGATGCATTAAGCGTTTCAATAAAGTGAATTACAGATTCACCGGAATGCTGAGGCAGGTTCATAGCCTGTGCGATGCGTTCAAAGCGCTGTTCATTGCCCGCGATGTTAAAACGCATACCGTAGGGAAGGTTAACCGCATTGGCCAGGCCGTGGTGCGTGTCGAGAAGCGAGGATAGCGGATGTGCCAGCGAGTGGACAACGCCCAGTCCTTTCTGAAAAGCTATAGCGCCCATCATGGAGCCCATTAGCAGTTGTGAACGAACTTGAAGGTCGGGTTTTTTCACCCCATTTTCCAAGGATGACGCCAGTATACGTATGCCCTCAAGCGCGATGCCGTCACAGATCGGGTTGTAATTCTTGGCGAGAAAGGCCTCAAGGTTATGGGTCAGCGCGTCCATTCCCGTTGCCGCCGTAACGGAAGGAGGCAGGCTCATCATCAGTTCCGGATCTGCGAAAACAATATCTGCCATCAGCTTCGGCGAGAAC